>NZ_JBIYCY010000015.1:0-148033 GCF_044908235.1 Rhodococcus sp. 27YEA6 | reverse complement strand
GGTGGGGAACTATCTGGCCGTACGCGGGGAGAAACCATGGCCACAAAATGCGCCATAAATGGCCGCCAGTGGGGAGCTTACGATGGCCGTCGACAATCGGGCTACAAGCTCTGGAAATGATTTGTGCCCAAACAGCGTCGTGGCCTGAGCACATGATGGTCGCGGTCAACTTTTCGCCTCGCCAACTCGCTACCCCGCACGCCGCTCACGAGATCCTCGGAGCGCTCGACAGTTCACAAACGCCACTGAGCAGAATAATCGTGGAAGTCACCGAACTCGGCGTCGTAGGCCGGCATGCCGCCGAGACACTCCACGTCTTGCACAACGAGGGAATTCGAATCGCGCTGGATGATTTCGGGGCGGGCTTCGCGTCTTTCTCCGCATTGTCGGAATTGCCGCTCGACATTCTCAAGATCGACCAATCCTTGACCTGGGCCGTCAGCGCAGCGGGTCGTGCTGGAGACCGTGCCTTCATGGTCATGGAGTCCATCGCCGACATCGCTCGGAAGCTCGGGCTTGATTCGATCGCCGAGGGCGTCGAGACCGCGGAACACGCAGCCAACGTCTTGCGGGCCGGCTGCGACATGGGCCAGGGCTATTACTTCGGCAAGCCACTTCCTGCGTCGTCCGTCGTCACTCCCGTGTGAGCGCTCGCCACTTCAGCACGACGACACTTCAGTACGACGACGATGCACTCGCTATGAGTGCGACCACGAGAATCACGGCAAAAATTGCCAAGAAGGCCGCGCCGACCGCAATTCCGGCTATCGCAAGCCCTCGCCCCTGTTGACCTGTCTGCTTGATCTGATTGAGCGCGACAATTCCCAGAATGATTCCGACGATTCCGCCGAGACTGTAGAAGCAACCACCCGCAAGCGATACAACCAGCGATGCAATTGCGAGACCATTGGTGCCGACCGGCTGCATCGGCGGTGCGTACCCACCCGCGAATTGATTCGGTTGACCGTACGGGTTCGGAGGTTGGCCGTACTGAGGCTGTCCGTATTGAGCTTGTCCGTATTGTCCGGATTGCTGATATTGATTCTGCTGATACTGATTTTGCGGTCCGAAATTCTGCGGCGGCAGGTACGGGTTCGGTTCACCGATTCCGCCCGGCTGGGGGTTATTACCGGGCGGGTTGTACGACGGCGGTGGATAACCCGGGTACTGCTCGTTGGGAGTGGTATATCCGGGAACTTCAGGTGAAGACTGCGTTTCGGACGGGGACACGCCGTACCCCTCAGGAGGCAGGCTCGGAAATTCTCCGTACCCAGGTTTTGCCTGGTAATCGCTCGAAGAATCGTCGTTGTTGCCCCCGGAACTCGTCATACAACGCAGCCTAAACCACAGGTGACCTCCGAATCCAAGTGAGCAGATGTCATCCACATCGCTCTTTGATCCCAGTAGGGTCATATCCACTGTCACACTCGAGCGCGATATTTACGACTGAGGGGAACACATGACAACCGGTGGGTACGACCCCAACCAGAATCCAGAAGGCGGGAAGCAATTCCCACCCCAGGATCCATATGGCCAGCAGGGAACACCTCCTCCCGGAAGTTACCCCCCTCCCGCCGGCCCCCCGCAAGGCGGAAGCTACCCGCCCCCGCAGGGCGGAAACTTCCCGCCCCCTCAGGGTGGCAACTACCCGCCTCCCGGTGGATACCCGCCGCCGCCCCAGGGCGGAAACTTCCCGCCGCCTCCGCAGTTCAACGACCAAGGTGCGTACGGCGGAGGAAACCGGCTGCCTTCGGGTGCTCAGCCGGGCGATCTGTGGATTCGACTCGGTGCCCGCATCATCGACGGCATCATCGTCGGCGTCATCGCCGCGATTCTGGCTCTATTGGTCAGTGACTCCGACAGCTTGATTCTGGTCTCGGGACTGTTCTCGGGAATTCTGACCTTCGCTTACTTCATCGCAATGGAAGTAACGCAGGGTCGGACTTTGGGAAAGATGATTCTGGGCCTTTCAGTATACGGTCCGGGTGGCGCACCTCGCCCCTCCGTCCAGCAGTCTGCGATTCGCAACGCCTTCACGTTGCTCTCGATCATTCCGATCATCGGCGGAATCCTCGCGTTGGTCGCCTACATCGTCATCGCGGTCACGATCAACAACAGCCCCACCAAGCAGGGCAAGCATGACGAGCTCGCTGGTGGAACTCAGGTAGTCAAGGGTTAGGTGCGCATATGACAACCGGTGGGCACGACCCCAACCAGAATCCCGAGGACGGAAAGCAATTCCCGCCCCAGGATCCCTACGGCCAGCAGGGAACGCCTCCTCCTGGGAGCTATCCCCCGCCGGCGGGGCCTCCGCAGGGCGGAAGCTACCCGCCGCCTGGTGGATACCCCCCACCTCCTCAAGGTGGCAATTACCCGCCGCCAGGTGGATATCCGCCGCCTCCGCAGGGTGGAAGCTATCCCCCTCCCGGTGGCAACTACCCACCGCCCGGTGGATACCCGCCACCTCCCGGAGGCGGTAACTTCCCACCGCCGCCCGCCAACGACTACGGCGCAGGATTCGGTGGACCGCAGCTTTCTGTGGGTGCGGCAATTACCTACGGCTGGAACAAGTTCAAAGACAACGCATTGGTTTGGATCGGAATCTCGATCATCGCGTTCTTGATCGCCGGACTGATCCAGGGCGCTTTCAACGGTTTCGACTACACCAATACCGAATTCAGCGCGCTGTCGATCGTGGGTGGATTGGTCACCGCTATCGTCGGCTACATCATCCAAGCCGCATTCCTTCGTGGAGCGTTGAGCGAACTGGATGGAATCAAGCCGGCTTTCGGCACCTTCTTCCAATTCACCAACATCGGCGCAGTTGTTCTCGGCGGTTTCCTGGTAGCAGTGGCAACTTACGTCGGTTTGGCTCTCTGCATCATTCCCGGCATCATCGCGGCGTTCCTGCTCTACTACACGCTGACCTTCATCGTGGACAAGAATCAGGATGCGATTTCGGGCATCAAATCGAGTTACGCGTTGACCTCGTCGAACGTCGGAACGTTGGTCCTGCTGGCGCTCGCTCTGATCGGTATCAACATCGTCGGTGCGCTGCTGTGTGGAATCGGTCTTCTGGTGACGGCGCCCGTCGCGTTGATCGCCAGCACCTACGCATACCGCGTGCTGACCGGCGGCCATGTAGCTGCCTGATCCGTTCGTTTGCATCACCGAAGGCCCTGCGGTTCCACGTGAAACCGCAGGGCCTTCGGTGTGTTCTGCGCAACTGGACGGTCGCCAACTCGCATCCGAGCGCCTTGTGGTGCTTGGATGACGGACGTGACAGCTCAGGATCAGCAAGACGAATCGACCCACGAAACCAAATTTGCGCACGTCAGCCGGGGTTATTACCCGACGATCGTCGCGCTCTTCACCGCAACGCTGCTGATCTCGAACGTGGCGGCGACCAAGGGGGTCGCCTTCTTTGCGGATTCCGACTTCTCGCTCGGTCCCTTGCAGATTCTGCCCATCATCACCGATGGTGGATTCTTCTTGTTCCCGCTCGCCTACGTCCTCGGTGACGTGCTCAGCGAGGTCTACGGCTTCAAAGCGACCCGACGCGCGATCTACCTGGGCTTCGGCGCACTGATTCTTGCCGCTGCGTGCTTCTGGATTGCAGTGCAACTCCCGTCGGCAGAGTTCTACGAGAACCAGGCCGCCCTCGAAACCGTGGTCGGTGTCATTCCCCGGCTACTGGTCGCGGGCTTGGCCGCCTACCTCGTCGGACAGCTACTGAACTCACTGGTTCTGGTCATGATGAAAAAGCGCATGCAGGAGAAGCATCTGTGGGCGCGGCTGATCGGCTCGACCGTCGTCGGCGAATTCGCCGATACCCTCATCTTCTGTTCCATCGCGGCCGGTGTCATCGGCATCAGCACATGGGAAGACTTCATCAACTACGTGCTGGTCGGCTTCCTGTGGAAGACGCTTGTCGAGGTTCTGGTCATGCCGATCACCTACCGCGTCATCGCATACGTGAAGAAGCGCGAACCGACCTACGCCTGAGGTGCAGGCGTCTTCGCCGCGTAGAACTTTCCGAGCATGTCAGCCTTGAAGTCGTGGAAATACCCGCCTTCGATGCTGGCTCGGATGTCGTCGACCAACTTCACGGTGAATCGCTCGTTGTGGATGGTGCAAAGCGTCGACGCGAGCATTTCCTTCGCCTTGAAGAGGTGATGGATGTACGCGCGGGTGTAATTGGCGCACGTGTAGCAATCGCACTCGTCGTCGATAGGCATGAAGTCACGACGGAATCGGCTGGTGTTGATGTTGAACCTGCCGGAGCGGACGTAAATCGCCGCATTGCGAGCAACACGCGACGGGTTGACGCAGTCGAAAGTGTCCGCGCCGTTCTCGATTGCGACGAAGAAGTCGTCCGGTTCACTGATGCCGAGCATATGACGCGGCTTGTTCTCGGGTAGTTCCTCGTTACACCAACGCACGATCGTTCCGAGGTTCTGCTTCTCGAGGGCGCCGCCGATGCCGTAGCCGTCGAAGCCGTATCCGTTCTCGCCTTCGATCGACTCGAGTCCGCGGCAGGCTTGACGACGTAGATCTTCGTATTGCGCGCCTTGAATCACGCCGAAGAGAGCCTGATAGGGCTTGTCAGCGCGTTCGGCGGTGAGCTTCTCGTGTTCATTGATACAGCGGATCGCCCAGGCCTGCGTACGCTCGACCGATCGCTCCTGATAGCCGCGGGTGTTGAGCAACGTGGTGAGCTCGTCGAACGCGAACATGATGTCGGCGCCGAGCTGATGCTGAATCTGCATCGACACCTCGGGGGTGAAGCGATGCTTACTGCCGTCGAGGTGCGATTTGAACGTCACGCCCTCGTCGTCGACTGTCGCGAGACGCTCCTTGCCCTTCGCGATGACGTCGTCGGACTGCACACCGACGGCCTCCATCGCGAGCACCTTCTTGAACCCGACACCAAGCGACATGACTTGGAAGCCACCGCTGTCGGTGAAGGTGGGCCCGTCCCAGTTCATGAACTTGCCCAGCCCGCCGGCCTCGTCGACGATGTCGGGTCCCGGCTGCAAGTACAGGTGGTACGCATTGGCGAGCAACGACTGCGCACCGAGTTCCTTCATGGACTCGGGCAGCACGGCCTTGACCGTGGCCTTGGTTCCGACGGCCACGAACGACGGCGTCGCGATATCGCCGTGCGGTGTGTGGATGGTTCCGGTTCGTCCGAGCCGGTCCTCGAGCCTGGTCCCAATGGTGAAAATCGACTCGGGACGCTTGTCGACGGAGGGCGCGGGCGGTGTCGGTACTGCAGAAGTCACGGGCTCAATCCTGTCACAGGAGCAAATATCGCCGTGATCACAGCGAAGAAAGTTCCTACGCGATCAGCATCCGACATTGGTCTACTGACCGAACCCGAGCGGTACCGCCGCGTGAGGGTCCCCACCATACTTCCCACTACACATCCCCCGGCTCGACCGGTTTACCCCGCCAACCCGCTGACAGGAGCTCACTTGACGAGACAGACCGGCCAGACCTACAACTTCGTCACCGTCGACGTCACAGACTCGATTGCCACCGTGACTATCGACAAACCTCCAGCCAACGCATTCAACCCCAGCATGATCGCCGAGCTTCTGGAGATACTGCCGGTACTCGCGTCGGACCAGACCGTCCGCGCCATTGTAGTGACGGGCACTGGACGGTTCTTCGTCGCCGGTGCGGACATCACCGTGATGCGCGAGCTGACGGAAGAAACTCAGCGCGCGATGCGCCCGTGGGTCGACGTACAGCGGATCCTCGAGTCGGCTCCCAAACCTGTCGTCGCGAAGATCAACGGGCACGCACTCGGCGGCGGAGCAGAACTGACGTTGGCCTGCGACTTCCGCATCATGGCGCAGTCGGCGACCATCGGCTTCCCCGAGATCGGACTTGGGCTTTTTCCGGGTGCCGGTGGCAGCCAGCGACTTCCACGCCTCATCGGTGCTCACCGAGCCAAAGTGCTCATGATCGAAGGCAAGCGCCTCAGCGCCGAGCATGCACTCGATATCGGCCTGGTCGACACCGTCGTTGCGGACGCCGACCTCGATGCGCATTGCGCTGACCTCGCACGCGAACTCGCGACGAAACCCACTGCCACCATCGGAATGATCAAACGCATTGTCGACGAGGGCATGTCGTTGCCGCTCGATCAAGCGCTGGATCTCGAATTCGAGGCAGTGCTCGACCTGATCAAGACGGACGACGCTGCTGAGGGACTTCAATCATTCCTCGACAAGCGGTCCCCCACCTTCACGGGACGCTGACAGCTCCCATTTACCGAGAGGCCATCATGCTCAACAAATTTCAGAAGAAATGGGTGGGCGCAGTCGCTTCTCTCGCCGCCCTGACGATCGCCGTCAGCGGATGCACCCGCCCCGCTACCGACAACTCCGCCGAAAGTGGTGGCCTGGTACGGATCGCGGTGGGTGTAGACCCGTCGTACGCCCCGATTTTCCTGGCCGACCACGAGGGCATGTTCGAGGCCGCCGGCCTCGACGTCCAGGTCATCCAGACGGAAGGCGGGGCGGCGGGCGCCCAGAACGTCGTAGCCGGAACTTCGGAACTCTCCGGCAATGCCGACTCGACGGCACTGTCCGTCATGGCCGCCAATCCGAGCCTGCGGGCGCTGGGCGTATTTCAGGAATCCGACCGGTACTTCCAGGTTGTACTGAGGAACGGCGTCGAACAGAAGTCGATCAAGACCATGGGCGTCTTCCCCGGCATCGGTCTCTACTTCACGAACCAGTACCTGGCCAGTCTCGGCATCGACCCCACGACGGTCACACTCGTGAGCACAAGCCCGCCCGAACAGCCTGCTTTGCTGGCGCGCGGTGACATCGACGGCTTCCTGTCCTTCGACCCCTGGGTGACGCAGAGTGTCAATACCGGCGGGCGCGTTGTTGCCACGACCGGCGACTTCGGCGCCAAGTACGCCCAATGGATCATCGCTTCGGACAACTGGTTGTCCGCGAACGAAGAAACCGCAGGCAAGGTGTTCAAGGTGATCTCGGAAGCGTCGGCAATCGTGAACTCGGATCCGGATCGGGCTGCAACCGCAATTGCCGCGTCTATCCAGATGGACCCGGCCGAGGCCGCAGACCGGGTGACCCAAATCGATTTCGGTGGACGCGGATTCACCGAGGACGACGTGGAGCGCGCAAACGAACTTGTTGCATTCTTCCGCGAGCAGGGCAAGATCTCCGCGGACATCGATCCGTCGGCCGTCCTGCTCTCGGGATGGGTCGAGCAGAACGCCGCCTGAGCGGAGAGTGAGAACGGGTCCGGTGGGCAGACCGAAATCATGTCGCCCACCGGCCCGCAGAACTACGTTCGACACCAGTCGGTTCGGCGATATCTTTCGATTGAAACGGAGTAGTTGTGGTGCATCCCCCGGTACGGGTCGTAGAGATTTCCAGTCCGTTTGCGCGATTCGCCGGGCGCATCCTGGTCGGGCTGGGTTTCGAGGTCATTCTGGTAGAACCACCCACCGGCGACCCCAGTCGCACCGAGTCCCAAGGTGATTCGTACTTGCATTGGCATGCGGGCAAGAAGTCCGTTGTCCTCGATATCGACGACAGCAACGATCGCCTCGCTTTCGAAGCACTGCTGCGCAGTGCCGACGTCCTGCTCGACGGCAGCGCGACCGGCGCTCTACGCGACAACCGAGGATCTCTCGTTCACGTACGAGTGACACCCTTCGGCACAACCGGACCGCGAAGTGACTGGAAGGCAACAAATCTGACCGTCGCGGCACTCGGCGGGATGATGGCCCAGGTCGGCGATCCCGAGCACCCTCCACTGCTGCTCCCCGAACTCCAGGCTGAGCAGCTCGCCGGAATCAATGCCGCAATCGGCGTGCTTCTCGGACTGCGTTCGCGATCCAAGGGCCACAACCCGTTGCTGGAGATCAGCGCTCAGGAATGTGTTGCCGCCGCGCTGGAAGCGGGCACTCTTGCCTACATTCACGAGGACCGCGTCCCGCCGCGTCCGGGCCGGGTACATCCGCTCGTTCCGCACGGACTGTTCCAGGCCGCCGACGGTTATGTCGGTGGCGGCCTCGGCGGTAGCCCCCGCATGTGGGACGGCATGTTGGCCTGGCTGATCGACAACGATGCTCAGGACGATCTCGATCAACCGGAGTGGTCCGACGCGGTCTACCGAAAGACGCATCAGGAACACATTTTCGACGTTCTGTCCGCCTTCATCGCGAAGTGGCCGAAGGAAGAATTCGCGGTCAGCGCGCAGTCACGCAAGTTGCCGTGGGCAGCGGTCGACCGGCCCGAAGAACTGCTGCGTAACCCGCAACTCAACGACCGGGACTTCTTCACCGACGTGACCGGAGATCACGGTACCTACCGCGATCTCGGGTTCGGCTTCGCTTTCCCCGAAGGCCGGCGCATCGGAACGCTCGAGGCTGCCCGGTTGGGCCAGCATCAGGAACTCTTGAAGGCCACCTCGCCTGTGGCAGTGAACGAAACCCACGAGTTCAGCGGTGGCAGCACGCCCAGCCTCGAAGGTGTCCGCGTCCTGGATCTCACGTGGGTGTTGGCGGGCCCGTACGGCACCAGAATCCTTGCCGACCACGGTGCCGATGTCATCAAGGTCGAATCGATCGGACGCCCGGACCCGACTCGCTTTGCACCGTTCATGCATCTCTCGCGAGGACCGCACGACAATCCGAACACCAGCGGGTACTTCAACGACGTCAACCGCAACAAGCGCAGCATCACACTCGATACCCGATCCGCAGAGGGCCTTTCGGTACTGCGCGACCTGATCAGGAACTCCGACGTCGTGGTCGAGAATTTCAGCTCGTCGGTCATGGACAAGATGGGGCTCGGCTACGAACAACTCCGGGAGCTCAAACCGGACATCATCTACGTGTCGATGTCCGGGATGGGTCACACCGGTCCTCGCAAGGACTGGGTGTCGTATGCCGACATCGTTTCGGCAAGTACCGGTTTGACCGCACTGACCGGCTGGAACGCCGATGACGTTGTCGGAGTCATCTACGGCCATGGCGACATCGTCGCCGGACTGCAAGCCGGCGTCGCGATGCTGGCAGCCCTCGACTACCGCGACCGGACCGGCCGGGGACAGCACGTAGACCTGTCACAACTCGAAGCCATGGCAGCGCACATGGGTACCAGCGTTCTCCGAGCCGCCCGGTCACAGTCCCCCGATCCGATCGGCAACAGCCATCACGAACTGGCACCACACGGCGTGTACCCGTGCCTCGGCAGCGACCGGTGGTGCTCGATTGCCGTTCGCGATACCACGGAATGGAATGCATTGTGCCGCATCATCGAAGCAGAGAAATGGATCGGCAATCCTGACTTCGCGAGTGCAGAAAGCCGCCAAGCCGATCACGAACGTATCGACGACGCCATCGCCGACTGGACCAGGACTCTGTCACCCGAAACCGTCATGGAACGCTTGCAATCGGCGGGTATCGCGGCCGGCACCGTCCAGGACGGACGCGACCTCGTCGAGAGCGATCCACATCTTCGGGCACGCAGTTTCTATTCGGCACAGGAACATCCCCTCGCCGGAACATTCCTCCACGAAGGCATCCCCGTTCGCCGGAACTCCGAACCCGGCTCGATCCGACGCGCTGCGCCGGTGCTGGGCGCGGACACCGACGACGTCCTCGAGTCGGTGCTCGGATACAGCGACGAACTGATCGCCGGACTTCGCGACCAGTCGATCCTGTCCTGACCGCACTCATATTCAGTACATCCATTCACAGATCGCTACTAGGAGACACAATGCGCGCGGCCCGACTCCATCAGTTCGGCACTTCACCGGTCATCGACGACATCGACATTCCCACACGTGAATCCGGTCAGACGCTCGTGCGCATCGACGCTGCCGCGCTCGGCCATCTCGACATCACCGTCGCGAGCGGAAACTTCGGAGTCAAGCCGAACCTGCCACATATCGGTGGAACAGACGGAGCGGCGACGGTAATCGAATCCGACACCTATGAGCCTGGCACCCGCCTTCTGGTCCGAGGCGGCGGAGTCGGCCTGTTCAAGAACGGTTGCTGGGCTGAGTATCTGGTAGCGGCAGACAAGGCGTTCACACCCTTTGATCCCGCACTGTCGCCGGCCGTCGCCGCAACCTTTTTCCTACCCAGCACAACCGGCTATGTTGCCGTCAACGACATTGCAGCCGTCGCTCCCGGCGAACGAGTTGTTGTCGCCGGAGCATCCGGCGCTGTCGGATCGATGGCAGCACAGTTCGCTCTGCTTGCCGGAGCGTCCGAGGTAATCGGTGTTGTACCGCGCGAAGATCAGGCTGCCTTGCTTCCGGAGGGTGTGCGTCCCGTCGTCGGGCAAGGCGACGAACTTGCCGGAGTGGTGGGATCCGAGCCTTCCGTCGACGCCGTGATCGACACGCTTGGCGGCGACGGCTTGCCGCACCTTCTGGCGAGTGTTGTCCCCGGTGGCCGGGCTGCCCTGATCGGATATACCTTGGGTAAGAGCCTCACCCTGGACTTACCGAACTGGTTGCTCAGCGATGTCCGGATCCTGCCCGTCAACATGATTCGCAAGACTGCCCGGCAAGCCGAACTGGCACCTGAAATGATCCGGCTGCTCATCGAAGGCAAGATTTCCGTTGCAGTGCAGGAGTTTCCGCTGGATGACATCGCAACGGCACTGCAGTTGATGGGTGAGGGCAAGGTTGCCGGCCGGGCCGTCGTCGTACCCTGAGGGATACAATTACCCATGCCCCACGACGCACATGCCATTCCGCGCTCGCTTCCGGATTTGATCCGGAGGCGAGCTTTGGAGCGTCCGGAGCACCCGGCGCTCGTCGTCGACGGGATCACGGTCACCTACCGCGAATTGCGGGATCGTGCAGCGTCGATGGGGGCGGATCTCCGTAATCACGGTGTCGGCCGTGGGGAGCGCGTGGCGGCACTGTCCGGCAACAGGATCGAACTGGCAGACCTTGTTCTCGGATGCGCGTGGATCGGTGCGGTTGTCGTCCCACTCAATACGGCCCTCCGAGCCGACAGTGTTGCCAGCGCACTCGAACAGGCTGGTGTACAACGGATCCTGGTTTCACCCGAATACTCAGGCGCTGTAGCCGGATTCGACGGCACCGTGTGGGTCATGGGTGAACAGTGCGTCCCCACTGCCGGTTCGCATCCGGGCTGTGAGCCCGAGACCCTCGATCCGCTCGACCTGGCCGCGATACTCTTCACCTCCGGCACCACCGGTCTGCCCCGAGGCGTCCGATGCCCGCACGCGCAGTTCCTACAGTGGGGCAAAGGCGTCGGCGCCTCACTCGGGCTCACCGGGGACGATGTGCTGTACAACTGCCTGCCGCTGTTTCACACCAATGCTCTCAATGCCTTTGTTCAGTCCCTTTGGGCCGGGTCTACTTTTTTCCTGGGACAACGCTTTTCGGTCCGCAATCATTGGCGCGAAGTTCGCGAGATCGGCGCAACTGTCGACTACCTGCTGGGTGCGATGGTGGCCATGTTGATGAACGCGGACCCATCGCCGCAAGACCGACAGCACAGCGTCCACGTGGCACTTGCCCCCGCAACGCCGGCTCATCTGATCGAACCGTTTGCCCAGAGATTCGGTGTAGAACTCGTGGACGGATTCGGAAGTACCGAAACCAATCTCGTGATCGGCACACTTCCGGGAGATCGGCGGGCCGGGTACATGGGGCGGGTGATGAGTGGCTACGACGCCGCAGTCGTCAACGACGGTACTGCGGCCGCAGACGGGGAGCCCGGCGAACTGGTGGTCCGCAGCACGATCCCCGGCGCCTGTTCACTGGGCTATCTGGGCAAGGAGATTCCGGCGACGGAGAGTTGGATACAGACCGGTGACAGGGTGATTCGGGAAGCAGACGGCTGGTTCCGATTTGTCGATCGCATCAAAGACGTGATTCGGCGCCGCGGTGAAAATATTTCCGGGGCCGAAGTGGAAACCGTTCTGGCGTTGCATCCGTCGGTCGGTCAGGTTGCCGTCTTCCCGGTACCGTCGGATCTGGCCGAGGACGACGTCATGGCAACTGTAATACTGCGCCCCGGAGTATCTTTCGACCCCATTTCGATTCTGGAGTTCTCCCAGCAACAGCTGCCGTACTTTGCACTTCCCCGGTACATCGACGTCGTGGACACGTTGCCACTCACCGAAACCGGCAAGGTACAGAAAGCAGTGCTACGTGAGAGGGGCGTCGGCCCACACACCTGGGACTGCGAGAAGAGCGTGTTCCGCGCCCGGCGATAGACCGCGCCTCGCTACTTGCCGCAACCGTTGAACGAACACATCACCGGACTGCAGATCGTGCGCAGAGCCAGCGGGTCGCTCGGCGAATGTGTGCACTTCATGGCATGAAGTTTTCGGGTGATTCCGGCGCCGGCAGTGCGCAGGGCCCCGGTGATGCGGCTGACGTTGAGGCGAGCCGTCGGCGCTGTCACAGACAACGCGCCGGCCAGAGTGCGCGGGCCGCTGAACACCGGCACTGCGACGCTCATGTACCCGAGCCGTGTCTCCTCGACCTCCACCGCGAGTTGTTCCTTACGCATCCGCTCGGTTTGCTGGCGCAGCACGCTGACGGACATCGTCGTTCGACTGGTCAAGGCGGTGAAACCCTGCTCGACTACCTCGTCGAAGACCGATTGCGGGGAGAAGGCAAGGATGATCTTGCCGGTGGCGGTGCAGTACAGCGGGAGCCGACCGGCCACCCGCGACTGCTGATTGAGCCCGCGGTGTCCGATGATCTTCTCGATGTAGAGGACGTCGATGCCGTCACGAACCGCAAAGTGAACCGTCTCCTGCGTCGCCAGCAGTAGGTCCTCCATGTACGGCAGCGCCGCGTCGCGCAGAATCCGCTGACGCGGCACCAATTGGCCCAGCTCGAACAATCGCAGGCCGAGCCGGTACTTGGTACCCGCGCGCTCGAGCAATCCCCACTCGACCAGCTCGCCGGCCAACCGGTGAACCGTCGCTTTCGCGACCCCACTGCGCCGGGTGAGCTCCGTCAGAGACAGGTCACTGTGGTCGGTGTCGAAAGCGTCCAAGATCATTCGAGCCTTGCCCAGGACCGAGGACAGTTCACCTGCAGGCTGCGATGCAGCGGTCGTTTCCGACGCGATGGGTAGTACGGATCCGAACCCGACGGATTGTTGTGGAGCGGCCATGAGTGTCCTCCTGAACGATCTGTGACAGCCTGCCGAGACCGAGTGCCACAACGACCGAGATCGGTCGGGGTCCTCGTTAGGTGCAGGTGCTTCGAGACTGACACTATGGTGACGACACGATGAGACGCACGCCACACGGTCCGCTCAGTGAACCCGTCCCGCAGAGTTTACACGGGGCGCCTACCTGCGTAATTCTCCAGAAACATGCGGACGGCGGATGCAATCTGCGGAGCGTGCTCCTCGACGAGTGCGACGGTCCCCGATTCGACGATCTCCGTTTCCACCACTGCCGCACCCGTCAGGTGTGCACGTAACGGCGCAATGTTAGGCATCGAGAAGGGATCCTTCTGCGCGCCGATCAGCAAAACCGGCGCAGTCACCGAACCGACTCTCGCCTCCATGACGTAGCGGGCGCAGGCTTTGTGCCCCTCCGCCGGATCTACCCGGTAGGCAAGCGCGTCTCGGATGAACCTGTCGAGCAGTGCGGTGCCTGGTTCGGGGTAGTAGGGGCGACGCATCTCCCACAGCCTGGTGAGATGGCTACCGTCTGCGGCCCGGTCGACGCAGTCGATCCCACCGGGTCCCGAGTGCCCCCCGCGGTAGTTGCGGTCGGTCCACGGGCACGACGAGAGCACGGCAGCGTGCACCCTCTCGGGGCGTGATGCCGCCATCTCGAGCGCCACTGCCGCACCGGTGTGGTGACCGATGACCGTGACTCGATCGACGCCCAGGGTGTCGAGCAATTCCCACGCGCCTCGCGCATAGGTCTCGATGGTCTGCGGGCCGGGCACCGGAGCACTGTTGCCGTACCCCGGCATGTCCATCGCGACAACGCGGAAGTCATCGGCAAGGAGTGGAATGAACTCGCGGAACTCGTCCCACGACCGGGGCGCCTGATGAAGCAGGAGAATCGCCTCACCCGAACCTTGCTGCGCGTAATGCAATTGCCCGAAAGACGAATCAACGTATCCGAGTTGCAGGCCGCCAGCCATCAGAACGCCGCAACCATCGGGGTATCGACGCCGACGATGTCGATCTTTGCCGAACCACCCGGATTTCCGACGGGCTCGCTACGGGTAGGCAAGACCTCGAGGAAGAAGCGCTTGTTGTCTTCCTTGAAATCCGGGTCTGCTTTCCGGTCGACGGTGATCGCCTCCACCGGGCAGGCCAATTCGCAAGCGCCGCAATCGATGCATTCGTTCGGGTTGATGTAGAGCTTGCGATCACCCTCGTAGATGCAATCCACGGGGCATTCTTCCATGCACGATCGGTCCGTGTAGTCGATGCATGCTTCACCGATGACAAATGCCATTGCCTAGCTCTCCTGTTCGGTGGAGTGTCCAGGGAAGATTTCTGCTTCCGGATCCAGCACTGCCGCAGCGTTGTTCACCGCAGTCGCGGCCTCGCCGAAACCGACGACGATCAAGCGGACCTTGCCGGGATAGTCCGTGATGTCCCCGGCGGCATACACACGCGGAACATTCGTCTCCATCCGTGTGTTCACCGCGATGTGGCGATTGTCGATCTCGATTCCCCACTCCATCATCGGACCGAGGTCGGCCGTGAATCCCAATGCAGCGATGACGGATTGAGCGGGCAGCGTGGACGTGCTCTTGTCTTGTTTGTGGGTGATGTCGACCTCGCCGATCCACCCGTTTCCACGTACCGCCGAGACATCGGCGTTGACGAGAACCTGGACACTGCTTTCCTGCACCTTGGCGACTGTGGATTTGTGCGCGCGGAAACGATCTCGCCGGTGAACCAGGGTGACGGACTTGGCAATCGGTTCCAGGTGAACGGCCCAGTCGAACGCGCTGTCGCCGCCACCGACGATGACAACGTCTTTCCCGGTGTGCGCCGACAAATCCGGGACGAAGTAACTCAGCCCCCGATCCATGAACTCCGAACCCTTCGCCAACGGACGCGGGGTGAAGGTTCCGATGCCGCCGGTGATGACAACCGCGCCGGCCACCACGACCTGGCCCGTGCTGGTGGTGATCCGCACCCGGCCGTCGTCGTCATGCGACAGCTCACGAGCCTGCATGCCCAGAAGGTACACCGGATCGAACGGGGCAGCCTGCGCCATCAAACCCTCGATGAGGTTGCGTCCCTTGACCGAAGGGAATCCCGCGATGTCGAGGATCGCCTTCTCCGGGTACATCGCACTGACCTGTCCCCCCGGTTCCGCAAGGGCATCGATCACGGCAACCGAGAGGCCGCGGAAGCCTGCGTAGTACGCGCCGTACAGCCCGGCGGGGCCGGCACCAATGATCAGAATATCGACGCCGATCTCGTTGTCGGTCGCCGTGGAAGACGTTTTGTTCACACTCGATACGGTATTGCGCCGACGGACTCACGCAAATGAAACCGGTCCGCTCAACAGACCTCGGTAACAGTTGCGGGACAAAACGAAAAGGGCCCGCCGACCTCTCGGTCGACGGGCCCAATGCTCGCAGGAATTCAGTGCGCGAAGAATTCAGTGCGCGAATACCTCGGGTTCGTCTGCTGCGATCTTCTGGATGATGGTCGAGTACGCAAACCACCCCACCTTCTCGGTGCCGACTGCTTCGTAGGTCTGCGCCGCGATCTTCTCGTGCAGGACAACCGGATCACCGGCGGCTCGCGCCGTCAACTCCGCCTGCATCGACCGCTCCATCGACACATACCACCACACTGCGCTCTCCACGGAAGTTCCGACGGTCAGATGACCGTGGTTGGTGAGGATCACGGCCTTGTTCGATCCGAGGGCATCCGCGATGCGAATCCCCTCCTCTTCGTCCAGCGCCACCCCGTGATACTCCTCGTAGATCGAGTGATCCTCGTGAAAGGCGCACGCGTCCTGAGTGATCGGCGTGAGGCGGGTGTGCAGCGAGGAGAACGCCTTACCGTTCAAACCGTGAGCGTGAACAGCTCCGATGACGTCGGGACGAGCCTCGTGAACCTTGCTGTGGATGACAAACGCTGCTCGGTTGAGCGGTCCGTCTCCGGAAATGACCGCGCCGTCCGACGCCACATGCAGCAATTCCTCCGGCTGAACCTGGGAGAAGTGCCGCCCGAACGGCGCAGTCCAGAAAGTCTCCGGATCTTCTGGGTCTCGGGCGGTGATATGTCCCGAGATTCCCTCGTCCAAACCGAATTTCGACAAAATCCGATACCCGCCGATGACAGCGGTCTTGCGACGACGCCGCTCACTCTCGATATCGGTGAACTCGGGCGGTCCCGGAATTCCGGCCTGCTCGGCAATGCTCAGCGGGTGATTCATGCTGCGCTCCTGACTATTTGACGCCGTAACGGGCGAGGTACCGCGAGGACAGAATGCGGAGAATCCGGTCGAAGATGAAGCCCATGATGCCCAGGACGATGATGCCGACGAACGTCCAGTCGATCCGGCCGTAGTTTCGAGCCTGCCAGATCATCGAACCGATACCCTGGTCGGCGGCGACGATCTCCGCCGACACGATGGTGAGGAAGCTGTTGCCCATCGCCAGGCGAGCGCCCGTGACGATGCCGGGGATCGACGACGGCAAGACCACCGTCTTCATGATCTGAAGTTTGTTGGCACCAAGATTTGCCGCTGCCTGCAGTTTGTTCTCGCTGATCGCTACAGTCGCGGCAATCGTGCTGACCGTGACGATGAATACCGAGGTGTAGAAGATCAGAACAACCTTCGACGTCTCACCGATGCCGAACCAGACGACGGCGAGAGTGACAAACGCAATAGGCGGAATGAACCGGAAGAACTCGATGTACGGATCGAGGAGCTGTCGCACGATGGAAATGCGGCCCATCAGAATTCCGACGGGAGCACCGATCACGACACCCAGGAACCAGCCGATGAGAATTCGCTGACCCGATGCGGTGATCGACGACCACAGAACGCCGCTCTCCCACAGTTCCTGTGCCGCCGACCATACTTCGGCCGGTGATGCAATGGTGGTCGGCCCGTACCACCACGCCAGGAACGACCAGATGCCCAAACCGATTGCCGCTGAGGCTGCATACATCAGCGTCGCTTTGACAATCTTGGATCGCCGCGCCGACGAACGCTTTTTTGTCTCCGCCACCTTCGCTGTTCTCACACCGGCTGAACCACCGGTCACTACAGCCGTCACAGCTCGTCCTCCTCAATGCCTTGGTTCCGCAGCGACGCAACCACTTCTGCCCGAATGTCGTCCCGCAGCTTCTCGTAGAGCTCGATCACCTCGGGATCGTTGCGGTCTCGCGGACGAGCCGCATTGACCTCGTAGACGCTCTTGATCCGGGCCCGCGGGCCGGCCGACATCACGATCACACGGTCAGCCAACGTCAGTGCCTCGTCGATATCGTGAGTCACGAATACCACGGTGCAGCGGGTGTGCCGCCAGATACGGTCGAGTTCGGTCTGCAGAACCTGACGAGTCTGAGCGTCCAACGCACCGAACGGCTCGTCCATGAGAACCAACGACGGCTGGTTGGCAAGAACTCGTGCGATCTGAACACGTTGCCGCATACCGCCGGACAGCTGCGAGGGGAACTTCGCACCCGCGTGGGGCAAGCCGACCATCGCGAGGTACTCGGCCGCGATACTCGCCTGCTCGCTGCGGTTCGCTCCACGCATCCTGGGGCCGTAGGCCACGTTCTGGCTCACGGTCATCCATTCGAACAACGCTTCGGAGCTCTGAAACACCATGCCGGCGTGGCGGTTACTGCCGGCGACGACATCTCCGTCGCACACGATCTCGCCGGCGCTGGGTTCCACGAAGCCGGCCATGGACGACAGCAGCGTCGACTTGCCGCAGCCACTCGGACCGAGCAGACAGACGAATTCACCTGGCTGCACGTGCATGTCGATTCCGGCGACGATCTCCGCCGCGCCGAAGCTGATTCCGAGGTCGACCACGTCGATGGCAACACCGGTGTTCTTCTTGCCGGGGCCGGCTGTCCCCGCGCTATTCGTCGAGCTGGTCGTTGAACCACTTGTTGCGATACTCACTGTGCACCATCCTTGTACCAATCCAGAAGCATTGCCGATTCGAGATCCGGCTGGTCGCTGAGAACACCGATCGACTTGTAGAAATCTACGATCGACTGAGCCGACTCGACATCCGCAGCTTCGAGATTCACCACGGCGAAGTCGATCTCGTCCACCGCGGCAATAGTCTGATCCGCGCTGACGTTCACAGCCGCCTTGGTCGCGGACGCTGCCACGCCCGGATCCGACTCGACCTTGCGCGTTGCCTCGTCGAGCACCTTCGCGACGGTTCGCGCTGTCTCTTCGTTGGCCGACAACCACGGAGCCGTCGTGATCGCCCAATGATGATAGAACCAGCCGTAGTCTCCGGTTACTGCCACCACGTGGCCGGTTCCCTGATCCAGGGCGGTGGCCGGCCACGGCTCCCACAGGACAAACCCGTCGATGTCGCCGCGACTGAGCAGTGCGGGCATGTCCGTCGGGGTCGCCGAGATCATCTCGACCGAACCGGGGGCAATGGAATTGGCAGCGAGGTACTTGTCCGTCGAAATCTGGCTGAGACCCGGGACGATGCCCATCTTCTTGATCGCAGCCGGTGAGTCGACACCGTTACGCAGCACGACCTTGATGTAGTCACCCGACGCCTCGTACGAGTACATCGCGCGCAACGACGGATTCTGACGCAACTGGGCGATCGTTGTCGTATCGGAGCTACCGGCGATCTGGACCTGCCCGGTCGAGAGTGCGTCGACGGCCTCGCCACCACGACCGAACTGGACGAGTTCGACGTCCAAACCGGCAGCGTCGAACATGCCTTCCTGATCCGCTACGAAGAACGGAGCGTAGGAAGCATCGATTCCGACTGCGATACGCAGTGGTCCACTTCCGGCAGAATCAGCTGTGCTTTGCGTCGCCGGGCGGCTGCATGCGCCGGTTGCAACGGTCAGCAGCAGCGCAGCCGAAACAAGAGCAGTCCTTCCAAACTTTGACAGCGAGGCCATCTACTCACACCTTTGTTTGTGATCTGTGCCGCAGTTGCGGGTCGTGGAGAGCAAACCTAGCTGTGTGTACCTACACCCGAGAACCAACCGGGTCCACCGTGCGGACCGGGGACAGGAACTTACCTCGGCGAAACACTGCACCTGGAGGAACGTGCGGACCGAAATACTTCGGTAACACGGCCCTCGATCACAATGTCCACCGAATCACAATGTCCACCGAATTGTCTGCGAGCGCAGCGCACTGGCGACATTCTGCGCCGTCATCGAATAGATCGACGCACGCGCTCCGGCGCTGCCGCCGGCGACGTGCGGGCTCAGGAGGGTCGAATCGAATCCACGGAGCGGGCTCGAAATCGGTAGTGGTTCAACGTCGAACACATCGAGGGCAGCGCCGCCGACATGCCTGGAACGCAAGGCACGCGCCAATGCCGCGTCGTCGACGACAGCGCCGCGCGCCACATTGACCACGATCGCTCCGGTGGGCAACTGCGCAACTCGATGGGAATTGATCAGTCCCCGAGTTGATTCCGTAAGCGGGACGGCCAGCACCAGGACATCCGCGAGAGGCAGTAACTCGTCGAGTGACACAAACGTCGCAGCCACAGTGTCACGCGGTCTCGAACGCGCGGTGACGTAGACGTCGCAACCGAAGGCGGCAAACAATTCTGCACACCGGCGGCCGATCGAACCGACACCTACGACGCCGACCCGGCGCTGCGCCAGATCGCGGCAATCGCGCGTCAGGATGGATTCCTGTGGCCATCGACCATCGGTAACCTCGTTGTGCGCCCAGAACATGGAGCGGCACAACACACCTGCCGCGAGCACTGCCCACTCCGCAACCGAGTTCGCGTTTGCACCGGGAGTATTCGCCACCGGAACTCCGGCGGCGCGCCAGGCTTCGGCATCGATGAAATTGGTTCCGGCACCAGGCTGTTGGACGAGGAGCACATTCCGGCCGAGCTCTGCTTCCTCCTTGCCCAGTGGCAGATCACCACTCCAGTCCCCCACCACGACGTCGCATGTCGGCAACTCCGCACGGAGCGCCCCCGTGGTGCGCTCAGGTAATCGAACTACCTCCGCCTCACCCCTGACGGCGTCACGGATTGCGGTACCGAGTCCGTTGTCGGCGTCGGCCGTCAGCAGAAGTACTTTCTTCACGAGAACTCCTTCGCTGTAAGACGATGACTGTACCTTCGAAAACGCGGAAGCCGGCCTCCCAATCGAGAGACCGGCTCCATTACGCAGCAGCATATTTGGCAGGAACTTCTCAGATAGCTGCCTTCGCGCTGGCTGATGCCTTTGCCAAGAACTCGAGGCTCAGCGGGTTGTACTTCGCTGCCTGCTCGTGCTGCGGCCAGTGACCGCACTCCGAGTAGAGTTCGAGCTGAGCGCCCGGAATATCCTCGGCCATCTTCTTCGCTTCCGGAACATCACCGAACGGATTTTCCTGACCCCAGACCACAAGAGTCGGCGCCTTGATGAGTGCCATTCGATCCGGGCGCAGCAGGTTCCGCTGGCGAACCTCCATCTCCTGCAAGGAAAGGAGGTTGTGGATGTTGGCGACAAAGTCAGGCTGATGGTAGATCCGGTGACGAGCCTGAACCAATTCCTCGGTTGCATCGGCGGGATCATGCATGAGCAACTGCATACGTGCGCGGGTCAATTCGATGTCGTCACTCTGGACGGCCTTCGCGGTCGACGTCTTGATGCGCTCCATGACTACCGGGTTCGCGACTGTTCCGCCTGCTGCCAGCAACTGCAGCGACAGAACACGTTCGGGCTGCTCGCTGGCCAGGTAGGCAGCGACCCAACCACCGAGGCTTTCACCCACCAAGTGCACACGGTCCAGTCCGACCGCGTCGAGGTAGTTCACCAAATGCTCGACGTAGCGCGGAATCTCGTACGGGTAGTCAGGCTTGCCGGTGTAACCATGGCCGAGCATGTCGATCGCGTGAACCCGGTAAGACTCGGCGTGCGGTGCAATATTGCGTGCAAATGCCTCGAGGTGTCCGCTGGTGCCGTGCAGGAAGATCACGGCCTCGTCACCGGATCCTGCCTGCAGAGAGCGCGTGGGCACACCGCCGGCGTCGACGGTCGTCAACTCGAAATCGAGCCCGGCAAGTTCGTTCCAGATTGTCATCAGAGAAACTTCCTTTACTGAAGGTGCAGATTATGTTGTTGCGCTGTCTGTTCCAGCTGGATCGAGAATCGTGACACCCATACCGGTGAGCCACTCGGGAATCGCTTCGTAGGCAAGGCGTTCACCCGGAACGTAGTCGAGCATCGCGGCCATCATGAGCCAGGTCCGCAACTCCTGCGCACCGTTGCCCGCCTCGTCTTCGATCTGCTGCGTCGTGAACTCGGCAAGCTCACTTGCCTTGCCGCTGGCAAACAGATCAAGAATTCGGTCATCGAACTCCGGAGTGATCGCGGCATCGGCTGCGCGGATGATCTGGCGTCGCCGGACGTCGTAGTCGGACCAGTTCTCCCGGCCGTCCAGCCAGGCTTGAACCATGAAATCCTCGTCCTCACCGTGCGGATCCCGCCAGTCCGGCCAGGGCAGACGATGAGACAATCCACCGGACGCGATCACCACGACCCGGGTATCCGCCGGATACGACGCAACGGCATCCCGCAGGGCCTTCGCCACTTCCTCACATCGCTTGAACGTCGGGAGGGGCGGCGCGAATACGTTGACCACCAACGGAACTATCGGAACATCGATTCCGTCGAGAAGGTACTGAATCGCGTGAGACTGACCATGATCGATCTGCAATCGCGCCGAGTAGGCAAGATCGAACCGGCCACCTTCGATCAGCTCGTTTGCAAGGTGCCTGGCGAACTCCACGTCGACCCGTTGCGGCCCCTTGGGTGTTCCTGACTCGCCACTGGAAATGCACTCTCCGACGCCGAGAGTGAACGCCGGAATCAGATCCAGCCAGAAACCGCGAAAGTGGTTGGAGCCGAGAATCAAGACAACATCGGGTTTCGACGCCGCGATCTTCTCCCGGCTCAGATACAGCGCGTCCCGGAAGCGTTCGGCCTCCGCCTTGTGCGTCGTCTCTTCCCAATGGGTGTTCATCAAGGTGCTGTGGGAGGCACCGATACCCAGAACTATCTTCGCCATCAGTCGATTCCTACTTCCTCGAGCGAGCGGGTGACGGTGTCGAGGGCCACTCGGATCAGATACTTCGTAAATCTCTCCGCCGCAGCCAGGTCCACAGTGTTCATCCCCATCGCGAAGTCCACCTCGAACGGTGCGTCGACCACCTTGGGCATACCCACCCGAATCGTCGGGATGCCGCGGCTGCGCAGGATGTTTGCGTCGGTGGCTCCACTCGCGTCGAAGAAGTCCTGATGCGGCTCTCCTTCGGCAGCTTCCCACGCGTGGACTGCGGCGCGGCGCAACCACATTCGAGGGTCGGAACCCTCACCGGGGATGGCAAGAACCTGTTCGACGTCGATCTGCAGATCCAGCGATTGTGCGATCTCCGCAACGACGGCTTTGAGTTCGCGCTTGGCCGCGGTGGGCGTCGTCCGCGGGCTGAGCCGTAGATCAACGGTAAGGCGCACCTGCTCGGGGGTGAACGACGCTGTTCGCTCCCACCCGCCGCGGATGTTGGCAACGATCCCCTGAGGCGCAACCAAACCGTCCTGATGCGCCGCCGAGTACTTCGGGAACCATTCCTCCAACTTGGCGACCACCTCGCCGGCTGCGGTAATCGCGTTGCGGTACGGCAACCGGTGGCGCGAGCCGACGTAGGTGTGCAGACCGTGCACCGTGATCTCGAACCAGGCCAGTCCCACTTCTTCCCAGGAAACCGTCCAGCCGGGCTTGGCGATCAACGCGCAGTCCGCCCACACTCCCTGTTCCAGGAGGAACGAGCAGCCGACGCCCTGGCCGGTGTTGCGTCGGGGGTTTCCGACACCGGGGCGGGCATTGGTCGGCATACCACCGGCGCCGAATCCGAGCACCAGGTCACCGCGGAGCGGAATACCGGCTGCGGCAATTGCTTCGGCCGCCGCGACAATGCAGACGGCGTGGCCTTTGGGGTTCGACGCACCCAATCCGATCACGTAGTTCTCGTCGAACTGGGCGTGCGGCGTCAGATCCGCTCGCAGCTCATTTCCCACCCACGGCAGGTCTTCCGCCGGATCGCCGGTCGTGACGGTGTCGATCGGCGCATACAGCAACAGGTCCGGTCCGGACCCGTCACCGCGGAGCCTTCCCCACGAGTTCGCCTGCCGATCATCGAGATCCATTGTGTGGGCCTCGATGCCCGACGCTGCCAGGACCGCCGTGATGTGGCGGGCCAGCGGTGCTTCGTCACCCGTCGGACTGGGAATGTTGACCACCGAAGTGGCGAGATCCCGCAATCGCGCACGATCGACATGGGCGTAGGCTCGCTCGACCCATTCCCGGCGCTCGTCGCCTAGGCCTGCGAGAGCATCGGCCCTCGCAGTGGTCATGGATTGACCTGATGTACCTGAGTATTGCTGCGCTCGCCGGCCAGCTGCCACAGCTTGGGAACTGCCACTGCAACAGCGGCACCGATAGCGACAGCCGTCAGAATCTTGAACATGTATCTCTCCTATTCGCTGGTGCCGGTGGGAATCTGAGCGTCGGCGACAGGGGCCGAGCGGGGCGTTGGCGTCCGGCGCTCTCGGGTGGGCCTGACCGGCGCCTTGGGGGTGTGCTTGGCCGCGTCGGCGATCTTCTCGGCGTACTCTTCCTCTGCCAGATTTCGCCACGTCGTCAGCGACACGTCCGGTCGGTACAGCTTCTCCGGCGGTGCGTCGGTGACCTCGACCATCCACGCATCCTGACCCGAGAACTGACCGTGGAACAGCCAGCGGATCGCGCCGAGGTACTTGGCGTAGAAGCCCAATTTTGCTGCGCCGGAGACGAAGTTGACCATGAGGCCGACGTACTTGTGGTTGTCTTCGTCCACCGGGACGTAGAACTCGTAGTGAATGAACTTGGGGTACGCGATGCGCAGGACACCCGGCATGGACAGTGAAGCAAAACCGGGGAAGTTCTGAGCTGCGATCACAGGATTGACGTCCAGACCGGCGCCGACGTTTCCGATCTGCGAAATCTGGGTCTCGTCCGGCTTCTTCTTCCACCACCGCTTGTTCGTCCAGGTTCCCACGCCCGGGAATTCCGCCTCCCAGTACACCTCTTCCTGCACGCGGTAGATCCAGCGTCCCTCCGGAACGATGCTCGTGATGTTCCACGTCGGCATCGGCTTGAACAGACGCCACAATGCGGTGCGGTGCAGGTACTTCGCATGTCCCTCGTCGAAACCGTTCTCACATGCGAAGCGCCAGTTGCCTTCTCGGGGCTGAATCCGACCACCGACGATACCCTTGTTCTCCACCAGCTCACGCGGCAACTGGTCGTCGATGGACGGCGCCGGCTCGTTGGCGATCGGGATGTACACCCACACCAGACCGAGTCGCTCCTCGATCGCATAGGTCTGGACGTTCAGCTTGCCGCAGATCTTGGAATCCGGACCGTCGGTGATGACCGCGGCCAGCTTGCCGTCAGTGAGCCGGTACGTCCAGCCGTGGTACGGGCAGCTGACAGTTCCCGGGAACTGCTGATCGCCCTCGGACAACGGAACGCCGCGGTGCGGGCACCGATCGTGCAGGGCATATGCCTTGCCTGCGTCGCGGATGATCGCCAGCTTTTCACCACAGATGGTGAAGCTCTTGGGGTCTTTGGTGATGTGGTTCGACCACGTGACCGGGTACCAGTAACCGCGGTATCCGCTGCCGGCTGCGTTGTAACCCGGCCATGCCGTCCAATCCTGCCGACCGGCCGCTCGTGGCCGCTCGGGCAGCGCGAACGTGGCTTCCGACGCCTCGACACCAGTCATGTGAAGTCCTCTCGACACTGAACGTTTGAATGAAACAGATCTTGGGTGAGATTGCGTTCTACGCCAATGGATTCGGTTCGCTCAGCAGACCCGGACCACCACAGCGGTTCCGACGGCACACAGCACGCCATTGTCCGAATGCTCCCGCAATGCCAAAGTTAGTTGGTCACTGTCGATTTGGGACACTTCACCCGACACCTCGAGTGTGGTTCCGACGGGCGCGGGCGCACGATTCTGCCAGGAGACGGACACAACTCCTTCGTATCCACCGGCAAAGTGTGACGCGGCACGAAAGAACAGCGTGCCCTGCAACTGGGCCATCACCACCGGTGCGGACAACCCCTCCGTCTGCGCATAGGAGGCGTCGTAGTGAATACGGTGCGAATTGTGCGTCGACGCCCCGAATCGAAGGATCCGAACCGGATCGCAGACCAAGGTCACCGATTCGATCGGCGTGCCCACGACTACTGTTTCGGTCATCGGACGATGAACTTCTCGACGACCTCGGCGAATGCGCCGGACTGCGCACCCCGGTAAGTCTTGGTGACCGAGAGCAGCAGAAACTCGTCCGGAGCCCGGCCCTTGGTCGTCACGGTATCGAGTACTCGCCCTACGACGACAGCCTCACCCAGCGGGGCCGGTCGCAAGAAAGTCACACTCTGCCCGCCGGCCATCAAGCGCACGTCGATACCGTCTGTGCCCGGCACTTCGTCACGGAACATGCCGTCTGCTCGGTACTCTCGATCGGAGCCACCTTGCGGTCCTCGCAAAAGCGAAGGCAGATACATCGGATGGACGGCAAATGCCGGGTGCTCCGGGTCGAGAAACCGGGGGTCCGTCTCGGCGGTGGCAACCGCAAACGCAACCGACTCCGCCGGACGCACCGTTCCCAACTCTCGCGTTTCCCGCGTACCGATCATCGCCTCCGCGCGATCACGCGCGTGCTCGAGTTCTGTTCTCATGCCAGCACGCTAGGCATTCGGAAGTCTCACAGCCACGAACCGGGTTCGCCTGCCGGACCGCGATACTTCCCATACCGCTCACCTCGAGGTCAGGTATAGCCATGGCTGATCAACCGAAGAGCTTGTACGCCAAAGCAGATGGCGTCACATTCCATTACTACGACCTCGGCGAGGGCGACCCCACGATTTTCCTGCACGGAGGCGGCCCCGGCTGCACTGCGTGGTCCGACTTCGGGCCAGTGGCACCGCTCTTCGCCTCGGATCGACGAGCGATTCTCGTTGATCTGCTGCAATACGGTCGGTCCGACAAGTGCACCATCGCCGGCCCAATGTGGGACTTCCACGCCGCCAAGGTGGTTGCCCTGCTCGACGAACTCGGAATCGAACGCGCAGACTTCGTCTGCAACTCGTGGGGCGGCACCATAGCGCTCAATCTTGCGGCAAAGTACCCGGAACGCGTTCGCTCCCTGGTGATCACGGGCAGCATGCCCGTCTTCTACGGTCCACTCGCGCCGCTCCCCGAGGATGGCCGTCGTGGCCGCAACGCCCGCGACGTCTACTACGGCGGCACCGGCCCCACCCTCGAAAAACTCCGCACCTTGATCACCAGTCTCGAATGGTTCGACGGATCGAAGTTGCCCGCCGAAACCCTCCAGATGCGATACGAGCAAAGTCTCGACCCCGAAGAAATGGCCCTGGCTGCCTCGGCGGACTCACCTCGTGGCGATTGGCAGGATCTCACAGCTGAACTCGGCCAGATCCAGGCGCCGACGCTCTTCGCCTGGGGCATGCACGACGCATTCCTCACCCCGGACTACCCGCTCATGCTTGCGCGGATGATTCCCCATGGCCATCTCTACATCATGGACAAGGCGTCGCATCATCTTCAGGAAGAACGACCATACGACTACTACAGTGTAGTTTCGGGTTTCCTTGACCAACAGCACAACTGAACGAACGGTGATCGCCCCGACGGGCGGTGCACGGATCCGATTGGTACTGCTTCTCGGAATTCTCACCGCCCTCGGGCCGTTCACCGTCGACATGTATCTTCCTGCGCTGCCACAGATCACGCAGGAATTCGGCACGTCGGACACGATGGTTCAGCTGACCCTGACGGGCACACTGCTGGGTCTGGCTTTCGGCCAGTTGCTCATCGGCCCACTGTCCGACATCTACGGACGTCGACGTCCCCTGCTCGTGGGCACAGTAATTCACGTCGGCGCGTCGTTAACCTGCTTCTTTGCTCCGTCCATCGAAGTCCTCACTGCGCTGCGAACCCTTCAAGGTTTCGGCGCCGCCGCGACAGGCGTGATCGCGATGGCAATCGTTCGTGATCTATTCACCGGACACGATGCGGCAGTTGTACTTTCGCGGCTGATGTTGGTCATGGGCGTAGCGCCCATCCTGGCCCCCTCCATCGGCGGGGCGCTGATGTCCGTAACACAGTGGCGCGGAGTCTTTCTCGCTCTCTTCATCCTGGGCATCGCGATGATCGCACTCGCGGCAGTATCGCTGCCGGAAACACTTCCACCCGAGAATCGGTCGGGCAAGGGCATCGGCGCCATCGCGCGAAACTACATTGCGCTCGGCAAGGATGCCCACTTCATGGTGTTGGTGCTCGTGTGCGGTCTCGGCCGCGGCGTTTTGTGGTCGTACATCGCCGCGTCGTCCTACGTGATGCAGGAACAGTTCGGACTGAGCGCCACCGCATACGGATTTGCCTTTGCCGGCGGCGCCGTCGTTCTGATCGGTTCGTCCCAGCTCAACGTCGTGCTTCTCGGCCGGTGGTCGCCGAATTCCATCACGATCTGGGCAATGTGGGGCAGTAGTGCCGTCGGCGCTGCATTTGTTGTTGTTGCCGCCACCGACTCGTGGGGATTCGTCGGGTTTGCCGTCCCCATCCTGCTGATGCTCTGCGCAACGGGTTTTGTCATGCCCAACGCACCGGCGGTTGCACTGTCCCGTCACGGAGAAGCCGCAGGCTCAGCAGCCGCGCTGATCGGATTTGCGCAGTTCGGCGCTGCCGCTGTGGTTGCGCCCATCGTCGGCCTTCTCGGCAACACCAGTCTTGCCGTGGCCATCTCCATGACCGGGGCTTCGGTTCTCGGCGTGATCGCGCTGCTCTGCGTGCGTCGATAAAACGGTTATGCCGAGCGTTCGAGAACCGATACCTTCCGGCTGATCCCTTCGGCCGCCGCGCGCAACGGTTCGGCAAAACGCTCGGTATCCATTCGATACCGCGGACTCGACACACCGATCGCGGCAACTGCTTCACCAAGTCCACCGAAGATCGGGGCAGCGATACTCGATGTTCCCAGGCGAACCTCCTCGGTCTCGACCGCCAACTGCTGCGAACGAACAGCGTCGAGTTGCCTACGTAACCCGTCTTCCGAGTTCACCGTCCGATCGGTGAACTCGACAAATCCGTTGCCTGTCACCGCTCGAAAAACGGAATCCGGTGAGTACGCGAGTATCGCTTTGCCGGTTGCCGTGGCATACATCGGCAGCCGGCCAGCCACCCGCGACGGCAGGTCCACCCCGTGATGACCGGAGATCTTGTCGATGTACAGAACATCGAGGCCGTCGCGAATCGCGAGGTGAACCGTCTCCCGGGTCGCCGCGTGAAGATCCTGCACATACGTCAAGGACACCTCGCGCAGAATACGTTGACGAGGAACCAACTGCCCCAGTTCGAAGAGCCGTAACCCCAACCTGTACTTGGTTCCGACCCGTTCCAGTAGACCAAGAGACACCAGTTCACCGGCTATTCGATGCACCGTCGCCTTCGCAACACCACTCCGATTCGCAAGTTCGGTCAGCGACAGCGCACCCGAATCCGCATCGAAGGAATCGAGTATCAGGCGCGCTTTCCCCAGCAACGAATGCATCGCCGAGCGCCTCCAGTACACAGAATGTGGTCCACCCAGCGGACCAAGTCTGCTCCAGTCTACTGAGGCATCAGATCTCCGCGCCCACGAATTGGCTGTTGTACAGACGGAAGTACGCGCCGCGGGATTCGAGCAGAGCCTCATGGCTCCCCTGCTCCACGATCCGGCCTTCCTCCATCACCACGATCAGGTTCGCATCACGAATTGTCGAAAGACGGTGCGCGATGACAAAGCTGGTTCGGTCGTTGCGCAGAACCGCGGTGGCGCTCTGGACCAGCAGTTCGGTGCGCGTGTCCACCGAACTGGTCGCCTCGTCGAGGATCAGGATGGACGGCTGCGAGATGAAGGCGCGGGCGATGGTGATGAGCTGCTTCTCGCCCGCACTGACGTTGCTGCCTTCCTCGTCGATGACCGTGTCGTAACCCTCAGGCAGAGAGTGCACGAACTTGTCGACGTAGCTCATCTCGGCCGCACGACGAATCTCCTCGTCGGTGGCACCAGGCTTGCCGTAGGCGATGTTCTCGCGGATGGTTCCACCGAACAGCCATGCGTCCTGCAGAACCATGCCGATCCGTGAGCGCAGATCGTCTCGCGTCATGTCGGCGATGTCGATGCCGTCCAAAGTGATTCGGCCCGAATTGAGTTCGTAGAACCGCAGGATGAGGTTGACGAGGGTGGTCTTGCCTGCGCCGGTGGGTCCGACGATCGCAACCATCTGGCCCGGCTCGGCAGTCAGGGACAGGTCCTCGATCAGCGGCTGTTCCGGCTTGTAACTGAAGGTGACGTTCTCGAACTTGACGCGACCCTTGTCGACAGTGGGCGACTTCGCGCTCTTCGGGTCCTCCGACTGCTCGTCTTGGTCGAGCAGCGCGAAGACCCGCTCGGCCGAAGCGACGCCGGACTGCAGCAGATTGGTCATCGACGCTATCTGCGTGAGCGGCTGGGTGAACTGCCGCGAGTACTGGATGAACGCTTGCACATCGCCGAGCGTCATCGTTCCGGATGCGACGCGCATGCCACCCACCACTGCGATGGCGACGTAGTTGAGGTTGCCCAGGAACATCACGGCCGGCATGACCAGACCGGAAATGAACTGCGCCTTGAAACTCGACTCGTACAGATCCTCGTTCTGCTTGCGGAAGCGCTCCTCGACCTCCTGCTGGCGACCGAACACCTTGACCAACTCGTGGCCGCTGAATGCTTCCTCGACCTGTGCGTTGATTCCGCCGGTGCTCTTCCACTGCGCCACGAAGTGCTTCTGTGAACGCTTCGCGATGAACGCTGTGACCATGATCGACAGCGGAACAGTTGCCACCGCGATCAAGGCGAGCAGAGGTGAGATCCACAGCATCATCACCAGAATGCCCAGGACGGTCATCACCGACATGACCAACTGGCTGAGCGTCTGCTGCAAGCTCTGCGCGACGTTGTCGATGTCATTGGTCACGCGTGAGAGAACATCACCGCGGGCATGGGTATCGAAGTACCGCAAGGGAAGTCGGTGAATCTTCTGCTCGACGTCCTCACGCAGACGACGAACGGTTCGCTGGACCACGATGTTGAGCAGATACGCCTGCAGCCAACTGAACAGCGACGCGCAGACGAACAGCAGCAGCACGATCATCAAGACCTTGCCGACTGCGTCGAAATCGATTCCGGTTCCAGGCACAACTGCCATGCCGGACACCATGTCGGCGAGCTGACCCTGCCCCGAAGCGCGCAATCCTTCGACAGCCTGTTCCTTTGTCGTCCCCGGCTGGAGTTGCTTGCTGACGATTCCGTCGAAGATCAGGTTGGTGGCGTTTCCCAGGATCTTCGGAGCGATCGAGGAAAGTACGACGCTTGCGGTCACCAAAGCGAAGATCAGGACGACGATCGGCTTGTCGGGGCTCAAGCGACCGAGGAGACGTTTGAGCGAAGGGCCGAAGTTCATGGCCTTCTTTGTGGGATCGCCGCCGCCGGGCGGGCCGATGGGAGGCGAGGAAGTCGGTCGATTGCTCATGATGCGTCCTGTACGGCTAGCTGAGAGGCGACGATTTCGCCGTAGGTGGGACAACTGACCACGAGTTCGTCGTGCGTGCCGATCCCCACGATGGCGCCGTCGTCGAGCACGATGATCTGATCGGCTTCCACGATGGTGGAAATACGCTGCGCGACAACGACGATGCAGGCGTCTTGCGTGACCGGCCGGAGCGCCGCACGCAGCCTCGCATCAGTAGTGAGGTCGAGTGCCGAGAAGGAATCGTCGAACAGATAGATCTGTGGCTTACGCACCAACGCTCTGGCGATGGCGAGTCTCTGACGCTGACCGCCCGATACCGTCGTACCGCCTTGTGCCACCGGTGTGTCCAGGCCTTCGGGCATGGCGCGGACGAAGTCGGCAGCTTGGGCGATCTCGAGGCACTCCCACAGCCATTCGTCGGTAGCTTCGGGGTTTCCGTAGCGGAGATTGGTGGCGACAGTGCCCGAGAACAGATACGGCTTCTGCGGGACGAGACCGATCACCGAGCAGAGCAGTTCCGTGTCGATGTCGCGGACGTCGACTCCTCCCACCGATACCGATCCGGAGGTGGAGTCGATCAAACGCGGAATCAGGTTAAGCAGAGTGGTCTTTCCCGATCCGGTGCCGCCGATGATCGCCGTCGTCTTGCCGGGTTCGGCACGGAACGTGATGTCGCGCAATACAGGTTCCTCGGCTCCGGGGAACTGGAACTGAGCGCCACGAAGTTCGACGACTCCCGGGTCCTTCAGTTCTCGGACCGGGTTCTCGGGCGGAATCACCGACGAATCCGTGTCGAGCACCTCGGAGATACGTTCGGCGCACACCGACGCACGCGGCAGCATCACCGCCATGAAGGTGGCCATCATGACGGCCATCAGGATCTGCATGATGTAGCTGAGCATCGCGGTGAGCGAGCCGATCTGCATCGAGCCCTCGTTGATCTGATGGCCACCGAACCAGATGACCGCGACGCTGGTGACATTGCTGATCAGCATCACGAGCGGGAACATCAGTGCCATGAGGCGGCCGACGCCGAGTGCAGTCTCCGTCAGCTCACGGTTGGCATCGCCGAAACGCTCTACCTCGTACGGTTCCCGTACAAACGCTCGGACGACGCGGATGCCCGTGATCTGTTCGCGAAGAACACGGTTGACGGCGTCGAGGCGGCCCTGCATGACCCTGAATCCGGGGACCATCCGGGCAATCAGGAAACCCATCGAGACTACGAGAAGCGGGACGCTGATCCCCAGGATCCAGGACAGATTCAGGTCCTGACGCAGAGCCATGATGATGCCGCCGACGCACATGATCGGCGCCATGACGAGGATGGTGCAACTCATCACGACCATCATCTGCACTTGCTGGACGTCATTGGTGTTGCGGGTGATCAGCGAAGGCGCACCGAAGTGCCCGACCTCTCGGGCCGAGAACGTCCCGACCTGATGCAGCACCGAAGCCCGGAGATCGCGTCCGACGCCCATGGCGACTCGCGCACCGAAGAAGACGGCACCCACCGAGCACAGGATCTGCGTGAGCGTGACCATCAGCATCATCCCGCCGGTGGAGAGGATGTAGCCGGTGTCGCCTTTCGTCACGCCGTTGTCGATGATGTCGGCGTTGAGACTCGGAAGGTAAAGGGCCGCCATAGTCGAAATAAACTGCAGGACGACAACGCCCGTGAGTTCACCCCGGTACGGCATCAGATAAGTGCGCAGCAGCCTGATCAGCATAGTGAGCGAAGGTTACCAATCCTGGCCGACATGTGCCGCTGGATATTTCGATACACAAAAACTGCTGTGCGCCTTTATTAACCGCGGGGGTTAATAAAGGCGCACAGCAGAGATCAAGCAGATGCGGACTGAAGCTCCGCTTCCTTTTCTTCACGGAGGGCCTTGCTGAGCTTCTCGCCCTCGATGTCGACGTTCGGCAGAATCTTGTCCAGCCACTTCGGCAACCACCACGCCTTGTCGCCGAGCAGTGCCATGACGGACGGGATGATCACCATGCGCACGATGAAGGCGTCGAAGAACACCGCCGCGGCAAGCGCGAAGCCGATCGACTTGATGAACGAGTTCGGTTCCGCGATGAAGGCACCGAACACGGAGATCATGATGACCGCGGCCGCACTGACGACCCGGGCGCCATGGTTGAAGCCGATGGTCACGGCCTCCTTCGCGCTCGCGCCGTGGACGTACTCCTCACGCATACGCGTCACGAGGAACACCTGGTAGTCCATCGCGAGTCCGAACACCACACCGATCAGGAAGATCGGCATGAAACTCACGAGTGGTTGCGGGTTCGAGATGATGCCCAACCAACCGTGCTGGAAGATCGCCACCGTCGCACCGAATGTCGCGAGCACGCTGAGCAGGAAGCCGAGCGTCGCCGTCAGCGGAACCAGGATCGAACGGAACACCAAGAGCAACAAGATGAATGCAAGGCCGACGACGACGGCCAGGTAGGGCACCAATGCATCCTTCAGCGTGTCCGAGACGTCGCCTTCGAGTGCGGTCTGACCGGTGATGCCGTAGCTGACGCCGATCGAATCGTTGAGTCCGCCTTCGGCTCCACGAAGGCTGGACACCAGATCCATCGTGGCGGGGTCGGTCGGACCACTCTTCGGAGTGATCAGTACCTGCGCGGTGTCGCCGGCCTCGTTGACCCCGACGACCTGTGCGTTCTGGACGTCATCGAAGCCCGAGATGGTCGAGACGACCTCCGCAAAGGCCTCCCCGGCGGGAACGCTGGCATCCTTGGCGTCGACAACGGCGATGAGCGGTCCGTTGCGACCGTCACCGAAGCCCTCGTCGATCAGGTCGTATGCCTGACGCGCACTGGTCGCCGGGTCACCGGTGGCCTCCGACGGCAGTGCCAGGCTCAATCCCGTTGCGGGCAGAGCCAATGCGCCCAGAAGCACTACTCCACCGATCAGCGGCACGAGCGGACGACGGACGACGGCACTGATGAAGCGCAGAGCCAACTTCGGCTTGCCCGAATCTTCGTCTTCGGACTCCTCAGCGCGCTTGCTGAGGAAGGGAATCTTGCCGGCAAAAGCCTTGCGTCCGAACATACCCAGGATCGCAGGCAGCAAGGTCAAGGCGATCAGAACCGCGATCAGCACGGTAAAGGCCGCTGCCGCACCCATATCGGAGAGGAACGGGATGCCGACGACTCGCAAGGCAACCAGCGCGATGATGACCGTCAAACCAGCGAATACCACTGCGGAACCGGCAGTTCCGACGGCGCGACCTGCTGCTTCGGCACGGTTGTCAGTGAGGGTGAGCTCATGCCTGAACCTGGACATGATGAACAGCGAGTAGTCGATCGCCACGGCCAGACCGATCATGATCGCCAGCGTCGGAGTCATCGAACTGAGATCCATGAATCCGGTGGCAACCGTGATTCCGAGGCTGCCGATAGCGATACCGATGATCGCGGTGAGGAGCGGAAGCCCCGCGGCCACAAGCGAACCGAACGTGATGGCCAGAACGACTGCGGCAACGGCGATACCGATCAGCTCGGTGACACCACCGGGCATCTCCGCTTCCTGAGCAGCAGAACCACTGACCTGGACGTTGAGTCCCTCGGCCCGACCGACATCGGCTGCGGAGTTGATCGAATCACGCAACGCCTGATCGAGATCGGCGAAGTCACCGCTGAACGGAACCTCGACGTACCCGACTGTGCCGTCGGCACTGAGCGGCGACAACGCACGCGCGTCGTCCACGGCCTGTGTCTCGGAAGTTCCAGCCGCAGCAGCCTTTTCCTTGAACATCGCAACCATGGAGTCGTTGCCGGTAACCGGATTGACCAACGCCTTCGCGGCCTGTTCCGGAGTGGCAGTCGCCGGGTCCACCTTGGCAGAGTCGGCGACCTTGTCGATGCCACGAATACTCGCGAGCATGTCGTCCATGGCCTTGACGTTCGCCGGATCGGCCAGCGTCGTGTCTGCCGGAGCTTGCACTACGTATCGCGCGCTCAGCGAATCCATAGGATTGGGCGCGTCGGGAAAACGCTCCGCCATCAGGTCTTGCGCCTGCTGCGCCGGGGTTCCCGGAATGGAGAACGAGTCCTTGGTGGGGCCGGACAGAGTCGCTGCCCCGACGCCCATCAGGACCAGGATTATCAGCCAAACGCTGAGGACCGCGCCTTTTCGCCGGTAGGCGAACTTGCCGATCCGATAAAGATAGGTGGCCACGACGGGCTCCTTGCTGTTTCGGTGCGTGTACGTGGACAGGTATTACGTGTGGGGCTCAGAGACGAGACATCTCAGGGACGCGACATCTCAGGGGCAGGCGGCGGCGCGGGCAACCCGGCACGAATCTGCCTAAAAGCGTCGTGAACCAACTCTTCCGGACTGGAAGCCTCCGACTTTCCGCCAGTCCAGACGTCGATCACCGATTTAGCGGCTCCGCCCACCGCTCCCAGGAGGAGCGTCGGGTACAGGTCCTTCTCGGCGTCGGTACCGGTGCGTTCCGCCAATGCCTGAACTACTGCACGGTTGATCCGCTGATGCATGTCTGCGGCATCCCGGTAGAGCGCGGGACTCGAATCCGACAGCAGCCAGATACTTGCCTTCTCACTCCCACTCGGACCTGAGTCGTTCACGATTTCGACCACAAGTTCTTCGAGGACGTCGAGAATAGGTTCGTCCGCGGGCCGCGACGCAAGCGCCTCGATCCACAGGTTCACCGATTCCTCGAAACTGGCGAGCACTGCCTCCTCCTTGCTGGAGAAGTAGTTGTGGAACGTCCTCGTCGACACTCCGGCCTCGGAGGCGATTGCGTCAGCGGTGACGCATTCGATCCCCAGCGCACGAGCGAGCCGTGCTGCCGCGCCGCTGAGTGCGGCACGGGTTGCTGCCTTCTTGCGGTCACGAAGGCCTTGTTCGATGATCACCCCAACACGGTACCGAACTTGCAGAGCTCTGCAACTTTGCAGAGGTCTGCAATATTGTGCGATCGAACACAGGGCACGGAAACTCGAGGCGTACCTCACACTCACGCACGGCAAATGCCTGAACAGCGCGACAGAGAGAGTTGCGAGCAACTCCACCGCCTGACGCCCCCTGCCAAGTTGACGCGTGAATCAACATGGCCTGACATACTTTGCGGTGAATTAACCGTAATTTGCTCGGCGAAGGAATCTGATGGACCCGCTCCTGCACACCTGGCCGGTTTCGTCCACGGTGATGCTGTGGGGATCGAAGTCCGGACGAGGCTCCGTACTACGTCTCGTCCGTCTCACCATCGGGTTCTGCTCACTCAATTTCTCGATCGTGGCGTTCCTGTTTCTCCTCAGCGGAGAGGGCCCGGACGGACCGTTTGCGCGCAGTTGGCTCGTCGGCATTGCGACCGTCAACCTGATCCCTACGATTCTCTGGTTTGTCGGCCGAATCAGAGGTTCACGCATGCTCAAGCTCTACGGACTGTGGGCAGATCTCGGAACTGCCTCGATTCTCATCACCTTCACCAGCCATAACGCCGCCCTCTTCGGCGCGGCACTCTTTGTCGCCACCGGCGCCTACTTCACCTATTTTCTCGATTACCGCTGGTTGGCCTTCCATCTCGCCTTTGCCACGACATTTGTCATCGCCCTGACGGTGCTCGGCCTGACGAACGGCGACTACTCGACAACCAGCGTGATCGCACGCACGGACGTCGTCCTGTGTGCCGTGATCTTCATTCCGGCCACGATTCAGTTCACCTGGCGGCAATTACTCGCGCGCGCAACGGGATCCAAAGTGGATGCGCTTACCGGCCTGTTGAACCGACGAGGACTGTGGGACATGTCGGAGCGCATCTGGTCGGTCGCGTCGGCAAATCGTGCCGACATTGCTGTTGCCGTCGTCGACATCGACAAGTTCAAGGCGGTGAACGACACGTTCGGCCACGAAGTCGGTGACGCCGTCATCATCCGGACCGGAACGCGCCTGCAGGCGCATGTGAACGGTTTCGGTTACGCCGCGCGCACCGGCGGCGAGGAGTTCACCGTTGTGATGATCGGTACTCCGTACGGACTTCGCAAACGAATCGCGACGCTCCCCAAAGCCGTGGTGAACGCCTCCGACGACCCCCTGGCCACGGTCAGCGTCGGCGCAGCGACGCTACCTTTCATCCCACATCAGGAAGAGTTCGACTACAACGAGTTCTCCCGAGCAATCGTTGCGGCCGATCATCTGATGTACGACGCAAAATCCGCGGGAGGCAACACCGCGAACACTGCTCCTATGGCAGTTCCGCGTCGACGGGCACACTGAAACCGGGCTGTATCAGCGCCGATTCCACGCCTCGGGATCTGCCGTCAGTTCGTGAATGAACTCGGGCAACTCTCCACCTGCAACATCGGTGAGTGTGACATTTTCGAGCACAGCACGGAGGTTGACTCGCACTGCAATCCACACCTCCTTGAGGGGCGTTGCCGGTCCCCCGTAGTCGACGTCTTCCGGTCGCTGACCCCGAATCGAAGCCAGCGGTCCCTCGACAGCTCGTATGACGTCGGCAATCGTGATCTCGTCCGCGGACCGAGCGAGCCAGTATCCCCCGTCCGGGCCTCGACGGCTGTTGACCAAGCCGCCGCGCCGCAGGTCCGAGAGCACCGCTTCCAGGAACTTGTGGGGTATTACCTGGGATTTGGCGAGAAACTCGGCCTTGGCCGGGTCAGGACCAACTGCCGCGAGCTCGACCAGAGTCCGCACGGCGTAGTCCACCTTCGCGGTGATATGCACCGGCAATTCCTACCATCGTTCTATGAATAGTCGCAACAAACCTGCGAGTTCTTCGCCGCAAAGGGTTCCCTGACGTTACATTTTGATGCATGATGTAACGATCAGAGCTAGAGAACAGGACAAATCGCGTGTGGGAAACCCTTCTCGAATCATGGAAGTCACTGCTCGAACCGCTCCATGATCCCGTTACGCTCGCAATCCCCGCGTTTGTCATCTTCCTCGCAATCGAATGGTTCGCGGCCCGTGCGCTCGAAGATCATCCCGACGACGCCGACGGACGCGCACGGCCGGCACAGGGCGGCTACCGAAGCGTCGACGCCAGAACCAGCGTTCTACTCGGACTCGTGTCGATCGCAACGAGCACCTTCTGGAAAGTGCTGGCGCTGATCGGCTATTCCGCAATCTGGGTGTATCTCGCTCCGTGGCACCTCTCGCCGACTGCCTGGTACACCTGGGTGATCCTGCTGCTCGGAATCGACGTCCTCTATTACGCGTATCACCGCATCGCACACCGAGTTCGAGTCATCTGGGCCACACACCAGGCTCACCATTCGAGCGAGTACTTCAATTTCAGCACCGCACTGCGGCAGAAGTGGAACAACAGCGGTGAGATCATCATGTGGTTGCCGTTGCCGTTCCTCGGGATCCCGCCGTGGATGGTGTTCGTCGGCTTCTCCGTCAGCCTCGTCTACCAGTTCTTCGTCCACACCGAACGTGTCGGAAAACTCTGGCGGCCCATCGAATTCATCTTCAACACGCCGTCACACCATCGCGTCCACCACGGCTCCGACGCCGAGTACCTCGACCGCAACTACGCCGGAATCCTCATCATCTGGGACCGGATGTTCGGAACCTTCGCAGCCGAAACCCACCGCCCCACCTACGGACTCACGACGCCGGTCGGAACGTACAACATCTGGAAGCTCCAAACGCGCGAATATGCTGCCATTGCTCGCGATTGGAAGGCGTCGACATCGTGGCGGCAGCGAGCCGGCTACGTGTTCGGCCCGCCCGGCTGGGCGCCGAAAGCCGAGGTCACTTCAGCAGAATCCACAGCCCCGTCGCACTGAGCAGGAGCAGAGCGACCGCGAGAGTTGCTCCCATACCCAAAGCGGGCGTTGCCTTTTCGGCCGAAAACTGGGCCAACCGCCTGGGCCGCGACCGACGTTCGTAGACCGTCACCGCGACGACGAGCACGGCAGCGACGGACGGGCCGATCAGGGCCGCCGACCCGAACGGCGGCAACCATCTCAGACAGGCGGCAGACAAGCCGAGGATCGACAGACTCGTACGTACGAACGAGAGCGATGTGCGCTCGGACTGCAAGCCCTTGTCCGGAGGCTTGACACCTTCCGACGGTTCCAGCGCGGTCAATCAGTTCACGACCTCGACCACCAGGACGGTCGCGCAGATCACCAGCACGATGCCGACGACCGGCGCCATGAGCGGCACCGGCAACGAGCGCTCAGTTCGCAGTGCACGCTCGGCGCTGATCCAGTGGACAAAGGAAGTGATGGCGATCAGAGCACCGCCGACGAGCAACAACGCGGCCAAGCCGGATCGAACCGTCGGATTGAGAATGTCGCCGCCGAACGCTTCGAGTCCGACGCCCGACGCGACGAAGGCCGTTGCAGTGCGGATCCAAGCCAGATATGTCCGCTCATTGGCGAGCGTGAACCGTGGATCGGGGTCTTCGCCCGTCCGGAACGGTCTCCACCGGGGCATCACCTGTTCATTCCGTCCGGGCAGAGATCGCACACTGCCTTCGGAGCGGACAAGAAGAAAGGAAGGTCATGTCCTTAATCTTCCCTGCCCGCCCCGAAGCAGTGCGAATCGGGTGGACGTAATTCAGCTCGCGGCGAGTGAGACCAGGAAGTCCACCGAGCCGCTGCCGTCGACGGTGACGAAACCGAGGGACGGAGGCTCGACTCCGAAATCGGTCCAGGAGACCGGAATCGAGCCCGATGCGATCAGCGAATCACCCGAATGCAGCACGGTCATGTCGACCGACACCGGCTTGGACTGACCCTTGAGCGACAGCGTTCCTGACACCGTGACCGTCGCCGTTGTTCCGTCCGTCGGTACAGCAGACAAGTCCACCGGCGAGTCGATCGTGAACGTCGCCGTCGGATACGTGCTGGTATCCATCACATTGCCCGTGAACTGGCCGTCGCGCCGATCCGAGTCGGTCTTGATGCTTGCCACCTGCACCGTTACCTCGCCGGAAGTGAGCTTTTCACCCTCGACAACCGCGTTTCCGCTCACCTCGCCAGTGGTTCCGACGACGGTCACACTCGATCCGTTGAGAATCTCGTGCACGGTGTACCCAGCTGCCGTCTGGTTGTCCCCCTGCCCGGCGACGACGGTCCATTGCCCGTCGATCGATCCGGACGCCGCCTCCGCGCCCTCAGTGGACACCACGGCCGCCGGTGCATCGTCTTCAGCGATGAACTTCCCGTACGCCCACGGCCCCACGAGCAGGGCGAGTACGACCACAACTACTGCTCCGCCGATCCACCAGATCTTTTTCATGGGCTCGACGATAGTTGCAGCTTCAACAGTTGTCAGGACTTACGACCTGGGAGAACCCTGTGAAAGTGCTCCACGAACACCGAAGGGTGAGCCGCGTCTACAGCCATTAGTAATCATTTGGTAAAATCGACTGTGCATTCCGGCCCCCAGCCTGGAATGCCTGGGCCGTGCGCATCGAATCATGCATCGATCCCGATGCGCACGGTCTGCCCGAAACACGAATCACACCGATCGAGGGAGCTCGCGATGGCGGACCTGACGCTCCTGACCGACGACGAGTTACGCGAGCGTCGGATCGCCCTCAGTCGATCCCTCACTACCGCAGCAGATTTGATCCCCACCCCGCCACCTTCGTTCTTCGAGAAGCTGAAGCAGGACATCGATGCCGCCGCTGCAGAGTGGATCGCTCGCCGCTCCTGAACGTTCGAATTGCGTACACAGAACCGGTTTTCGATTTCCTCACCGGTTCACCCCGCAAGGGTGATGATGCAGCGGACGGTCACCGGCACCATGACTTCATGGACTCCCCGACCGACTCAATCGCACAAGGTTTCACGCCGGCACACGCTCAACTGGCGAGATCGGCCGGAGTTCCAGCAACGCTCGCCGCTGAGAGTTACGTGGAAGCCCTCGCCCGGATCGTCTATTACTGGGGCTATCCAGCTGTGGACACCTTCGGCCGTACAAACATGTGGGAGATCATGGATGGCAAGACCGGACTCCAACTCGGCCTTCTGCCAGGCGCCGCCAAAAATTACACAGGTGCCCTCACCGACTACATGAGCCCGGCGCAGCGGTGGGTCGTCTCACCCAACAACGACACGATCTACGGCGCAGGATTCGCCGATCTCACCGACGAAACCGCAGTTATACAGACCCCGACCGAGGTACCCGACGGCCATTACTGGACTATCCAGATCGTCGACGTGCTGACAAATGTGACTCACCAACTTGGTTCGGCGACAGGCACTCCCGGCGGAAAGTTCCTTCTGGTCGGACCTGATTGGGATGGCGAGTTGCCGGAAGACTTCCTCGATGTGCTTCGAGCACCGACGAACGTGGCTGGTGTCTTCCCTCGCAGTTTCGCAGCACGTTCCGAGGCGTCCAAGCAGCAGGCGCGGTCGGTGCTCGACCAGATCGGCATGTACCCGTTCAGCGAGGATCGACCCGGCCCGCGGTCCTTCGGCTACGAGGCCCACGCCGCGAACTCGATCTACCCTCAGGGCGTCACCGCCGAAATGTTGGCGGTCGATCCCGACGCCAGTCGACCTCAATGGGTGAAGCCGGAATCTTTCTGGACCGATCTTGCAGCAATGCTCGATTTCAACCCGACCATGGGCGCAGCAGACACCCCGATGGCTGATCAAGCCAAGACGCTTGTCGCACTGTATCGTTCGGACAAGTCGTACCGAGCGCTGCTCGACCGCGCCGCGCTCCGCGCCGACGTCGCCCTCCATCAATCGGCGAGCTACGTCCAAACCGGGGTCGACGCAGGCAACGGATGGCAACGGCAACGCAACAGTGGCCTGTGGGGCACCGACTGGTTCGGACGGGCGCTCGCGGCCGTCATCTACATTTACGTCAACGACTTTCACGAGGCTGTCTACCTCATCCGGGGTACCGACCACGACGGAGCGTTGCTCCACGGCCGCGAGCGGTACACCATGACCTTCACAGAAGACGCACTCCCACCCGTCGACCGCAGTCGCGGCGGCTTCTGGTCTCTGACCATGTACGACAAGGACGCATTTATGCTCGCCGACGCACCGGGTAACCGCGTCAACCTCGGCACCGTCAATCTCGACGCGGGCGATCTCGTCTTTCGTGACGGGAAGCTCACCTTGCACCTGTCTCACGACGAGCCGACCGATCCGGATGCTCGTGCCAACTGGCTACCCGCTCCGCACGACGAATTTCGACTGATCATTCGCAGCTATGTCCCCGACAAATCAGTCCTCGATGAAACCTACCGATTCCCTGACGTCGTCCGAGCAACGGGACTATAGGCGCCACCAAGCACAAAAAAGCTCCCCACCTGCGTGAACAGGTGGGGAGCTTTGGCGGTGGCGGAGGGATTTGAACCCTCGGACGGGGGTTACCCGTCACACGCTTTCGAGGCGTGCTCCTTAGGCCGCTCGGACACGCCACCGTTGGTGACTTTACCGGATGGAGTGCCCGTGGCTGAAATCGCCAGGTGGAGCGGTATTACGTGAGCTTGTCCTTGATGCTGGAAGCGGCGTCCTTGACCTTCTCGCCTGCATCCTTGACGGCCGATTTCACCTGGTCGCCCTTGCCTTCGTTTTCGAGGTCCCGGTCACCGGTAGCGCTGCCAGCAGCTTCCTTGGCCTTGCCCCCGAGGTCTTCGGCCTTGTTCTGAGCCTTGTCTGCGATTCCCATGAGTACTCCTCTGTGAACGCGAACGAATCGCCTTCCGACGATCCGCCGATGCCCTGACGGCATCTGCCTCCACCATGCCCTCGATTGATGGATCCGGCTACCCGAGTGTGCGATCACTCTCGATGGGGAATACCGAATTCAGGCCCGCTGCTCGCGGAAGAAATCTTCCAAAAGCCCAGCGCATTCGTCCTCGAGGACGCCGCCGCGCACCTGCGGCCGATAGGTCAATCTTTTATCTCGAACTACGTCCCATAATGATCCGACGGCTCCGGTTTTCGGCTCCCACGCCCCGAAAACGACCCGAGAAACCCGGGCGAGGACCAGAGCGCCCGCACACATCGTGCATGGCTCGAGGGTCACGGCAAGCGTCGCACCTTCCAGGCGCCAGCCGTCACCGTAGGTTTTCGCGGCAGCACGCAACGCGAGGATTTCGGCGTGCGCGGTCGGATCGGACGACGCTTCCCTGGCATTGGAGGCCCGAGCAACTTCGACGCCGTCTGCGTCGAACACCACTGCCCCGACCGGGACGTCTGCGTCGGAGGCGGAACGTGCGGCCACGATGGCCGCACGGATCATGCGCTGATCGTCAGCGAGAGTCATCTAGCGCGGGAGCTTGTCGAGCGCTGCGCCGAACTCGGATGCGAACCCGAGTCGCTGCGCGATCATCCCCAACTGCTCGTCCGGATAGAGATCGGTCTCGGCCGCGATGACGGCGAGCACGGGTTCCGGCAGGCCCAGATCGGCCAGCACGGACAGATCGCCCTCTTCCCAGGGTTCGACATCGTCGAGGTCGTCCGGGTCGATGTCGGGGATCTCGATGTGCAAAGCGTCGAGGACGTCGGCTGCGATGTCGTAGTCGATGGCGGCGGTCGCGTCGGAAATCAGCAACTGCGTGCCCGACGGCGCCGGACGCAACACGATGAAGAACTCGTCGTCGACGTCGAGAAGACCGAAGACGGCACCCGAACTTCGCAGCTCACGCAGCTGCGTTTCGGCGGCCGAGAGCGAGGTCAACGCGTCGGGCGTCAGTGCCTTGACCGTCCAACGCCCCTCTTCACGGACCACCGCGACACCGAAGCCTTCAAGCTCCTCCGACTGGTTCGAAGAGGCGCTCTTGTTACCCGCGCGCTGTGCACCCATGGCGCAACGGTAGCCCGCCTGGTGCCAGTGAGTGAAGTCCGAGCATCGATGTGCCAACCTGAACTCGTGTCTGCGATCGATTCCGCCCCACCAGTCTGCGTTCTCGGCCTCGGATTGATCGGCGGTTCGCTACTTCGCGCCGCCGTCCGATCCGGCCGCCGGGCGTGGGGTTACAACCGTTCCAGCGAGTCCGCCGACGCGGCCCGAGCCGACGGTTTCGACGCCGACACCGATCTGGTTTCAGTGCTGCAGAGAGCAAACGAAAGCGGCGCGATCATCGTGGTCGCCGTGCCGATGCCTGCCGTCGACGCCACCTTGGAGGCAATCGCCGCGCATGCGCCCGACAATCCGATCACGGACGTCGTCAGCGTCAAGGGTGAAGTGAAGGCCGCGGTCGAACGAGCGGGCTTGAGCGCCAAGTTCGTGGGCGGTCATCCGATGGCGGGGACGTCAGCTTCGGGTTGGGCGGTCGGGGATGCCGATCTGTTCGTCGACGCGGTGTGGGTCGTTGCCACCGACGAGGGCGTCGACGCAGACGTGTGGTCGCAGGTCGCCGACCTTGCACTCGACTGCGGCTCGGTCGTCGTGCCGGCCGAATCTCTCGAGCACGATCGAGCAGTCGCGCGAATCTCGCATCTGCCTCACCTGCTCGCGGAAACGCTTGCGATCACCGGAGCTGCCGGAGGCGAACTGGCTCTCGGGCTGGCTGCCGGATCATTTCGCGACGGCACTCGCGTGGCCGGGAGCGCTCCTGGCCTGGTGCGGGCGATGTGCGAGGGCAACCGCGACGCCCTGCTGGTCGCGCTGGACGAGGCGCTCGACCTTTTGCAGGGCGCACGTACCGATCTGCTCGACAACGGCTCGACGGCACGATTGGTGGACGCAGGGTTCGCGGCGCGCGGCGCCTACGAGTCGCACGAGCGGTGGGACATCGAAGACGTTCAGGCCGGAGAACCCGACTGGATCAACCGGATGCGAGACGCCGGTCGACGCGGCGGCGTCATCCGGCGATCCGCAACCTAGAACTACGCAACCTAGAGATACGAAACCTAGATACGAGTTGCCAGACCCGGGTAGTCGAGGACAAAACCTTCGGTGTCGACGGACAGCGTCGAGCTGGACACCGGGGACAGCACACTGATTCCGTCGGCGCCGGAGCTGTAGGTGATGGTCGCACCCTCGACGCGCAGGTCGAGGAGATTGACGTAGACGACCGGGACCTCGGCGTCTTCGATGTCGTTCTGCAAGCCGACGCGGCGGATGGGCAGCGTGTTGAAGAACGGGCTGAGGATCACGTCGACATCGAGTGCGCCATCGAACGCAGAGCGCTGGTGACTGGCGCCGTTCTCGACCATCCAGGTGCCTTCTTCGTCCCGGCTGATCGACATCTGACGCTCACCGGCGGCCAGGGCGGTCCGCACGGACAACCGGCGGGTGATGCCGGCCTCGTCGGTGACCAGGTCGTACGACGCGCTGAATGCCGGGTGCTCACTGCAGGCTCCACCGATGATCCGGCCGGAAGCCTTGATGCGATTTCCGTTCAGCTGCACACGAACAGACTCCATACGAGGAGCGTTGTGGGCCTGCCAGGTCAATACCGCGGGCCAGGACGCGTCACCGGAAGGTTGGATGCTCACCCGACCACGGTAATGGACGAACGGGCACGGAGCACCGCTGGTTCGGGTTATTGCTTCGATCAGGGACCTTTTAGGGACTTCGATCGGCCCCGAAGATCTCGATGTAAGGCGTTTCACAACGGTTCTTCCGTAAGGAGCACGCCGCGGACTGAATAGTTGGCAAACGGTGTCGGAGTTCTCGAGTACCGTGCTTCTAGGTCGGTTCGTGAGGAAGGGTGCTGTGACGTCGTCGCGGAGCATGGTGGGTTTGTTTGCCGGTATCGGTGGTCTCGAGTTGGGGCTCTCGGAACATGGGTGGAACACCGAACTGCTGTGTGAAATCGATCCGGGCGCGCAGGCAGTTCTCCGTTCGCGTTTCGCCGACGTGCCGTTGCACGGTGACGTCACCAAACTTCGCGCGCTGCCCAGTGACATCGAATTGGTGGCCGCCGGTTTCCCCTGCCAGGACCTCTCTCAGGCCGGCAAAACGGCAGGCATCACCGGCGCACGCTCAGGACTGGTGGACGAGGTGTTCCGTCTGGTCAAGCGTAAGAAGGGCCCGCGCTGGCTGTTGATCGAGAACGTTCCGTTCATGCTTCAGCTCGGCAAGGGCGCCGCCATGCGGCACATCACCGACGCCCTCGAAGACCTCGGATACACCTGGGCGTACCGGGTGGTCGACGCCCGCGCCTTCGGACTCCCCCAGCGTCGCCAGCGGGTCATCATGCTTGCCTCGCGCACAGACGATCCTCGCGAAATCCTGTTCGGCCAGGACGCCGGCGAGCGCCTGGGTGGCGATCCCGCGGACTACCCGTGCGGCTTCTACTGGACCGAAGGCACTCGCGGTCTCGGATGGGCCGTCAATGCCGTGCCGACGCTCAAGGGCGGCTCGTCCGTCGGCATCCCCAGTCAGCCGGCAGTCCGGTTGCCGTCAGGTGAGATCGTCACTCCCGGTCTAGTCGATGCCGAGCGACTGCAGGGTTTCGATCCCGACTGGACGCTGCCGTCCGTCGAGGTTCCCGGCCTACGCCACAGCCATCGCTGGAAGCTCGTCGGCAATGCCGTGAGCGTGCGGATGGCGTCGTGGGTCGGTGGCCGGTTGAGCGATCCCATCGAATACGACGCGGCTGGCGAGACGCCACTCGAACCGGGCGACGCCTGGCCGAGTGCGGCCTGGGGCCGTAATCGTCAGGCCTTCCGCGTACACACGTCGACGTGGCCGGTGCAGTACGAGTATGAAGATCTGAGCGGCTTCCTCGAAGACACGCGGTTGCTGTCGGCTCGGGCGACGGCCGGCTTCCTCAAGCGCGCACGCATGGGTAATCTTCGGTTCATCCCCGGTTTCATCGAGGACGTCGAAAGCCATCTCGAGCGGATGGGCGGATATCCCGAGGCCGCGGCATGACGGACTCACTGTTTCCCGAACCCCTGTTTCCGGAGACACTGTTTTCCGAGCCGGAACACGAACCACTCTGGAGCGCACTGCAACTCGCGGGCGACAAGCCCCCGGCCGACGCCGATCGCGGCGAGAAGAAGAACTACGCCCAGCGACTGTCCAATCAACTGGCACAGACGGTGGCCGACGCTCTGCGTCCGCTGTATCCCAACATCACCCCGACGGCGTCCGGAGAAGGCCAGGAGGCAACAGTCGATGTCGCCAAGGGCCGAAAGCGCTTGGACGTCAAGGCACTCGACCCCACTCTCGGCCTGATCCTCTGCGTCTCCATCAAGACGTACAACTTCCAGGACTACAGTCCCCGCAGCGGCAAGCTGGGACGGTGGACCAAGAACATCGTCCGCAACGACCACGAATTGCGTGGCGAGGCAATGGTTCTGCATCAGCGTCAGCCGTACAGCGTGTTGGTCGCCGTCATGTTCGAGCCGTACGCCACGTGCGACGACGGCGACCCGACCAAGACCAGCGACACCGGCAAATCCTCTTTTGCACACCACGTCACGACGCTCTCGAAGCGCTCGGGCCGGGGCAAGCGCGCGGTGGTCGGCGTTCCGGGAAAGGCCTGGGTGGATCTCGGCGCCGAGGACACCCGCTACGACCTCTTCGAAAAGGTCTACATCGGACTCTACGAACCCGATGGCGCAGTTCGGTTCTTCGACGTCGACGAACCGCCGCCGCGCAACGGCCGCCCCACCGAAGCTCAGACGCTCTCGTTCACCGACTTCGTGACCGTCGTGCACGGTGAAGTGGAGCGTCGCAACAGGTTTGCGCCTACCTGGTCCGATCCCGAAGACAGCGACGATTCCGACGGCTGAGAGAACCACGGTGCCTGCGACGGATCCTGCCACCAGCGCTCGGATGAGCGCTCAGCGTCGGCGCGACACCAAACCCGAAATCGCACTTCGACGCGAGCTGCATCGACGCGGACTCCGGTACTTCGTGGATCGGGCGCCTGTCAAAGGTGTTCGCCGACGGGCCGATCTGGTATTCCCACGCCGCAAAGTCGCGGTGTTCGTGGACGGATGCTTCTGGCACAGCTGCCCGCAGCATGCGACGTTTCCCAAGAACAACGCGCAGTGGTGGACGGACAAGTTGGCCGCCAACGTGGTTCGAGACCGCGACACCGATGCACGTCTGGCAGAGCAGGGTTGGACCGTCATCCGCGTCTGGGAGCACGAAGATCCGCTGGTAGCGGCCGAACGCGTCCAGAAAGCCCTGCTCGGTCCGTAAGCTCGATTTCGTGAAAGAACGCAACGTTGCGCGGTGGGGTTTGGTGGCTGCGCTGGCTCTGGGCGGAATCGTCTACTCGTCGTGGATTCTCGAATTCTTCCTGGACACCGGCCTCGACCCGGTGACATCGTTCCTCAGCGAACTCGATGCCGAGAACCAGAAATACCGCGATGTCTTCGGTAACGCCGATGTCCTGTCCGCAATCTTGATGTTGATCTCCGGAGCGCTGGGTCTGCTGATCACGCCCCGGCGAAGGCTCTACGTCACGGGCTGGATTGCGCTGGCGGTGTTCGGCATCGCGACCATCGCCGACGCGTCGTTCCCCCTCGAATGCTCGGGCGAGGGTTGCCCGTCGAGCGCACCCGACGGTCTACTTCCGCAGCTCCACCATGTTCACGCGTTGACGAGCAGCGTGGCGGTCTTCGCGATCTTCACCGCGATGATCGCATTCACCGTGGGAGCGTTCAGGTATCGCGAGCACCCTTCTTTGCGGACGACGGGTCTGACCATTCTGATCCTGACTTCCCTTGCGACGGTGTGGATGTTGACGACCAACAGCATCGAAGTCTCCGGCGGCGGTAATCTCGGACTGGGTATCGCTCAACGTGCGCAGGTGCTGGGAATGTCGTTGTGGTTGTGCACCCTGGCATTTGCGATGTCGAGGCCGCCATCCACCGGGCTCCCGGCGTCGCCGCGCTGACAGGTTTTCCGGCAAGCGATTCGGGCGATCCTGGAACTACAACTGAAAATGGCTGCCCCGAACTAGCGAAGGTGTGCCCATGTCTCTCGCGTCGTCGTTCTTCGCCCATCCGCACCAGGCGTTCACTGCTGGTTTCTATCGCAACGAGTCCTTCGACTTCGAGCTACGAGTCGTTCTCGGGCAAGCCACCTTCGGCGCGGCAGATACCGGCGAAGTGCTCTCGGCCATCGCTCACGTCGGCGAGAAGGACCTCGAAGGCTGGTACGAGGCCTGGTTCGACCTCGGCACACGGGTATTCGGGCAGGCAGTAGAGGCAGCCGAGGCCGGGCATTCGCGAAGCGCGTCCAACGCGTACCTGCGGGCGGCGTCGTACTTCGGTGTGGCGATCAACGCAGTCGACGGTCTCAGCGACGATTCGGTTCTGGTCCCCACTTTCAAACGTCACCGACAGGCGTGGGACCGCTTCGTCGACACCACCTCCCAGCCCGTCGAACGCGTCCGGATCCCTTACGAGGACACCTACCTGCCCGGGTACTTCTTCCGGCCGCCCGGGGACGTGCGACGGCCGACTTTGATCATGGTGAACGGTAGCGACGGCCCGATCAGCGGGCTGTGGGGCAGCGGCGGTGCCGGGGCGCTCGAGCGGGGCTACAACGTGTTGATGTTCGACGGTCCCGGTCAGCAGTCGATGCTCTTCGAGCGCAACATCCCGTTCCGTCACGACTGGGAAGCCGTCATCACGCCCGTCGTCGACTATCTCGTGGACCGGCCGGACGTCGATGCGTCGAAGCTGGCGATGTACGGGATCAGTCAGGGCGGGTACTGGGTGCCCCAGTCGTTGGCGTTCGAGCATCGGATCGCGGCAGCGATCGCCGATCCGGGGGTCGTGGACGTGGCCGCGTCGTGGCTCGCCCACATCCCCAAGAACATGCAGAAGCTACTCGACGAGGGGAAGTCGGAGGCCTTCGACCGCGACATGGCGATAGGGCTGGGAATGAAATTCTCCAAGGACAGCGCCCGAATCTGGCGTTTCCGAGCGCGTCCGTACCTCGCCGACGGTTACTACAACACTCTCGCCGAGGTTCGGAAGTACCACCTCGAACACGTCGCCGGCTCGATCTCCACTCCCCTGCTCATCACCGATCCGGAAGGCGAGCAATTCTGGCCCGGTCAATCCAAGCGGCTTGCCGCCCTCGCCGGCGGACCGACGACGGTGGTTCCCTTCACCGCTGCCGAGGGCGCGAACTTCCACTGCCAGCCCATGGCGAGGCGTCTGACTGATCAGCGGATGTTCGACTGGCTCGACGAGCAGTTGGATCTCTGAATCAGGACACTTTCTCCTTTTTCGTCAAGAGAGTGGCGAGCATCGGCAGCAATAGAACCGTGATCGCCCCGGCCGCGACAAGAATCGACGCGTTGTCCGAGGACATCTGATGCGCGTCGACGGCAGCGCCAGTGACCGCCACGATCATGGGCAGGCCGGTAGCCCCGTACAACGCGACTTGCGCACTTTCGCGCGTGGTGAAGGGTGGTTCGACCTTCTCGAACTTGGTCACGAAGAACACCGGCGCGCCGCGGACGACAACGATCAGGATCAAAAAAGCAATCAGTATGCCGGGACTGGCGGCGACCGCCGAGACGTCGATCGCCATGCCTGAAGTGATGAAGAAAATCGGGATGAGGAACCCGAAGGCGATCCCGTCGAGCTTGATCTCGAGGCGCTCGTCGCCCTCTGGCATCAGTCGCCGCAGGATGAAGCCGGCGGCAAATGCACCGAGAATGACGTCGAGTGAGAACACGGCCGACAGCACTCCGAGGCTGACCAACAACAGAACGGTGAGGCGGACCGTCGTCTGCGCCGTCGTGTCCGCCCCTGCCCGCACCAGGCGATGTGTCCACGAGCCTTCGTGAATCAGCTTGCCGGGCAGCACCGCAACGATGACAGCGATCAAGGCGAAGACGGCAAGAACGATCAGCGACAGTACGGCACCACGGGCACTCAGCAGCACCGCCATCGCGACGACCGGCCCGAGCTCGCCGACGGCCCCGTGGTTGAGGACGGTCTTACCCAAGCGTGTGTCGAGGAGTTTGTTGTCCTTGAGGATCGGCAGCAGCGTGCCCAGAGCGGTCGACGTCATCGCGATGGCAACAGCGGCTTCGGCGGAGATCACGTTCCTCATGCCAAGCAGCGCGACCACCGTGAACGCCAGCGCGAGGCAGAACAGCCACGTGTAGAGCGCTCGACGTCCGCCGCGCCCACTGAGTTCCTGTCGGTCGATCTCGTAGCCGGCGAGCAGGAACAGCATGCCGAGGCCGAGTTCGCGCAGGATGCCGATCGCTTCGCTGTCAGCTGCGATGTTGAGGGCGAACGGCCCGACCACTGCGCCCGCGACCAGTAGCAACACCACTTCGGGAACCAGTCGACGCGGGATCAGGCCCGCGACTATCGGCGCGATGGCCGCGATCAGCGCGATCCAGAACAGCGATGAGGCAATTGAAGGCACGGATCATTATCGGACATAGGTGACGGATCTGCGCTCAGTACAGGTACTTGCGGTACGCCTCTTGTCTGGCGGGTTCGAGGTCCTCGACGCGCAGGCTGTGTTGCTCCGCCATCATGTCGCGCAGACTCGGCACCTCATCGGATGCGGGCCACGTCGACGGATCCCACAGCTTCGCCCGCAGAATTGCTCTCGCGCAATGCAGATACGCCTCGTCGATCTGCACGATCACCGCAAGCTGTGCAGGCTTGCCATTCATCGCCATCGAATCCAACAGATCAGGATCGGTGGACAGAGTCGCCGTGCCGTTGACGCGCACGATCTCGTCGTGCCCGGGCGCGAGAAAGAGGATCCCCACGTGAGGATTCTCGATCATGTTCCGGTACGAGTCAGCGCGCCGGTTGCCCGGACGATCCGGGAGCACCAGTGTCTTCTCGTCGGGGAAGAGAACCTGACTGACCAAGTCTCCGCGCGGCGAGCAATCGCAATTTCCGGCCGCATCGGATGTCGCGAGCACAAAAAACCGTGCCTGCTCGATGAATTCACGGATCAACGGAGTCGTGTGAGCGGTCTGCTTCTCCATGATCGTCGGATGGGGCTGTCCGAGAATCGCATTGAGTTGTTCCACGGATTCGATCCACCCGCCCGGGGCGTTCGACGCCGTCACGTCGACACGTCGTCGAGCACGTGGTGGCGCCCGAGCGGCAACACCAACGGCTTACCCGACATGGGGTCGGGGATGATTCGGCTCTCGAGACCGAACACGGTGCGGACGTTGTCGCTCGTGAGCACCTCGGCAGGATCACCCGCCGCGTAGACCCGGCGATCGGCCATGGCGACGAGGTAGTCGGCGTAGCGGGCGGCGAGATTGAGATCGTGCAGAACCATGACAATCGTTGTACCCCGAGTCCGGTTCAGGTCGGTGAGCAGGTCCAAGACCTCAACCTGGTGGCTCACGTCCAAGAAGGTGGTCGGCTCGTCGAGTAGAAGCAGATCGGTTTGTTGGGCGAGCGCCATCGCAATCCACACACGTTGGCGCTGACCACCGGAAAGCTCGTCCACCGATCGTTCGGCCAATCCGGTTGTGTCCGTGGCCGCAAGCGCCTCGGCGACAGCTGCGTCATCCTCGCGGCTCCACCTCGACAGCACCCGCTGATGTGGATGACGACCACGGCCGACGAGATCGGCGACAACTATCCCTTCCGGTGCGATCGGTGACTGCGGCAGCAGACCGAGCGTGCGAGCGAGCTTCTTCGCAGGCAGGCGATGAACATCCTTGCCGTCCAACAGAACATGACCGCTTCGGGGACTGAGTAGCCGCGACATCGACCGCAGCAGTGTCGATTTGCCACACGCGTTGGCGCCCACGATGGTCGTGATCTTTCCCGGCGGCACCGCGAGGTCGAGCGATTCGACGACGGTCCGTCCTCCGTAACCGAGTTCGAGGTTTTCGGCAGTCAGAGTATGGGATTCGGTCACAGCGAACCTCCCGTTCGGTTGGAGCGAATGATGAGGTAGACGAGATACGGCGCTCCCAGCGCGCCAGTCACCACGCCAACGGGGTAGCGGGTGCCGAAGGCGAACTGTCCGCAGAAATCGGCAACTAGCACCAGCAGCGCTCCGACCAGCGCCGACGGAATCAAAAGTGATGTTCCCGGACCGACGATGCGGGCGGCGATGGGCCCTGACAGAAATGCGACGAAGGCGATGGGCCCCGCAGCGGCAGTGGCAAAGGCGATGAGTCCGACGGCCGCAATGATCGTCAGAATGCGCGTTCGTTCCACTCTGACGCCGAGCGCTTGTGCTGCGTCGTCACCGAGCTGGATGGTCGAAAGGTTGCGCGATTGGCTCAGCAGCACCGGCCCGAGCAAGACCAGCGCCAGGAGTACGGGAACCGTCGAACCCCAGTTGGCACCGTTGAGACTGCCGGTGAGCCAACGCATCGTCTCCTGCAGATCCCACGCGGCGGCGGTACTGAGCAGGTAGGCGGTGACGCTGTCGAGCATCGCGGCGATGCCGATACCGATCAGTATGAGCCGAGTGCCCGCCACACCGTCCCGGAAAGACAGAACGTAGATCAAGACTGCGACGCCCAGACCGACAGCGATAGCAAAAACCGATACCTGTGAACCGCCGAGTGAAAGCGAGATGATCGCGAAAGCCGCTGCAGCGCTTGCGCCGGAGCTGATTCCGATGATGTCGGGGCTCGCGAGCGGGTTGCGCAGCATCGTCTGGAACGTGATGCCACCCAAGCCGAAACAGATTCCGGCGACCACAGCGAGGACAGCGCGAGGCAGCCGGAGGCGGCCGACGGTGAACGAGGCACCAGGCACGTTCTCCCCCAGCACGACCCGAAGCACATCTGACGGCGAGTAGAAGGTTTTTCCCACCATCAGAGTGACCGCGAAGGAGGCGACGACGAGGACCATCAGCACGGCAATCACGATGCGGCGGCGTCTACCTCGTCGGATACGGCTTGCTCCGACTGCGTCGACCTCGACTTCGGGAGTAACGAATGTAGTGGTCACAGCTCACGTATTTTCTGACGGCGGACTATGTAAATGAAGAAGGGCGCTCCGATGAGCGCGGTGATGATGCCGACGTCGATTTCGCTCGGCCGGGCGACAATTCGTCCGAGAATGTCGGCGGCGACGAGAAGGCCGGCACCTGTCAGCGCAGAAAACGGTAGTAGCCAACGGTTGTCAATCCCGATCAGCAACCGGCACAGATGCGGGACAACCAAACCGACGAAGCCGATCGGTCCCGCGATGGCAGTGGCTGCACCGCAGAGCAGCACTGCACCGAGCGCTGCCACTGCACGAACCACCGCGACGCGTTCGCCGAGACCTGATGCAACCTCGTCGCCGAGCGCAAGAGAGTTGAGACTGCGCGCTGACAGCAGACAGATCACGAAGCCGACAATGAGGAAAGGCAGACCCTGCCGGATCACCTCGAAACTCGCGCCACCGACGCCGCCGATCTGCCACGAACGAATGTTGCCCGCAATATCGTTTCGCGGCAGCATGATCGCAGTGATGAACGAAGCAAACGCAGCCGATGTTGCGGCCCCGGCGAGAGCCAACTTGAGTGGGGTGGCTCCACCTCGCCCGAGTGACCCGACCACGTAGACGAACAACGCCGCCCCGGCTGCACCGAGTACGGCCACCCAGATCATGCTGGTCTGGGTCCACAGTCCGAACCACGCCATTCCGATCACCACGGCGAGCGAAGCGCCCATGTTGACGCCCAGGATTCCGGGATCCGCCAAAGGGTTTCGGGTAATCCCCTGCATCACAGCGCCGGCAAGACCGAGCGCAGCTCCCACGATTATCGCGAGCACCGTCCGCGGAATGCGCTTGGCAATCGCACCCTGACCGATGTTGTCCGTTGAACCGCCTAGTGCGGCAACGATATCGGACCAGTCGACCTCACGAGAGCCGATGACGATCGAAGCGCACATGAGCACCGCGAGGACAACGAGAAGGGCGATCAACCACAGCGAATTGCCGAACGTCGGGCGCCGCGTATCGCGAGCGCCCGACGTCGAATCCTGCGAGGTTACAGTCACTCCGACTTTCCAGCGGCCCCGGCGAGCAGATCGACGTAGTCGCCGAGTACCCACGAAATCGCGAGTGGAGTCGGGTTGGCCGCCGTTCCCATCGGCCCGGTTCCATTGAGGAACACGATCGCGTTGTTGGCGACGGCAGGCATCTGCGAGAGCAGCGGGTCAGCCTTGAGTGCGTCGACAAGTGCCTGGTCACCGTAAGTGACGATCAGTTCGACGTCGTCGAAGACGTCCACACGCTCGGCACTGACCTTCTTCGAGAACTCACCACCCGTCGAGGCGTCGGCAACGCTCTTCGGCGTCGAAAGTCCGAGGTCCTCGAAGAACGCGGCGCGCGTGTCGTTCGCCGTGTAGAAGCTGACCTGGCTCAGATCAGCGGTGTCGACGTGCGTCAGGAACATGGTTGCCTTGCCGGCAAGCTGCGGATGCGAGGCAACCTCGTCGGCGATCTCCTTTTCGATGGTGGAGATCAGTTCCTGCCCTTCGGATTCCATACCCAAGCCCATGCTGTTGAACTTGATGACGTCGCGCCACGACGTCGCCCACGGCCCCTCGGGGTATGCCACGACCGGAGCAATCTCGCTGAGGGTGTCGTAATCCTCCTGCGTCAACCCGGAGTACGCGGCAAGAATGACGTCAGGGTTCGTATCGGAGACGGCTTCGAAGTCGATGCCGTCGGTCTCGTCGAAGAGCACCGGCGGCTTCGCGCCGAGTTCGTCGAGCTTTTCCTCGACCCACGGCAGCATTCCGTTGCCGTTGTCGTCACCGAAAGTCGCCGCTGCCATTCCGACGGGAACCACGCCGAGAGCAAGGGGCACTTCGTGATTGGCCCAGGCAACGGTGGCAACTCGCTCCGGCTTGGCGTCGATCGTCGTAGTTCCGAAAGCGTGCTCGATCGTGACAGGGAAGGAGCTGGATCCGCTTCCGGCGCTGCCGCCGTCGGCGGTCTCCGAGGAGTCGGAACTGCAAGCTGTCATGCCGAGGGCGACTGCGACCGCTGCTGCGGCCACCGCCAAGAAGCGTTTTGAACGCATGAAAACAGAACTCTCTCGAGAAGGGGTACGGCCCTCAACCCGGCTCAATCAGGCACTTAGGTGAGGTTTGCCTAAACCGTATACGGGAGGGCAATGTGGCGCAATCGCGTGTTTGGGACACCCCGTGTAGCGATCGAGACAAGGTGTGATGGCCGATCAGCTAGCCCGGAACATCCCTGGTGTAGCGCCGGTAGTGCGCCGGAATGCCGCCCCGAATGCGCTGGTCGAGTGGTAGCCCACACGCTCGGCAACCTCTTGTAGATCCAAGCCGTGGGCTAGAAGGGTCACCGCTCGTTGGGCGCGCACAGCCGAGACCCACTGCCCGAAACTCATCCCGGTCTCCGACCGAAATACCCGGGTGATGGTTCGCGGGCTGACACCGAGGAGCCTTGCCCAGTCGGACAGCGTTCGCATGTCACTCGGATCGTCACCGATCGCATCGACGATGGGTTGCAGAAGTGGCGAGTCCGGCACCAGCACCAGCAACTCGTTCGGCGACGGTGCCAGCACGTCGATCACCATCTGCTCCGTGAGCGAGCGTGAAGAGGTTCCGAGTGAATCGTCTGCCAGTCGCTCGAGGAGGTTCCGCAGCAGCGGAGTGACCTCGATCGCCACCGGCACGTCGGACAGAGAAGGAACTGACGCGATGTCGAGCTGAGCGGCCCGATACCAGGTGCCGGCCGGCGCGATCGCCGAGTGCAGGACGCCGGCGGGCATCCACAGACCGACGGTCGGCGTAATGGTCCACGTGCGCGATCCCACCGTGGCGCTCGACGCTCCCCGCTCGTTCCACAACAATTCGTGAGTCGGGTGCGAGTGCGCATCCCACCGGGTCTCGCGGGAGACAAGTTCGTCCATGCCCGCAATGACAAAGGGCACCTCGACCGCCCCCGCCGAGTAGACCGGGAGCGTCCGACTGTCGACGGTCTCCAACGGGTTCTCCTCGGTTCGCGTGGCTGCTCCGCAGAAAGCATAGGTCGCGGGGATCGGTTGTCGGTTCCCACGATCGCGAGGATCACCGCCCGAAATCGCCGAGGTGACCTCACACACATTCAAGAATTGCGTATGCACCACAACAAAAAGAAGGTCACAGACCTGAAGTCTGTGACCTTCTTTCTTGTGCGCCCGAAGGGATTCGAACCCCTAACCTCTTGATCCGTAGTCAAGTGCTCTATCCGTTGAGCTACGGGCGCATGTTCTGTTGTCTTGCTGGTCTTGCGTGTCTTACCGTCGTAATTTCTATCATTTCTAACCCGCCGGTCAAAATCACCGGCTTGGCGGAGGCGAGAGGATTTGAACCTCCGGTCCCTCGTAAAAGGGACAACTCATTAGCAGTGAGTCCCATTCGGCCGCTCTGGCACGCCTCCCTGGGGGTTCCGATCCTTTCGGACCGCCGGATCGAAAGATTACACACCCTTCGCCACCAAAGGCAAAACGTGTGGTCAGCGGGCTGTTTTGTGGACTTACCGCAGGTGGCTGTCGAACCAGTCGAAGATCCGGGTCTGAGCTTCGATGATCGAGGCCGAATCAGGGTCGTCGAGGTCAGCGTCCTCGGACAGCTGTGGCGGCTCGTCCGCCCGGTGAGCCAGTCCGGCGTAGCTGACCACCAGTGTCGCGACGTCGGCCTTCGCGGTCGCTTCCCGGAGCAGAGTCACGTGTTCGCGAGGCGTGCTGGGATCGTCCTCGCCGTACAGCGCCAGCCACGGCGCCTGCAGGGAAGTGGCCGCGTCGACAAGCGCCTGAGCATCCACCGACAAGGCTTCGACGATTCCCCGGGCGGCGACGCTCACCGCGGCGCCGACGGGACGGCTGGTGGCCACGAGCATCGCGGCGGTACCGGCGTCGTCGAATCCGAGCACCCCGATGGTGTCTGCGAGAACTTCGCGTCCGACGAGCCAATCGAGGGTCGCGTCGAAGTCGGCGAAGAGGTTGTCACCGAACACCTCACCCTGCATGTGTTCGGGTTCGCGGTGAAACAGGTGAGGTGCGACGCTCACCCACCCTTCGCCGGCAAGCGCGCACATCAGATTCAGCAGAGCCGGGCTGAACTTCCGGGCTTCATGCAGGACGACGATCCCGCCCCGCGTCGGGCCGTCCGGCTCCACCACGGTCAGCGGAACAGCCGTGGCGACCTCCCCTTCGGCTCCGCGCAGATACGCGGTGGCTCGGAAGATTTCCGACATCTTCTAACTCTGACACGCAGACGGCCGCTACGCACCAAATCGGTGCGCGCATAATCGACTCGTGACCGCACACATTCGCCCTGACCTCGCCTCCATCCCCGCCTACGTTCCCGGACGCAATTTTCCGGGTGCGATCAAGCTGGCGAGCAACGAAACGACAGTAGGGCCGTTGCCCGGTGTGCGTGACGCCGTCGCCGACGCGGTCGCCAATGCCAACCGCTACCCGGACAATGCCGCGGTCGCACTCATCGAGGCGCTGGCCAGCTTCCTGAAAGTCGAGCCGGCCAACGTCGCCGCTGGTTGTGGCTCCGTGACGCTGTGCCAGGAACTCGTGCAGATCACCTGCGATCAGGGTGACGAGGTCATCTACGCGTGGCGTTCGTTCGAGGCGTACCCCGTGGTCACCCAGGTCGGCCATGCCGTCTCGGTCAAGGTTCCGCTGACCGAGGACTTCGGCCACGACCTCGACGCGATGCTGGCCGCGATCACGGATCGCACGCGGTTGATCTTCGTATGCAACCCCAACAACCCGACCGGCAATGCACTGTCGAAGGCAGAGCTCGAGAGCTTTCTCGACGCGGTCCCGGCGCACGTCGTCGTCGCACTCGACGAGGCGTACTTCGAATACTCACGCTCGGACGCCGACGGCATCGAGCTGTTCCGCAGCCGCCCCAACGTGGTTGTTCTGCGCACCTTCTCGAAGGCGTACGGCCTCGCGGGAATCCGCGTGGGTTACGCGGTCGCGGATCCGGAGATCATCGTGGCCCTCGGCAAGGTGCACACCCCGTTCACCGTGAGCGCTGTCGCGCAGGCCGCCGCAATCGCTTCCCTGGCTGCAGCAGACGAACTGCTTGCCCGCACCGAAGGTGTCATCGCCGAGCGGACGCGAGTTCGAACCGCTCTGATCGAAGCCGGGTACACCGTCCCCGAGTCGTCGGCGAACTTCGTCTATCTCCCCCTCGGAGAGCTCTCTCCCGCTTTTGCCGAGGCGAGTACCGAAGCGGGCATTCTGATCCGCCAGTACGGCGTCGAGGGCGTCCGGATGACCATCGGCGATCCACACGAGAACGACGCATTCCTCGCTTTCGCGAACACCGACGTCGCGAAGCAGGCCGCGGGCATCGGCGTCACCGCGTGACACTCGATACATAACTGTTACGCCGGGGACTGGAATTCGTTTCGGCAGACGGGCACACTCAGGGAGGTTCGAGGCCGGTCCGAGTGAGGGAGCACGACGCATGACGCGACGCATGACACGAACGTGTGCCGTGCTCGCAACGACCCTTCTCGCCACCACCGCGACCTCCCTGAGTGGCGTCGCCAACGCAGAGTCCCAGGACACGGTGTCGGTTCGTCTGTTGGCGTTCAACGATCTGCACGGCAGTCTCCGCCCGCCGGAAGGTGTTCGCAGCGAGATCAGGCAGGCCGACGGCTCGCTCACTCCCGCAGGTGGCGCGGCGTATCTCGCTGCTTACGTGACGCAACTTCGCAGCCAAGCCACCAACTCGCTGCTGTATTCGGTCGGTGACAACTGGGGATCGTCGGCGCTCGAGTCGGCGATGTTCAACGACGAACCGACGGTCGAACTCCTGAACCGGATGAAGATCGACGCTTCCGCGATCGGCAACCACGAACTGGACAAGGGACTCGCCGAGTTCCGTCGCATGCAGTCCGGCGGTTGCTCCGCCGTCGATGCGTGCACGTTCAGTCCGTCCTTCGGCGGCGCCAACTTCCCGCTGATGGCCGCGAACATGACGTACACCAACGGCACCCCGGCCACGCTGCCCTTCACCGTGAACATGGTCGACGGCATTCCGCTCGGAGTCATCGCGATATCCCCCGCCAACACGTCGCAGATCGTGACACCAGGCGGAATCGCCGATCTGCAGTTCGGCGACGAGGTCGAAGCGATCAACCGCACCGCCGACGTCCTCGACTTCTTCGGCGTCAAAGCCATCACCGTCCTCCTGCACCGTGGGGACGAACCGGCCGTCGAAGGTGGGCCCAACGACTGCAACGTCGAGTCCGGGCCGGCCCGCGACATCGCCCTCCGTGCGTCACCGAAGGTGGACGTCATCTTCACCGCCGACAGCCACCAGCAGTACAACTGCGAATTCCCTGATCCCGCAGGCAATCCCAGAGTCGTGATGCAGGGCGCTTCGCACGGCCGGATCGTGTCCGTCGCAGACGTCACCATCGATCGCAACACACGCGAGGTCGTTCGCGATCAGACGTCCGCGTTCAATCAGATAGTGACACACGATATTTCGCCGGATCCCGATATTCAGGCTCTCGCCGACCGGGCCTGGTCGGAGGCGTCGGACAGCGCTCAGCGGCCGGTGGGGACCATTACCGCCGATCTGACACGCGACCGCGTCCCCAGCGGCGAATCGACACTCGGCAACCTGGTCGCCGACGCTCAACTCGCCGCCGGATCGACACGAGGCGCCCAACTAGCGTTGACGAACCCCGGCGGCATGCGCGAGGACTTGGACTTCGGCACTTCCGGCCAGGTCACCTACCGCCAGGCCTACGGTGTTCAGCCATTCGGTAACAGCCTCGAGGTGCTCTCCGTCACAGGAGCGGTGTTGAAGGACGCTCTCGAACAGCAATTCCAGATCGACCTCGACGGCACCGCTACCGAGCGCATCCTCTCCCCGTCCGCGGGCTTCACCTACGCCATGGACCGGCGAGCAGCGCCGGGTAAGCGGATCTCGGAAATGCGCCTGAACGGGCAGGACATCGCGCCCGACGCCGTCTACAGCGTCGTGGTGAACAAGTTCCTCGCCGAGGGCGGGGACGGTTTCACCGCACTGAAGAACTCCACCCAGATGACCGGTGCGGGCAACGACCTCGACGCCTTGACCGCCCTGTTCGCAGCCGGGTCGCCGGTCTCGCCACCTGCCACCGACCGCATCCGCACCATCGGCTGACTAGGCATCCCCGCGCTCGATTGCCTAGTCTCGACGGGTGATCATCGCGACCCATAACGGCAAGTTCCATGCAGACGACGTCTTCGGCGTATCGCTGCTCAAGCAGCTGTACCCCGACGCCACCGTCGTTCGCAGCCGTGACGAGTCCGTCCTCGACAGCGCGGACATCGTGCTCGACGTCGGCGGTCGCTACAACCCGGCTGAGGGGCGCTTCGACCATCACCAGCGTGATGCCGGCGAGCGCAGCAACGGCATCCTGTACTCCGCCTTCGGTCTGCTCTGGCAGGAATACGGCCTGCAGTTCTGTGAAGGCGACGCCTCCGTGTTCCGCCGTATCGACAGCCGACTGGTCGAGGGCATCGACGCCGTCGACAACGGCCAAGAGATCTACACCCTCAACGACTACGGCACCAAGCCTTTTGATCTGTCGTCCGTGCTGGACCTTTTCAATCCGATCTCGTCCACCGACGAGGAGTTCGACACCCAGTTCGAGCTGGCCGTCGTTCTCGCAACCCAGGTCTTGATTCGCCTGCGCGCCAAGTACGCCGGCGACGCGGCCGCCGAGCGCGAGTTCACCGAGACCTACGAAAAAGCAACGGATCCGCGCTTCGTCGTCCTGGAACGCTTCGTTCCCCACGGCCGCGCCGCGTCGGCCCAGCCGGAGCTGCTGTTCACCATCTTCCCGAACACCAACGGCGGCTGGTCGATTCAGACGGTCAAGCCTGCTGACTCCAAGTTCGGTTCACGAAAGCTGTTGCCGGAGCCGTGGCGCGGCCTGAACGGCTCGGATCTTGCCGCCCAGACGGGCGTCGACAGTTCGGTCTTCTGCCACAAGGCCGGGTTCATCGCGGCTGCGCAGACCCGTGACGGCGCCCTCCAATTGCTCGAACTGGCACTGGCCGAGTAGTTCTCAGCTCACATTCCCAGCGCCGTCTTCACCGTCGGCCAGGAATCGTGAAGCGCGTCTTGCCAGTACGGCCACGAATGGGTGCCGTCGTTCCGATACGCGAATACTGCGGGAATCGACAACTCGCCCAACCTCGCTTCGAACAGTTGTGTGCACGTATTAGCGAGCGCCTCGAGCGGTCCGCCTTCGATGGCAGTCTGCAGTCCACTCGGGGTGAAGACGTTGTCGTATTCTCCGGGCGCACCTGTACCGGAGGACACGTAGATCGTCTTCCCTCGCAGCGTTTCCGCGTTGGTGGACGGGTCGTGCTTTTGCCAGTCGGGGTCCGACGCCGGACCCCACATGTTGGTGGCGTCGCCCGCCTTGCTGGCCACGGTGAGCCGCACGGAATCCTGCGAGGACGATTCGGAGTTGTCGAGACAGCCACTGTACGAGGCCAATCCGGTGTAGAGCTTCGGGTGATGTGTGATGAGGTTGGCCGCGCCGAGCGCACCCATGGACACCCCGCCGACCACGTTCGTCCCATTTCCGGAAAACGCAGAATCGATCAACGTCGGAAGTTCTTCTGCGAGAAACGATTCCCACTTGTTCACACCGAGGTTCGGATCGTCGTTCTTCCAGTTGGTGTAGAAACTGCCGGTGCCGCCCACGGGGAGAACGACGTTGACGTTCTTGTCAGCGAAAAACGTTTCGATGTCGGTCTTCTGGGTCCAGGTGCTCTCGGAGTATCCGGATTCCGAACCGGCACTGACTCCGTCGAGTAGGTAGAAGGACGGACGTGAACCGGCGCTCGACGCTGGATGCAGAACCTGCACTTGTACCTCGCGTCGCATGGCCGGCGACTCGACGAACACGGCACTGCGTGTGGGCGACAACTGCTCTATGCGATTGATGTGAGCCCCGGCCTGACCGGCCGAATCTCCTGGTGGGTTTTCAGGTGCCGGTTCGGCATACGCCACTCCGCCCACGACAAGCGCGAGCACGACCAACACAATCCCGACAAACCCAAATCTCCGCATCCGTCAAGCGCCCCCTGAGCATCGCACGACTACCGCTGACCCTCGATTGGACAGGACGAACGTCCCGGGGTCAACCCACTGGTTGGGATTTATTACTCGCGGGTATCCAATGGAGTTGGACAGTTCTCCACCGATGCACACACAGGTGTGGATAACTTCATTCACATCCACTTCCCAGTTGTGCATAACCTGTGGACAAAAGGATGAATTACAACAGAGTTATTCCTCCTACCTGCAACGATTCGTTTCCCCACAGTGTGCATAACTTTGTCGAACAGGGCTCGCGAGACGCCGGTTTCCGGGCGTGTCCATGCAGTTCACACCGCCGCGCCACTCTTTGTTCACAGGCCCGACACCACCGGCCGACAATGCTCCCACCCCGACTTCATACTTGTTGCATGCTGACCGCTCTGCTCGCCGCCACAGCTGTGCTCGCCCTACTGACTCTGGTCCCCGGGCCCGACATGGCCGTCGTGACGCAGGCTGCTCTCGGCGCGGGCAGATCCGCCGGTTTCCGGGTAGCGGCCGGCATCGTCTCGGGCCTTCTGGTGTGGGGTCTGTTGACCGTCCTCGGGCTTTCGGCGATCCTCGCCGCGTCGGCCGAGGCGTACACGGTGGTCAAGCTCGCCGGCGCGGCTTACCTGATCTATCTCGGTGTGCGAGCACTGTGGGAGAGCCGGACGTCGCGGATGCAACACAATGCCGACGCTCCACGATCGCAGAAGGCCGGGACATGGAAGACGGGCTTCACCACCAACCTGCTCAACCCCAAGATCGCCGTCTTCTACACCGGACTGTTGCCGCAGTTGGTTCCGGCCGGGTGGCCGACGGGACCGTCGCTTGCATTGCTGGTGCTCATCCACGCAGCCATCACCATCGTGTGGCTCAGTGGCTACGTGGTCCTTCTCTCGCGAGCGCGTAGCACCTTCGAAAAGCCCCGAGTGCGACAGGCACTCGAGCGCATAACCGGAACAGTTCTTCTAGGATTCGGAGCGAAGATCGCGCTCGAAGCGCGCTGAGACGGCAATCGGAAAAGAGTAGACAGTGGGCGCGTGGGGATCGGGACCGTTCGATAACGACGGTGCAGGGGATTTGATCGCGTCCATCGGACACGGTGACTTCACCTTCGAATCGGTGGAGTGGGCATTCGAGGACGACTACCTCGAGGTGGACGGCGGCCAAATCGCCGTCGCCTTGCTCGAATTGGTGTTGATCGTGCGCGCCGATCGCAAACGCGACCCCGCCGCCCAGGACCTCGATCTCGATTCCTTCACCTCGGCCCTGACCAGCGAACGGCTCACCTGGCTGATCGAGATGGTGGAGCGCACCATCTCCTCGACCGATTCGGAACTGTTCGAACTGTGGGACGAGCAGGGACCGGAAGAGCTTGCCTCGTGGCGCGTTCCCGTCGTGGACGGTCTCGAGGATCTGCGCGTTCTGTCGGTTCAGTAACCTGCCGACGGATCGATTACCGCAGCGAGGTCCTCACCCGCAGCGAATCGAGCGACGTTGGCGGCCACGTGATCTGCCAGCACACGCGTGAGCGTCGTAGCCGGGTTGGCGACGTGCGGCGTGATGATCGCATTGGGCAGCTTCCACAACCGGTGCCCGTCCGGCAGCGGCTCGGGATCCGTGACGTCCAGTGCCGCACCGCCGATCGAACCAGCTTCGAGGGCATCGACCAGCGCGTCCGTGTCGACCAGGTTGCCGCGTGCGATGTTCACGATCCAGCTCGACTCCGACATCTGGTCCAATTCAGCCTTGCCGACCAGATGCCGCGTCGCGGACGTCGACGGTGCTGCGATCACGAAGTGATCCGCCCGGGACCAGATTTCACCGGTTCGATCGGCCGAGAGCGTTTCGGAAGCACCTTCGACGGGGGTTCCCGAGCGGGTGACGGCGATGACTCTGACCTTGGACGCGGCGAGGTACGGGATCAGCGCACGGCCGATTCCGCCGCAACCGATGATCGCCACTGTCGAGCCTTGCAAGGTGCCAACCCGTGGATCGAACTCTTCTTTTCGCCACGACTGCGCCGCCAATTGTTCGGGGAGAGAACGCACTCCGGCGAGCAGGAGCATCATCGTATGTTCGGCAACATTGCCCGCGTACGCCCCGGCAGCGGACGTCCAGACCCGCTTGTCGTCGATCACGTCGGCATCGAACCATGGCTCGATCCCGGCGAAGGGCAACTGCACCCAGCGAACCGAGTCAGGTAGCGACGACGGGAACGTGTCCGGACCATGTACCCAGACCACGCCTTCTGCCTCGGCGAGTGGAACGAGAACCCCACCGACTCCGCGAATTCCGTCGGCAATGTTCGGATCCTCGACGGGGCCGAGATGGATGCGAGGGGCGCTGGAGTCTGTCATGTAGGTGCGTTCCTTCGAGAGTGGCGGGGCGATCGGATCAACTCATCGGTGTGCCCAAGCGTACGGGCGCCTCGCCAATTCGGCCCGTCTAGCCGTTCGCCTTTGCGATCGAATCCTTGCCCTCGGCCGCTCCACCCTCGATGGTGTCGTGCTGGATGGGAACGAACTTCTTCTTCGGCAGCAGGAACAGCCACGTCGCGAAGACGAACGGGCCCGTTCCGGCCGGCAGGCTGATCGGAGCAAAGGCAGACACCAGCGTGCCGTGGATGACAACAGTCACCAGTACTCCGAAGACGGTGTAGACGAACACACGCCACGACGGGTTGTAGAACACCGATCCGAGAGCAATTGCCGTCAGCACCGAACTGAGCCCGTAGAGACCATTGCCGATGTCGACGGTGTTTGCGCCCAGCGCCAGTACCGAACCCATCGCTATCGCGGAACCGATGAGCGCGAACAACGCCGCCCAACGCGACGCGACCAGCAGCGCGATCACGAAGATAATGCCGGTGACGGTGTTGTTGATCAGAAAGATCTGGGAGACGTTGCGGAACAGCGTGTCCCACAGGAAGCTGAAAGTAATTTCGGCATGAACTGACGCGTCCCCGATGTGCTGGGGAAACTGGCCCGCGCTGAGGTCTGACGTTTCGATCCGCAGGAACTGGAACGCCGCGAGGAGGAAGAACCAGTTGACGAGGTTGAACGGAAAGGTCAGCGCCGGTACGCCCCACGTCTTGAAGACATTGGCAACGGCCAGGAACGCGATCGTCGACGCGGCAGCTCCCACCACGAGGTAGATCCACAGCATCACACCGCCGGCAAGGAACGTCGGAAAGGCAGCTCCCACAAGAACTCCGTTGTATCCGTACAGGCCGATACGCATCGAATCGTCGTCGGAGTGCAGCATCATGCCGGTGACGGTGGATACCACCAGACCCACCACGGCACCAATTGCGACGGTGATCGTGTCCGCGGCTATCGCTCCCCAGAAGATACCGACCAGAAACAGCAGGCCCGTCAGCGCATTGCCCTGGAACATCACCTGCCCGGAGCCTTTGAGATTGGTGTCGATGAATCTGAGCACGACGTTCTTGTCCGCGACGTCGTCCCAGGGTTTGGTGATGGTGGTCATCGCACGTCCCTCGATCCTTCTCCGACGATCCGCGTCATCCCCACAGCGGGACGGGCGGAATGGTGGTGTCCAGAACTGCCTTTCGCACCAGAGCCCAGAAATCACGAACCTTCGCCTTGACGGGTTCGCTCTCCGGACCGAGGACTTTGAAGATGAGACCGGCGTCGTTCGGTAGCCGACTCGCTCCGGAAACGACCTTGCCGTCACGGCCCGGAACTACCTCTTCGAGAATCGCGTCGGCGTGCTCCTTCGGTGTCAGCAGGATGACATTGCCGAACACGTCGTGGTCGCCCATGATTCCGCCGTATCGCACGGGGAAGCGTGCCGGTTCGATCACCAATTTCTCGGTGAAGAGGTTCTTCCCGTCCGGACGCTCCGCCTTGATCATTGTGGAGTACAGGTCGTAGACGAACATCTCTCCGCCGTCGTGGTACTTGCGACCCGACATCACGATCTCCGAGAACAACAGCGTTGCAGTCGGATCCACCGTGATGTCGGTGCGCGCGTAGTACCTCGCGTTGCGGTGTGGGATCGTCACCCCGGGCATCAGTTCGAGATACGAATTCTCCGCGAGCACCACTTTCTGGAGTTGCGACGCGTGATTGGCATCCATCCGGTGGACTTTGGTAGCCGACTGGGTGGTCACGTGTGCAAGGGAACCTGGCTCCATTTCGATGGTCAGGAACAGTCGATCGCCTTGCAACACACTGCCGGACGTCGAGATCATGTAGACGCACGGCATGGTCGGCAACGCTTCGTCCCAGTACAGCGCCTGCTGAACGAGCAGCGGTGTTTTGCGGTACATGTCCCGCAGAATCGTCTTGTCGCCACGGTCGACAAATCGCATCTCGAGAACGCCGGTCTTCCCGACCTTGCCGGCCGGGGCCTGCTTCGGCTGGTCCTGGTACTGGTCGAGTTCCGGGATGGTCGGGATCGGCCCCGGGAGCGACCGCGATGCTCCCGGGACGGACGTTGCGCTCACGGTGCGCTCGCTCCCACTTCCTCTTCGTCGAAGAGGACTCCGTGCACGATGAGGTCCACCACTTCCTTGATGCCTTCCCCGGTCATGCAATTGGTGAAGACGAACGGCTTGTCGCCGCGCATCCCCTTGGAGTCGCGATCCATGACTCCGAGATCGGCGTTGACGTACGGTGCGAGATCGGTCTTGTTGATGACCAGGATGTCGGACTGCGAGATTCCCGGACCGTTCTTGCGCGGAATCTTGTCGCCTGCGGCTACGTCGATGACGTAGATGAAGAAGTCGACCAGAGCTGGACTGAACGTCAGTGTGAGGTTGTCGCCACCACTTTCGATGAACACCACGTCGGTGTCCGGGAACGTCTTCTCCATGTCCTCGACCGCCGCGAGATTCATACTCGGGTCTTCGCGGACGGCGGTGTGTGGGCAGGCTCCCGTCTCCACGCCGACGATACGTTCCTCCACGAGAACACCTTTGAGAGCCTTGCGCACATGCTTGGCATCTTCGGTGGTGACCACGTCATTGGTGATGATCAGAACGCTGGTGCCCCGCTTGATGAACTCCGGCGTGATCGCCTCGATGAGTGCGGTCTTACCCGAACCCACGGGTCCGCCGATTCCGATGCGCGTTGTCTTCTTCATCGTTCTCCTTCTAGTTCATGAACATTCGGACGTGCGCCTTGACGTGAACCGCAGCCAGAATGTCGATCATCGGGGCGAAATTGGACATGTCGTCGAGTCCGTAGTCACGCACTGCGGCGTACTCACGGCCGGCGCTCTGATTGACCTCGAACAGAATCTCTTGCGTCGTGAGGTGATCGACTCGGACGATACGAAGGGCAGCGCCGAGCAACGTCATCGCGACACCGTACTGATTGACCGTGAAAGCGTCCTCTTCCGGAGAACCCATCTCCGCGAAAGCAATTCCGAGGCCGACGGGGTAGGTACCCGGCGTCTCCCCCGATGCGATCGCGGCCAACCACTTGTTGAACAGGGTCTCACCGGCCAAGCGCCCGCCGAGTTCGGCCAACTTCTTACCCATGCGGGTACTCATCGTGCGTGCTTCTTCGTTGAGTTTGCGTTCGATCACTGCATGATCAGCGGCGAGGATCGCCGAGAAATCACCGGCTGCCGCACCCCGGTGCGCCGCGAGTACGGCGATACCGTCGCACGTCGCGCCCTGATGGGCGGCCGAGAGCACAAACTCCCGCAGCGACGGACCACCCGTGACAATTCCCTGCGCCACGGCCGATTCCAAACCGTTGGAGAACGAGAAGGAACCGACCGGGAACATGGAATCGGAAAACTGCATCATCCGCATCGCGCGGTTGATGCTGAGCCCGGATCCCTCAGACGAGAGGGTCATGGGTATGCCCCTCGCCCTCACGCGCGGCCGCACCGAACAAACGGCGTGCCTCGTGTGGAGCGATGTAGGGAATTACCTCGGCGCCCGGGATGAAGGTGTACTCGATGCCCTCGAAAGCATGTGTCCGCATCACCGAGCCCATGACCGCCTTGTCGACCGTCAACGGAACGTAGACCTTCATTCCCTTCACCACCGCAGGCCAGTGCTGGTTACCCACGGCATGTCCCAACTCCAAGCACGTCTGAATCATCTTCTCGGGCGTCACCTCGACCAGTGCGCTCAGGTCGATCTCCAACACGTCCTTGAGGTTGATCCTCGCCACGACGACGGTGTTCGCCTGCTCGTCCCACAGCAGAATGTCGCCGTCCTGCAACTGAATACCCCGATCGAGCGAGACGGCCAATTCACGGCCACCGATCGTGGTGCGTCGTAACCGACTCTTCTGCGCTTCCCACTGATCGAGCGACAAGACGTCGACTACCGCATTGTCGAGTCGACCGGCCCACTCCTCGTCGGTCTCCTTCCCGAGCAGCGCGTCGACTCGCGTCGGCTTTCCGCTCGGCGCGGTCATCTCGCCGTGCGTGTGTGGCGTCGCATCGGCGCCGTGCGTGTGTGTGATTGTTCCCGACACTGGAGACCCCTAACTGAAGAAGTAAAGTTGGTTCAAGCGAATGGATTCGGCAGGTTCGACGTATGCGTGGACGCCGTCCGCAGTCACCGCGAAGGTCTCCGGGTCCACCTTGATTTCCGGAGTGGCCGAGTTGCGAACCAGATCACGCTTGGTGACTGTTCTGGTCCCCTCGACAGCAACAACCTGACGTTCGAGACCGAGCCGGTCCTTGATGCCGTCGTCGAGTGCCGCTCGCGAGACGAACGAGACCGAACTCTGCGGCAACGCCTTGCCGAATCCACCGAACATCGGCCGGTAGATCACCGGTTGTGGTGTCGGGAGTGAAGCATTCGGATCTCCCATGGCATGCCAACTGATCAGACCGTTCTTGATGATCGTCTTCGGCTTCGCACCGAAAAATGCGGGCTCCCAGAGAACAAGATCCGCCATCTTCCCGACACCGATCGACCCGACCACATGCGAAAGACCAAACGTCAACGCGGGATTGATCGTGACCTTCGCGACGTAGCGCAACACGCGGAAGTTGTCGTGCGTCGGTGAATCCTCGGGCAGCTTTCCGCGGGACCGCTTCATGCAGTCCGCTGTTTGGATCGCGCGTAGCCAGTTTTCTCCAACCCGGCCCATCGCCTGTGAGTCACTCGAGAACATCGAGATGACGCCCATGTCCTGCAGTACGTTCTCGGCACCGATCGTCTCGGCGCGAACGCGGGACTCGGCAAACGAAACATCCGAGGGCACTTTGGGATTGAGGTTGTGACAGACCATGATCATGTCGAAGAGCTCGGCCTGAGTGTTGATGCCGTACGGCAACGTCGGATTGGTCGACGCCGGAAGTACGTTGTCCTCGCCCGTCACTCGCAGGATGTCGGGTGCGTGACCGCCGCCCGCACCCTCGCTGTGATAGGTGTGAATCGTACGGCCTTCGAAGGCCGCGATGGTGTCCTCGACGTATCCGGCCTCGTTGAGGGTATCCGTGTGAATGGCGACCTGAACGTCCATTTCGTCTGCCACCCGCAGAGACTCACGAATTGTGGCCGGTGTCGCGCCCCAGTCCTCGTGGACCTTCAGACCGGCCGCACCGGCCTTGATCTGTTCGACCAGCGACTGATGCCCGGACGAGTTCCCCTTGCCCAACATGCAGACGTTGACCGGCAAACCCTCGTTGGCCTTGAGCATCATCTCCATGTTCCAGATACCGGAAGTGATGGTGGTGCCGTTGGTTCCGTCGGTCGGGCCGATACCACCACCGATCAGCGTCGTCACTCCCCCACTGAGTGCGTGGTACGCCTGCTGTGGTGACACGAGGTGAACGTGTGGATCGATGCCGGCGGCAGTGAGGATCATCTGCTCACCGGAAATCGCGTCGGTCGCCGGACCGGTGGTCAGCCCCGGGGTGACGCCTTCCATCGTGCTGGAGTTTCCCGCCTTGCCCCAGCCAACGATCTTGCCGTCCTTGATTCCCACGTCTGCCTTGACGACGCCGATGGTTGCATCGACGATGACCACGTTGGTGATCACGAGGTCGAGGGCACCGTCGATGCTGCATGACTCCGGATCCTGGCCCATGCCGTCGCGCAGCGTCTTGCCGCCGCCGTAGATCGACTCGTCGCCGATCGTTCGAAGATCTTCCTCGACCTCGATGTACAGGTCGGTATTGCCCAGTCTGATCTGGTCACCCGTGGTGACCCCGAACAGACCCGAATACTCTTGTCTCGAAATGCTTGTCATGGGTGTTGCTCTCCTTCGTCCGCCGTGAACGAGAATCAGTCGGTTTGAGGTTCGGACAGAAAGCCGAGTTCTTCGGCACGCTGGACGGCTCCGGGAAGCCGAGGCCGGTAGGCGGCGTGGGTCGGCGCCCAACCGTCGACAAGTCCGTTGAAGCCTTGCACTCGTTGCTTGCCGCCGAACGGCACCAACGTCACTTCCTTCTCGTCGCCCGGCTCGAACCTGACCGCCGTGCCCGCGGGAATGTCGAGGCGCCAGCCGAAGGACTGTTCACGATCGAAGGACAACGCGCGATTGACTTCCATGAAGTGGTAGTGCGAACCCACCTGGATGGGACGGTCACCGGTGTTTCGGACTCGCAACTTCAAACGTGGACGGCCCTCGTTGAGTTCGATCGGCTCGTCCCGCAACACGTATCCGCCGACCGGCACTTTCTTCTCGCCGCCGGAATCCTTCTTCGTCGATTTGCTTGCCATCTTGGAGTGCTCCTGACATCTCGGTCGGGCTACTGGATCGGAGAGTGCACGGTGACGAGCCGGCTACCGTCGAGGAACACCGCCTCGACCTGCACACGTGGAATCATCTCCGCGACACCGTCCATCACGTCGTCGACCGTCAAGGCGTGCGATGCGTCGGCCATGACCTCCTCGAGAGTCTTGCCCTCCCGAGCTCCCTCCAGGGCGGCTGCAGTGATAACTGCGACGGACTCCGGGTGATTGAGTTTGAGCCCCTTTGCCTTTCGCCTCAGTGCGACATCCGCCAACATGAGGATTGTCAGCTTGTCGAGTTCTCGCGGTGTCAGATGCATTCTGAACGCTCCTTGTCGATCATGCGGTAACTCCCTGTCGTCGAATACATGTCAGCTCCCCTGTTCCGTCGCTTCGGTGAGAGGTTCGGCCGCTTGCTGGACGAAACCGCTCCTCCTGCCGCCCGAGTACTCGTTGATCGCGTCCAGAACCGCCTGTGCATGTTCCGAGGCGACCAGCACCTCGACACGCAACCGCTCGGTGAACACGACGTCGTTGCGTTGTCCGCGGAACTTGAGCGAGGCCGAGTCACTCGCGGAGACATGCGCTTCCGATACGACTATCGACTCCGCTCCGGCGGCCAGCAGCGCCTCCCGTAGCTTCTCGGACTCGATGGTCTGCAATACCGCGGTGATGAGTTCGTGCTTCGGGGCGCCGAGGTTCGGAACAAGTTTTGCCCCCTCGACCAGGACCCCCGAGTCGAACCCGCTGGTCTGCGGCGCACCACCTGCGTCGACGAATGCGGCGTTGTAGCGGTATGCGTCCATGCCTTGCTGACGACGGTCGATGTCCACCTGGTCTTTTGGGGCCAGCTTGAGACCGATGGTCTTCTCGATGCCCGTGGCGATCAGCCAGGTCACCACGAACGAGAAAGCGATGACGACGATCAACGCCAGCGCCTGCTCGCCGAGTAGTCCTGCCCCGCCGCCGAAGAAGAGTCCGTCGCGGCCGATCGAATTGATGGCTTTTTCGCCGAACAAACCGAGAAGGAGTGAACCGAGGATGCCGCCGATGAAGTGGACCGCGATGACGTCGAGCGCGTCGTCGAACTTGAAGATCGACTTGAGCGCGAGCGCGAAGTGGCAGACCAGTCCGGCAAGCGCGCCGATCGCCAACGCGGAGAAGGTGCTGACGAAGCCGGCGCAAGGGGTGACGGTCGCGAGACCGGCTACCGCGCCGGTGATTCCGCCGATCGCCGTGGCCTTGCCCTCGGTGTACCTTTCGATGACGAGCCAGACGACCATACCGCCCGCTGCGGCGATGTGAGTGTTCATCAAGGCCTGTGCCGCAACACCATCGGCAGCCAATCCGTCGCCCGCGTTGAATCCGAACCAGCCGAACCACAGGATGCCTGCGCCGATCAACGCCAGAGGCACCGAGTGCGGGACTGCCTCGGCGTTGGGCCATCCCGGACGTTTACCTACCACCAGCAAGATTGCCAGGGCGGCGGCGCCGGCGGATGCGTGGACGACAATTCCGCCGGCCCAGTCCTGAGCTCCGCGGAGCGCCAACCAGCCTTCGGGATTGAAGAGCCAGTGCGCAATCGGGGGGTAGACGATGATCGACCACAGCACGAGCAGAACGGCCCAGCCCAAGGGCTTGAGCCGGTTTGCGGTCGCACCGGTGATCAGCGCAGGCGTGATGATCGCGAACATCATCTGATAGACCACGAACGCCAGAGTCGGTACCGCGACTGCACCTTCGATCAGGTGGAAGCCCGGGGCGGCGGCAGTGTGTATGTCCTGCAAGCCGAACAATTTGAGGTCACCGAGGAAGCCGGAACCCCAGTCTCCACTGAACGCGAAGCTGTATCCGAACACGACCCAGGTAATCGAGACGAGTCCGAGTGGGACGAGGTTCTGCTGCAACATGACGAGCGCACTGCTACCACGCACCAGACCGGCGTAGAAGAAGGCGAGTCCGGGAACCATGAAGAGAACCAGACCCGCGGAGATCAGCACCCACGCCGTGTCCCCACTGTCTATCACTGCTTCGGCTAACACCATTTCCATCGACATCGACGACCTCCGAGCATTATTCGGACCTGAACAAAGTCATTGGTTAGAGCAGCAATTCGCGATGTTCCGGTTCGCTGCGACAGTTACGCTACGTCCCATAGTTGCACCTTCTCAGCAAAATCGGGGGAACATCCGGTTTTCACGTTTAGTAGAGCATTGTTCTGGGAAAAGATGGGACTTTGCCTAAACATTGCGGACGCTCCACAACCTACAATTGCGGGACTAATTCTCGCCGAAAGTGGTTTAAATCTTGCAAAATGGGGAACGTAGCCGCAGGTGAGCGCCACTTTCGGAGCAGAAATGCCGTTTCCAGCTCGGGACTTAGCTCCCTAACCAAGACAGCTGCGAGCGCCTTATTTGATTACCAACGTCGGTGACCCGCCTATCCAATCGGGTAGGTAATTTCACCGAACATCTTCTCACCTGTTCAGATGATTAACCTTCACCGCACTGAGGGCAATCCTGTCGTTAATATGTTATTCATCCGTACTGGATATTTCGACCGGAAAGTCGAAGATCACCTTTCGATAACCTTTAAAGGTGAAATAATTTTCGCTGTAACTATTTTGTTATGCAGAACCTAGAGGGGAGGATTGATCCCACCAGGCGAGCACTCGGATGCCGGACAAAGTCAGCCACTTCGACGGCTCCCCCGCCTTTGTGTCGACCTCGAACCACACCCGCCCCGGTTGGCGACCGGCCTGGAGCCACGTCCCATCCGAGGCTCGAGCGGCCCGGATCATCTCGATCGCGTCCGCCATTCGCGGATCAGGCTCATTTCCATACGACAACGACGCTTCACGGAAGTAGTCGGCCGCATTGAGCACGTTGTAACGCCACCGGAATGGATACGCGAACCGTCCGACCCAGGGCCCCAGCGGTTCGCCGGTCGAGAGTCGCCGGAACAGACCGCGCCACAGTAAGAATTCCTCACCGGATCGCCGAGCCGCGCGCGTCTCATCTGTTCCCCCGGTCGCGATCTCGTACGCGAGAAGCCCTTTGAGTGAATTGAGCGTCGAATGGAACGACGATCGGGTCGAACCTTCGATCCACTCACAGTTCCACCCACCATCCGGAAGTTGATGCCGCACAAACCAATCAGCCAGTTCATCAACGGGCATGCCGAGCCAAACACCGTTTGCCACCGTCCAGGCGTTGATGCAGCAATCGACCTCACCGTCCCAGTACGGCCGGCCCTCGTACTCCCAGCGACAGTTCTCCGCGAGCAGTTCTGCAGTACGACGCTCCCGCAGAACACTGGCGTCGAGGCCCCACTCACGCAAGGAGTTGAGCGTCCAAGTAGTTGCCGTCCAGGGTTGCGAACCTTCTTCTGCTGCTTCGGGTCCCACGAAGTCGAATTCTGCCGGGAAGAACGCCCCACCCGCCCATTGGCCGTCTCGATCCTGCAATGAAAGCAGGCGTGCACCAAATCCTTTGGTAGCGATCGACGCGCGCGTCGCCGCCCACAAAGTGGGCGCTTCGTTCACCAGGTCGCGCTCCACCTGCCACCGAATCGCTGGATCCGAATCGAGGAGCCACGCGAGCAAGTCGATTCGGGATGCCATCTGGCAATACTATCGAAAGGCGAAGCAGGCCATCCGGTTAACACATTTCTCGCCGTCTGATGCAATGGTGAATTCCAGACCCGTTGCGGGGCCTACACCGGGTAACCCAACGCCGCCCGCACCGCCACGATGTCGGCGGCAGCGACCTCCATTGGCTTGTCCCCCAACCGAACCAACGTGCCAATGGGCAGTTCCTCCACCACCGCAGATTGGGGGAGTTTGCTGCGATCGAACGTAACTCCTGAATGGAAGTATGTTTCCCATCCCACCTCCACCTCACCTTTCGACCGATTCTGAAGGTGCCGGTAGTCGCCGATGCTCCACCGAGCCCGATCCGGATCCCAATGCTTGACGATCACTCTCACGATCGCGTCTCCGATATCCGGGTCGAGCAACCGCCGGGTACTGTCGGTGAGCTGCTTCTCCGTCGGCAACGACACCCGGACACTGTTGGGGGCGCTGGTTTCTAAGCCGCCGACCCCGGCGATAATCCGCCGCGCGGTCCCGTCCTCGGGCGACAAACCGATGCTGTACCCCGGTCCCGGGGTGTCCGAATACCCCATCTCCTTCGAGCGGGAATGCTCGAAGATTCGCACCAACCCGTCCACACTGAGATCTGCTGGCACCTTGTCGAACTCGGCAGTCGAGACCCACGGCAACGCCAACCCCGGGTCGACCGCTTCCAGATCCTCGAGGAAAGCCCGCATCGTCTGCGCCACTTCCTGACTCGACTGCACCCGCGTGCCCCAATATCCGATCACGGTCGGCCATCGCCCGACTATGCTCATCGCCCCGTCCTTTCCAACCACTGCGTAATAGTCTCCGTCCGACTACGTGTCGCGACATGAGCAAGGGTCGGCGGTCACGCGGCGTCTTAGACCGGGTAACCCAGTGCTTCCCGCACGGCCAGGATGTCGTCGAAGTTGACGTCTAACGGTTTCTCGCCCAACCGAATCAGCGTTCCGTTGGGGAGTTCCTCCAGTACGGCGACGACGGGCAGTTTGCTGTGATCGAGATCGATCCCGGACTGGATGTATGTCTCCCAACCGACTTCGATTTCGCTGACCTCATTTCCCTGCGCATTGCGGTACTCCCGCGTCCCCCACCGCGCAGACTCCGGCGACCAATGCTCGATGATCGCTTTCATGATCGCGTCCCCGACGCGTGCAGTCAGCAACTGCGACGCCTCCCCGATTGCTTGTTTCTCCGGGGGGAGGGTGACGTTGACGAGATTCGGAACCCTCGGAACATTCCGGCCGAGAGAGAATTGGATTCTCAAGAACTGATATCTGTCCGGGTGCAACAAACTCACGATGTAGCCAAGGTCGAAGGCAGCAACGGATTGCCCTTCGACATCCTTCGCTGCCCGGAAGATTTTCGCTAGGCCTTCCACGCTTAGATCGGTCGACTCGGAGGCAGTCTCGGGCGAAAACACCCAAGCTTGTCCAAGTGCTGGATCAATGTTCCTCAGACTATGAAGAAACGAGAACACCTCCGCTGCAATGTCTTCTACCGGTTGCGTCCGAGGGCCCCAATACCCGATCACTGTCGCGCCACGATCCGAATTCATCGACCTTTCCTTTCCAGCCACTCTGCGATCGTCATAGTCGTTCTCGGCAAATCATTGTCATTGAACAGTTGTGGTCCGGGTTGCTGCGGAGCGCCGGGAGCATCCGGATTCACCGGCACCTGACCGACATCAGGCAGAGTCGGCACACTCGGTTCCTCGGCACGACCTGGCGAGGGAGCCTCCGGGGTGGAGTTCTCGGGTCTCGGGTTCGACCCCGGATCGCCAATCCCACCGGGCGAGAATGATTCCCACTCGCCACGATCGGGAACGCCGGGAAAGTGGGTTGCGAGGGTTCCGGAATCGCGGGATCCGGGCGTGCAGGTTTCATTCACGGACGGAACAGAGGGTTGATCATGCTCGGCAGGTTGAACTGTGCCGTCGATGGCGGGTATGCCGCGCGGTGGCACTCCACCCGGAGCGTCGATCAGCTGGTGCGTAGCCGGATCGGGATCGCGGCGCGGTAATTGCGGGCAGGCTGGTCGGTCCGCGCCATCCCTACCTGCAGGCAGCCCCGAGTGCGCCCAACGTAGGGCTCACAGCCGTCTGAAACCTTTGGGTAGAGGAATCTCCGGTCGTTCGGTCGGCAGTCCTGCTGCTGCGCGGATGCTTCGGATGTCCTCGACGGTTAACGGCGTGGACAGATTCTTCTGGATGACGATTGTGCCGTCCTGGTAGGGAAACGCCTCCACGCTGGGCGGGAGCTGCGTTTCCTTGATCGGCAACTCAGGACCGAAGTAGGTGCAACTGCCCACGATCGCGTCACCCGGTACGTTGAACTGAGGCGATGATTCGGTTCGGCGGTAGAGCACGGTGACACGCGAGTCCCAGATGTCGGCTAGTCCCTGTACGAGCTTCAATGCCAGCGAAATCAGTGATTCGTCGGCAAAGGCACATGCGAATGCGCCGGACCCTGAGGTGCCCCCGAAACTGACAACGACTTTGACGTCTCCAGCGGGTGAATACAGGGTCATATGTCGTCCCAATGAGAGGGGATACATACCGCCGGTGGCATCGGGGGATCGTCTGCGCTCGATCAATGCGGCTTCGATCGATTTTTCCGTCGGAGGTACAAGGATCTGACGGAGATTCGACGCCAAGGCCTGCTCGACTCCGGCGCCGTCGGGGAGTGCATCGCCTACTGTTTGGTACAAGTCGACGTCGAAGACAGGATCGATGTCGCGAAGCAATCGTAGCGAACGTGCAACGAGCGCGGCCGTGACGGCCTCGCTTTCAGGCGAACCCTTTCGTGGAATGACCTTCACTGTCAAGCCCGCCGTAGGATTGCGGCGCAGTGATGACGTAGGCACTTTCACTCCCCTCCAAATACGATGATGTTGATGTTCTCCATCCCGATGACCTCGTCGAACGCATCCTCCATTATCTGAGCAGCTTGTTCTTAAGAACACCATCACCTGCGGACGTGAGCTTGGCCGTAACTTCTGGTGTCACAGCCGGCGCGAGCCTTTCGGTAGGCGAACCTCCGGTCGTTCGGTCAGCAGGCCGACTGCTGCACGGATGCTTCGGCTTCCGTCGGCAACCAACGGGGCGCGTGGATCACGCTGGATGACGATCGTTCCTTTCTTGTACGGAAAAGCTTCGACAGTGGGTGGGATCTGCGTTTCGTTGATCGGCATCTCAGGGCCGAAGTAGGTGCAACGTGCCCACCGTTGCGTCGCCGGGCACGTTGTACTGAGGTGTGAGCTCCGCATCCCGGTAGAGCACGGCCGTGGGAGCGTCCCAGATATCGGCCATGCCCTGGACGAGTTTCAATGACAGTGAGATCAGAGATTCATCGGCGAAGCCCCCTGGGTACGGCCAGATGAAGGTGCAAAGTAAGGAACCTGCTCCTGCCGTACCCCCGAATCCGATGAGAATTTCGATGTTTCCGTTGTCGGTGAACAACCTGAGTTGATGCCCGAATGAGAGTGGGTAAATCCCGCCTGCGGCATCAGGAGACTTTCTGCTCTCGATCATTGCGGCCTCGAGGGAGTCCTCTGCCTGAAGCGTGAGGATCCGTCCACCATTCGATGCCAGAGCCTGCTCGACCGTAACGCCGTCGGGAAGGTCATTCCTCACGGCGCGGTACATGTCGACGTCAAAGACTGGGTCAAGCTCTCGAAGGAACTGCAGTGACCGCGCTGCCAGCGCCGCGGTGACCGATTCGGCTTCCGGCGGTCCCTTTCGCGCCATGACTTTCAAGGTCAACCCGGAGGTCGGATCACGACGTAAAGATAAGGCAGACAACGTCACTCCTGTTCGAAGACGATCGACCAATTGGAACAGGCTCTGGCGCTACACCGGGTAACCCAACGCCGCCCGCACCGCCACGATGTCGGCGGCAGCGACCTCCATTGGCTTGTCCCCCAACCGAACCAACGTGCCAATGGGCAGTTCCTCCACCACCGCAGATTGGGGGAGTTTGCTGCGATCGAACGTAACTCCTGAATGGAAGTATGTTTCCCATCCCACCTCCACCTCACCTTTCGACCGATTCTGAAGGTGCCGGTAGTCGCCGATGCTCCACCGAGCCCGAACTGCCCACGATCGCGTCGCCGGGTACGTTGCGCTGAGGCGATGATTCGGTCCGGTGGTAGAGCACGGTGACACGAGAGGCCCAGATATCGGCCTGCCCCCGTACGACCCTTAACGCCAGCGCAATCAGCGATTCGTCGGCAATGGTGCAGGAAAACGAGTCGATGCGTGAGGTACCCCCGAAACCGATCATGACCTCGAGATCCCTTTTGGTCAGACAAATTGATCATCTGCTCTTTGGAGACTGGATCCGAGGCACGTGGGGCAAGACCGCACACAAATTGCTTAGACTGTCTCCAGTCTGGCTATCCAAGGCGCAGGCTCTAGGCACCGAGTCCGACGTTGGTCCAGATATCAAGGTAAGTGGAGTAATCGACCAGTTCAGGGGGTTCCGTCAATGACCACACAACACCCCTTGTCGATTCCTCACCAAAGTACAAGCAAAGATAACCGCCGCCGCCCGATCTGAATGTCGCGATGCAACGAGCCGGATCTGGGTACTCTTCAGGGGACAGCCCGTCCAGAATAGACCATTCAAAGCTGTCAATTCGAAACATATCTTCAAGAGGCAGTGGCCCGACAGTCTTACCGGCAATATAGTACCAACCGTTGTGCAAATTTGAATAGAAATTCTTTAGACTGGAGGGGAATTTATTCCAATACCCTGAAAGTTCATCACCATCCACTACCGGTGGCGTACCCAAATAGTAGAGATCGGTCCCGTCTGCCATTTTAATTTTATATAGAAGAAAGAACCTATTTTCAGACCTGAGCAACCGCACATCAGATAGATTATCTTTAATGTTTCTGTAAGTGTCGCCCAATATCGGTCGCCCAAATACGTCCCATTGGTCCAATATCCCAGAAATTCGAGCTGCAACGTCACCATTTAGTGCATCCAACCAATAATTCGGAAGCGCCATACGTTCAAGTGGTGTCAAGTCGTCAATCTCCGCAAGCACGGGCGAGTCGACACACCGCGAAATCTTGACCAGATCCACTACTGAACTCCATTCAATATATTAGATATCATTAACTATCCAGACGAGGCGGATGCTCGAAAAATGGGATGAGCTGCAGGGACTAGGGGAAGAGGACTACCGCTCGCGATGGCGCTGACAGCTACTGAATTGGGCTGCGCGAAGAGCAGCTTCGAGCCATCGATCATCCTGGTTACTGTACAGCTTGCGCAAACCGGGCAGGTGTACGCCGCCATGTGGAAAGTACTGTTTCCCACGGCATCTCACTACAAGCTGTTCGGGTACGCGCGAGGGTGGTATCAAGGACAAAGCGCTCTACGCGCCGGCTCAGGTGTTGACCTGATTTCCGTCAGAATCGGTATCTCGTGCTTGGCGGTCAGTGTCTTTGTAGTGCAATTTGTCGTACCTGTTTACCGGAGGTGCATCCTTCTGCTCGCGGTAGAGCGCCCGTGTCAGCCAAGCACCGAAAACATCGTTGAATCCGGTGGGATGCCTTCGCGTGAGGAAGGGGGTCCACCACCACGCCACGAACACAGCAGCGAAACCGCACAAGAGGACAGGTCCGAGAATCGACCGCTGTGGAGCGGTGAGCCAAGCGAAAACGATGGTAAGGATCGACGAACTCCAGTAGATCGTTCTCGCATGACTGCGGTACATCACGTAGGGCGTAGATACGATCAACGCCACAGCCCCTGCAGCAATCGCACAAATCGCATAAAAGGTGGTCATGGTGCCGGTTCCGCTTGAGGAACGGTGTGTCGTCGGTATATGGAACTCTTCGGGAGAAAACGCAAAACGAGGACCGCCGCAGTGCCCGCGACAGCGCCGATCCGGGTGGTCGAATTGTCAGTCACGAGGAACACCATCCCACTCGCAGCCGTCAACGAAACGGCCAAGGTTATCGCGCCCCGCATCGGATTGCCTGCTGCGGCATCAAGCGCCGACAGCACCCCCGAGGCTAGGCAGAATGCAATGGCAGCGATCAGCAGGTAATGCACGGTCTCAGTCCCTTCTCTTGGAGCGATCGATCATTGTCTAAGGCTTCAATCAAATGATCGGCCTGCCCGGGTACCCAAGTATGCCCCGAGTAGCGATCCTCCGATTGCACCGATTCCGCCCCCGACTGCGGCACCTATCGGGCCGCCGAGAAACCCGCCGAGTGCGGCGCCACCTTTGCCGCCTGCCCATCCCAATGCGATTGCGCCACCGGAATTTCCCACAGTTTCGCCACGTGGCGCGCCTTCGCGCCACTTGATGACACCCGAGGCAACCTCAACTGCCACCGATAATCTGCTTAAAACAGTACCCACTGCCGCCGACCGAGCGGCCTGCGCAGCGCTCGGGAGCGAACCAGCATGATGCACACCGGTGTTCGCAAGGGCGCCCGCAGATTGCAAGCCCGAGGCGGGGCCACCGAGCGCGGTGCTGCCTTTACTCAAGACAGTTGCGATCTCGGAATCTGTATAGCCGCGGTCTCGCATCTGATCCACCTGCCATTGCAGGTCGTCAAGTTGTTGCTGTGCGGTCAGAGGGACGTTGCCAGTGAAGTCAGCAGGTACGTCGCCATGGGCGAGCGCCCGTTGGTTCGCGGCCCTCTGCGCGGGGCCGATCAAACCGTTGTTGGGATCAGAGTCAAAGATCCCGAATGGTAATTCCATTGGAGGATCTGGCTGCGTCTGCGTTTCCATGTCGAGGTTGTCGAGTGGGTTCCACGGAGGGTCGCTCGCTGTACCCCCGGGTGTATCGGTGCCCGAGTCGGTCGGCGATCCGATATCGAACGGCAGTGGTGTTGTCGGTGCCGGCTGCGTCGGGGCGTCCATGTCGAGGTTGTCGAGTGGGTTCCACGGAGGCTCGCTCGTATCGGTGCCCGAGTCGGTCGGCGATCCGATATCGAACGGCAGAGGCGTTGTCGGTGCCGGCTGCGTCGGCGGATCCATGTCGAGATTGCCCAGTGGGTCGATCCCGCCGACGTCGTTGTAGGGGGAGTCTGTCGGGACGTTGACCATGACCGGTCCGCCGGACTGGTTGACGACCTCACCGCCGCCTTGAAGGGGTGTAGCGGTGACGTCTCGTCCGGTGACCGGGTCGCTGCCGCCGTAGGGGCCGTCAGCAGTGACCGGGTAGATGACGCCCGGGGTCGGGATAACGACTTGGTAGAGCTTGCCGTCACGGATCTCGTAGTAGGTGGGAACCGGATCGCCGTTGACGTCGTACGCCCACGCAGCGGCAACGGTGCCCTGCAAGTCTCCGTTCGCGTCGTAGACACCGACGGACCCGTCGTCGTTGATGCTCATGTGTCCGCCGGGTGGTAGGTCGACCACCATTTCAGCTTCATGCGAGGAGGTTTCGTCGTGAATGAGGAAGATGGTGCGTTGTCCGCCACCTGGGTCGGGGATGACCACGACGTCCTGACCGCCGACGAAATACGGCATGAACGGTTTCGCGACCGTACCGACTACCTGGGAGAGAACCGACTCCCACGGACGCGCGCTCACACGCGCACTGAACGGTCCCGGCCGCCCCCTCACTCTCATACCCGCAGCGGTGAACGCCGCGGCCCCGACGAGGACCAGTTCGAGATACCGGTCACGGCCCGAGTCCTCCCCGGCGGTGGAAACATCTGCTGCCGGGCCCGGAACCGTTTGGGCCGGTGCGATATTCGAATCCGAATCCGCGGGGATCGGTCCGGGACCACGATCGGTGGTGGTTCCCTCACCCGGGGTGGGTGTGGGTGAGGGAACCGCTGATGCCGATGCATTGGGGAATGCACCGACACCAGTTTCCGAGGCCGGGGACTCGGAAGTAATGGGCGGAACCTCGATCGTCGGCACAGGGACGATGGGGGTGCCGTTGTAGGTGGGAAAGTTCGTCGGAGCATTCGCGCCGACATTCGGGCCACCGCCTGGAGCCTGCGCACCGGGGAGCCCGACCGTGGTCGTCGGCGCAACTGTCGCCGTCGTGGACGGCGCACTCAGGCACGGGTTGATGATCTCTGGCGGGATGGGTGCACCAGGTGGCAGCGACGCAATGAGATTCAGGTAGATCTGATGATCACGTGCCCGCACCGCCGCGCAGTCTTCTTCCGGCGTCGCGTTCGCCGGAGCGGCGGAGAGTGCGATTCCCGCACCGATCACTCCGGCCGCTCCGGTCAACAGCGCCCCGGCGGCAAGCACTCCCGCGAGAGTCCGGCGAAGTCGTCTACCGGACTTCACCGGTGCGCACCACGATTGTCACTCTTCTTCGTTCGGAGTAGCGCGATGAGTTTGTCTGCGCCCCACCAGAACAACCGTCCGGAGATCGACATCCACAAGAAGAATGCCAGGTAAACCAGGATCGTCCCGTAGTCGTTCGCCCAGCCGGCGAGCTTCCCGATCACCGCGAATGCCGCGATCAGCAACCCCAGTCCGACTGCGGTGGCGATCACAGCCTTGGAAAGTGGACTGAGTTCGCTGTCCGGATCCCAGTCATCAACGTCTGCAACGTCTTTACTATCGACGGCAGTGGATTCCGACTGGACACTGCGGCGTTCGGCGTTGTTGACGGTCATGGCTGGAACTCCAAATAGGAAGGGAGAGCGGGGACAACGGGTCGCCGACGTTCGGCCTGGTATCAGTTCCAGTACTGCTCCGTCAGCACTATGTGCCCCTCACTGGCGGGGTGATTCGGGTCGGAGACAAAGACATTGGCATGCCCACCACGCGCGGCTGCTTCACCGAGCACAGCTCCTTCGAGGGCGTCGACCTTGCCATCGGTAACAGTTATCGCGGAACCAGGCGCCAACCAGACCCCCCTCAGCGAACCTGGAACGATGTTCGCAATCGCATCAGGAATCGGGCTCGCCGCCAATGCCGCGGTTTCCGCATTCGAGAGCGACAGACCGATCCGGCCATGTTCCGGTTCGACGATCGGAGTTGCGGCAGATGCCACGCCGGCGCCGAGAACACCGATCAGGGCGATACCTGCGGTGAGAGTTCCGGCAGTGGCCAAGGTACGAATCTTCATGATTTCTCCTTTGTGGGCGTGATGAGTAACCACCCCTGGACGGGACGGATCGGGAATAGTCGCCAGCAGCGCTGACGACGGCTGCGTGGGTTAGAGCCAGGTGGGATCGGAGTACACGAACAACGTGTTGTCGGACGTCGCCGTCGACACCGAGAGTTGTGCGTACGAGCGGATCGTCACCGGCCCCATGCACGCATCAACCTTCACGTGCACGTTCTCTGCCGTGATCGACGCCTTCGACGACTCGAGATCCTTCTTCCCCAACGGAATCGTCGTGATCGTGCCCGGCGCAATCGTCGACTGAATACTCGGATTCACCGACGCATTCACACCCACGTTCGCCGACGGGACACCCGAAATACTCACACCGACAGACGGACCGAGCGAAAAACCAAGCCCCAAGCCAAGTCCGGAGGAAACATCGATCTGGCAGCCAATCTGCAACCCCTGCTCGACATAACCGGTCTTCACCGCCGAATCACCCGCACCACCGATCGTGCCGGTCACCTTCGCCGACACGAACCCCTCACGAGTGAACGCCGTCGTCGCCAGATTCGGCACCGGGTTCGCCGACAGTTTCGTGGCGGCAAGATCCAACGACCAACCGTCATCGGTGACAGTGCTCGCGAACTTGTCCGCCAACGCCGTCGGCGTTGCCGATGCGCTCCCTGCGAAGACCACACCCGACGACAGCGCGGCAACCGCACACGCCGCGAGCCCTACCGCGGCCCTCGATCGACGGTGGGATACGCCGTTTTGCGATTCGATCGACATGAACTGCTCCTCCACGTGACACAGCAACCAGAGCGGTAGCCGACAACTAACTGAATTAGTTACCGGACGGTACCAATCGTCCTGTTTGCCCGCCAGCGCGCCATCTCCCCCATCCTGGATTTAGGGTGAACTTTCGGTAACAGATATATATCGACAGGCTTATCAGCAGCGAAAAGGACCTAGGTCCCACTATGAGCAAGGTCACCGTTTACGGACGAGAAGATCCCTCAGAAACAGTGCGGCAAATCGAATTGAATCCGCATTTCGCGGGCCTCAGAGCAGTTGAAGACCGAAAGTGCGGGCATCAAGCCAGCGCGCGTACTTGAAGATGAAACTAACAGGCATTACTTGGCAATCAATCGTGAAGTACGGCGCCCGAGCGGGGCCTGGGAGCGCAACTCTGCACAGCTCACGCGGAGATACTCACTTCGTGGTCGGCGCGAACTCGTCGGACCCACCGGAATCGCATCGTTAGCTTGTCAATCACTGATTCGCGCAGGCGACGCACACAAGTAGTACGCAAGTACGAGAAAAGGCTCTGACCAAGACCGGAGTCCTTGATCAGAGCCTTACCAACTCGGGGTCGAAAGTTATGCCGGTTCTCTCATGATGCCGAGATGCCGTGCAGTCCCGGACACCCCAGGAACCTCTTGCACAGGAGACCAGGTGTTCAGCCCGTCCGTGCTGTCGGAGTAGAGATACTTTCCTTCGGTATAGGCGTCGAGATAGATCCGCCAGTCGCCGCTCGGCAACTGAACCACGGCCGGACCTTCGACAAGCGAACCCCAATTCCCGGGCGGGACAAACGAATAAGGTCCCGCCACCGAAGGAGCCACCGCATGCTCGACGACCTTCCTCGTCTCGTTCTTGGTGAACGCATGATAGGTCGATCCGACTTTGACCACGGTGGTGTCGATGTGGTCCGCACCGATCCCGGCGAGCGGAACAGGCGGGCTCCACAACCGGAGCGACGGTTCCAACGCCGTCATCAGATACGGCACAAATCCTCCACCGGTCGACATCGACAGGATGACGTTGACGCGATCGCCGTCCACAAACCATTCAGGCGCCCAGGCCTTGGTGACGAATGGTGACAGCGACGGTCCGTCGCTGAAACCAGCCGAACCCGAGAAGCCCGGGGGGCTCGCAGAACCGGTGCCATCTCCCGTACCAGGCATCAAGGCGCAGCAAAACGGAACCGGATAGTTCCCTAGCGGCGTCCAGTTGATGCGGTCGCTGCTGCGTGCAAACCCGATGTTCGCCCCACCACCCGTCGTGTAGGTGAGGTAGTACAACCCGTCCGTGTTCCGGAAGATGCTCGGATCACGCACGAGCCCAGATGGCGGCCTGTACGCCGACTGCTGGACGAGTTGAAAGCCGGTGCCGTCAGCCGACTCGTAGACATCCATGTCACGGTCGCTGGCATTGCTGAACGCCACCATTGTGTATTTCCAGTCAGGCGGCGGCGCGGCGCTGCTGGCAGGGGCTGCGACCAGCAACCCCGCGACGACGAGGATCACCAGCGATATAACAGAAAGGCCGGTCCGTTTTGTCGGAATCACCGATGAAGTATGTATGACAGCAGGCCCTCCATGGGTAACTTCGGTCGGAGGCAGAGCAGGATCGTTACCTAAGTCGATTCGTCTTGTAGTGACGGCGGGACGGCGGCAAGGTCGGCCGTTAGCATCACGCCATGGAACTTGGAGTGCATTTCGCGCTGTCAGACAGCGTGGCAGCGGAACTTCTGGACGCGCGCGGCGACGACGACAAACTCGGCGCTGTGGTCGAGGACATCGAGGAGACGGGCCGATCCGAGTTCTCGTGCGACACGGACAAGGCGTGGGATCCGATCCTGTGCGCCCTCTCCAGCACGGGGTACGAGCGCGTGTCCGAGAACTGGCCGGCCTACGGCGTGATCTTGGGGGACGAAGACCTCAACACCGACACCGACGACCAACTCGTCACCTACCTGGCACCCGATCGGGTCGCCGAAGTCTCCTCGTACCTGGCGGAAGTCACCGAATCCGAGTTCGGCGTGCGCTACGACGCAATGCCACTCGACGACCGCAACCCGGAGTACGGCTCCGACGAGCGCGGGTACGCCTGGGGCTGGCTTCAGGAAGTGGCGGACTTTTTCCAGCGCGCGGCCCGAGAGAATCACCACGTGGTGTTCACCGTGCGGTTCTGACGCCCACTACCCAAGCAGTGTGACTCCGAAAACAGTAAAGGCTCTGACCTGGACCGAAGTCCGAGGTCAGAGCCTTTGCTTTGGCGGAAGCGGAGGGATTTGAACCCCCGGTGGGTTTAACGCCACGCTCGCTTTCAAGGCGAGTGCATTCGGCCGCTCTGCCACGCTTCCGTGGGCGATCCTATCGGGTGTTCCCACGGACCGCGAAAACGGCTCCAGAAGTCAGCGCTCGCCGATGGCTTTGTCGACCTTCTCGAAGACGTCTGCCAGCACGTCCAGTTCCTGGGGAGTCAGCAGATCGACCAGATTGTTCCGCACTCCGGCCACGTGAGTAGGTGCCGCCTCGGCGAGGCGACGCCTACCCTCTTCCGTGATCCGCGCGAGCACGCCGCGACCATCTTCGACGCAAGTGTCTCGCACGACGATGCCCTGAGATTCCATCCGCCTGATCTGGTGTGTGAGGCGACTCCGCGAAGACAGCACGCCGTCTGCCAGGTCACTCATCCGCAACGACCCGTCAGCTGACTCCGAGAGCATGACCAAAATGCGGTAATCGGCCAACGACAGGTCGTGTGAATCCTGCAGTTCGCGGTTGAGAACCTCCATGAGGCGCTGATTACCGTCCATGTAGCCGCGCCATGCACGCATCTCGCACGGCGTCAGCCACGGTGTCTCACCGTGCGCCACCTGCGATGTCTCCTCGGTTGTCGCTTCAGCTGTCACAGGTTCCAAGTTTAGACCTGTGTCCGCCCGTCACAGTAAGACTCACCCTAAAGTCACGAATTGGACATCAGGATCGAACGGTCGATTTCGGCGACAGATGCCAGCCCCGCCAGTCCCATCGTGAGATCCAGGTCGGCCAGGAGACTGCGCAATGCATGACGCACTCCGTCCGCTCCGGCCAATCCCAACCCGTACACCCACGGCCGCCCGTACAGCACTGCATCGGCACCCAAGGCCAGAGCCTTGATTACGTCTGCGCCACAACGAATTCCGGAGTCCATCAGGATGTCCACCTCATGCCCCACCGCATCAGCGACGGGACCGAGAGCATCTAGTGCCGAAATCGACCCGTCGACCTGACGCCCACCATGGTTGCTCACGACGATGCCGTTGGCGCCGGCCGCGACGGCCTCACGTGCGTCGTCGGGATGGACAATTCCCTTCACCGCGATCGGAAGTGTCGTCCACTGGCGAAGTTTCGCGATATCCGCGATCCGCACCGCGTGATTGCCGAACAACGACACCCACGTCAGAACCGCGATCTGCAGGGCTTCTGCACTCTCCTCGGGAGGCGTGGCCAGTTTTGCGCGGAACACCGGATCCGACAGATAGTTGGCAATACCCTTCGCCTGCAGGAACGGAAGGTGGCCGAGCTCGAGATCCCTTGGACGCCAGCCCATACCGGGAGTGTCGGCAGTCAGGACGATAGCCTTCGCGCCCGCCGTCTCCGCTCGGCGGACAAACGACTCCGCAAGTTCGTCGTCGGCCGGCCAGTACAGCTGGTACCACCAGTTCTCGCCGGAGGCCGCCGCTACGTCTTCGATGGTCGAGGATGCCGCCGTCGAGAGAATCGATCCGATCCCCAACTCGGCAGTGACCGAACCGACCGCAACCTCGGCGTCGTCGTGGACCAAGCCGAGCACGCCCACCGGAGCCGTCAGGATCGGTGCAGCCAACCGCGTCCCCAACACCTCGACGCTCAGATCACGCGCGTCGGGCGCCGCAGTCCCCCGCAACATCCGCGGCACGATCGCATGCTTGTCGAACGCCCGCAGATTCGACACCGCGGTTCGTTCGGTCGACGCGCTACCGGCGATGTACCCGAAGGCCTCCGGTGAGAGTTGCTCGCGCGCGGCATCTTCCAAGCCTGCCGCAGTCATCGGCAAAGCCGGCTTCGCGCCGCTCAGTCCCGTCAGATAGATCTCGTTCTGCATGTTCCCGAAGTAAGTCACGTCCGCGACGGTAGCGGCAAAACACCCGTCAGCGGGGAGATTCGCTAGCGTCGTATCCATGTACGCCATAACGATCGATCAGCCCGGCGGTCCCGAGGTCATGAAATGGGCGCAGCAGCCCGATCCTGAACTACCTCGCGGGCACGTACTCGTCGAGGTCGCCGCGACCGCAGTCAACCGCGCCGACCTGCTCCAACGTCAAGGCTTCTACCCGCCGCCGCCCGGCGCGAGTGACATTCTCGGCCTCGAATGCTCGGGTGTGATCACCGAACTCGGCGAAGACGTCACCGGTTGGTCCGACGGCGACGAAGTCTGCGCATTGCTGGCCGGCGGTGGCTATGCCGAGAAGGTTGCGGTCCCGGCAACACAACTTCTCCCCGTTCCCGCGGGCGTCGATCTCCGTGTCGCAGCGTCACTGCCGGAAGTTGCGTGCACGGTGTGGTCGAACGTCGTGATGCGCGGCGGTCTCCGACGCGGACAAGTCCTCCTCGTCCATGGCGGTGGCGGCGGAATCGGCACCCACGCCATCCAGGTCGGCAAAGCCCTCGGCGCCCGCGTCGCAGTTACCGCGGGTTCGGAGGACAAATTAAACCGCTGCCGCGAATTGGGCGCGGATATTCTCATCAACTATCGCGACAGCGACTTCGTAGCATCACTCGCCGAAGCCACCGACAACCACGGCGCCGATGTGGTTCTGGACAACATGGGAGCGTCGTACCTCGGGCGCAACGTCGACGCACTCGCCATGGACGGCCACGTCGTGATCATCGGAATGCAGGGTGGCCGCAAGGGCGAAGTCGACATCGCCAAGCTGATGGGAAAGCGCGGAAACATCACGTCGACGGGCCTGCGCGGGCGTCCGCTCACCGGCCCAGGCGGTAAAGCGGACATCGTCGCCGACGTCCGCGCGAAGTTGTGGCCGTTGATCGCAGACGGATCGGTTCAACCGATCGTGTCGACCGAACTTCCGATCACCGAGGCGCCATTAGCCCATCAGTTGCTGGATTCGCCGGAAACCGTAGGCAAGGTCATCCTCACCGTGAAGTGAGCCGAGCGGGATCGATCAGCCCAGGGCGCCGAGTTCGGCGACCAGCTGATTGATCTCGTACCGCGTCGTGTACGGCGCAAGGCCGACGGTGACCGCGCCGCCTTCGTCGTTGACACCGAGGGCGTCGAGCAGCCTGGAACCACCATGCGTACCGCTGACCGTCGCGATGCGCTTGTCGGCCAGGTGCGCCGCGACCTTGTCTGCCGCCATCCCCTCGAGTGTGAAACTGAGCGTCGGCACCCGCGTGGGTGCGCCGCCGATCACCATCACGTTGGGCAGGGCTGCGAGAGAACGCATGAGGTGATCGAACAGACCGTCCTGATAGTCCTGTAGCGAGCTGATCGAGGTTTCGAGGCGCTCACGCCTGGTTCCCGTTGCCGATTCGTCCAACCCGGCCAGGAAATCGATCGACGACGTGAGACCGGACAGCAGCGCGAACTGATGACCGCCCACCTCGAGTCGCTCGGCGCCACGCGCGTACGGGTTGAGCGACACGGCCGGAATTCGGTCGAGCAGTCCGGGATCGCGGAAGACGAGTGCGCCCACCTGTGGACCGCCCCACGACGGCGCGCTGACGGCAACGATGTCCGCCCCGAGATCAGCCATGTCCACATGCGCATATGGCGCTGCACCGACGGCGTCGACCACCATCAGTCCGCCGAATTCGTGCAGACGATCAGCTGCGGCGCGGACGTTCGGAGCCGAACCGACGACCGGTGATGCGGCCGTCAAGGCCACCAATCGAGTGGTCGAGGTGATGAGATCGTTGAACTGCCAACTCGGGAGCTCACACGTTTCGATTTCGACCTCTGCCCATCGCACCTGGGCGCCGTAGCGACTGGCCACACGAAGCCAGGGCGCGACGTTCGCCTCTTCGTCGAGGCGCGAGAGCACGAGACCGGTTCCGAGGCCCAACCGCGAACTCAGCGACTCGGCGAGCCAAGCCAACAACACCGCTCGGTCTGATCCGAGAACGACTCCCGCAGGATCTCCGCCGACCAGATCGGCGACCGCGGTGCGCGCACTGTCGAGAATGGCAGCACTACGACGGTTCGAGACGTGGCGACCGGAGGAAGAAGATGCAGAGGCACGGAACGCGGTGGAGACCGTCCGCGAGACGGCGTCCGGGATCTGCATTCCGGCCTGCGGATCGAGGTGGATCCAGCCGTCACCGAGTGAGGGAATCAACCCCCGTACGCGGGCAACGTCGTAAGCCATGCTCGACACTCTAGGTGCAGACGCCCGCTTAGTCGAAGGCAGTCACCTAATTACCCGTCAGTACAGTTATTCGATAGCTAACTTTTTGGGGGTTACGCGGCGTTTGTCGCCCACACACGACAAGATGGAAGCATGACGAACCCCGACAAAGAGCAGGTACTCGTTATCGGACCCGACGGTCGACCCGTCGCGATGCCGGCGGCCGAGGCAGAGGCCTCCACATCCGGCACCACCGAAGGCGCGGAATCCGAAGCCGAGTCCGTCGCCGAGATGGTCGAGCAGCCGGCGAAGGTCATGCGAATCGGCACGATGATCAAACAACTCTTGGAAGAAGTGCGCGCCGCGCCGCTCGACGACGCCAGCCGCAAGCGCCTCAAGGACATCCACACCTCGTCCATCCGAGAACTGGAACAGGGCCTGGCACCCGAACTCCGTGAAGAACTCGAGCGACTGAGCCTCCCGTTCACCGACGACTCCATTCCCTCGGACGCCGAACTGCGCATCGCACAGGCCCAACTCGTCGGCTGGCTCGAAGGACTGTTCCACGGAATTCAAACCGCACTGTTCGCGCAGCAGATGGCAGCGCGCGCTCAGCTCGAACAAATGCGTCAGGGCGCACTGCCTCCCGGCATGAGCATCGGGGCTCCGCATTCGCCTGCACATCCAGACCAACAGAGCCCAGGAACCGGCCAGTATCTGTAACTCGGACCACCGCTAGGTCCGAGGGAAATCCGGCGCCGACGCCAGGCCGGTAGGCTCGACCTCCGTGTCAGCATCCGCAATCGAATCCGAGACGCCGGACGCACCTGCGCCCGTGTCCGACTCCCAGACGTTCCGTCGTGCGTTCAAAGACCTTCGCGACGGTCTGAATCAGCGTGAGTTGTGGCTCAGCCTCGGCTGGCAGGACATCAAACAGCGCTACCGCCGGTCGGTGATCGGTCCGTTCTGGATCACGATCGCCACCGGCGTTCAGGCCGCCGCGATGGGTCTTCTGTACTCCGCGTTGCTGAACATTCCGCTCAAGGAGTTCCTGCCGTACGTCACGGTCGGGCTGATCGTGTGGAACCTGATCAGTGCAAGCATCCTCGAAGGCTCCGAGGTCTTCATCGCCAACGAGGGCCTGATCAAGCAGTTGCCGTCGGCATTGAGCGTGCATGTGTATCGCCTGGTTTGGCGTCAGGTGCTGTTCTTCGCGCACAACTTCGCGATCTACATAGTTCTTCTGTTCGCGTTCAGTATCTGGCAGAACATGAGCTGGACGGCGCTCGCGGCAATACCGGCATTCGTGCTGATCGTCGCGAACACGCTGTGGGTCTCGATCGTCTTCGGTATCTTCTCCACCCGGTACCGCGACATCGCCCCCATCCTCGGCAGCCTCACCCTGCTGCTGTTCGTGCTGACGCCGATCATGTGGACAACTCAGGCCCTCAAGGACCAGGGTGGGCAAGCCATGGAACGGGTCCGGCTCGCCGAACTCAATCCGCTGTACCACTACCTCGAGATCATCCGAGCACCACTCATCGGGGCCGACCAGCAGGCATACCACTGGTACATCGTCATCGCCTTCACCGTCGTCGGCTGGGCCGTCGCGATTCTGGCACTCCGCAAGTACCGGGCACGCGTGCCCTACTGGGTCTAGAGGAAACACATGAGTCAGCCAGTCAGCATCCACACGCAGAACGCGTGCGTCGACTTCCCGATCTTCGACGCGAAATCCCGCTCGCTCAAGAAGGCCTTCCTCGGCAAGGCCGGAGGATCCATCGGCCGCAACGACTCCGATGTCGTCGTCGTCGAAGCGCTCCGCGACATCACGATGACGCTCAAGGAAGGCGACCGCATCGGGCTCGTCGGCCACAACGGCGCCGGCAAATCCACCCTGCTGCGCCTGCTCTCCGGAATCTACGAACCGACCCGGGGATCCGCCAGCATTCGCGGACGCGTCGCACCCGTCTTCGACCTCGGTGTCGGCATGGACCCGGAAATCTCCGGGTACGAGAACATCATCATCCGCGGCCTGTTCCTTGGTCAGACCCGCAAGCAGATGCTCGCGAAGATGGACGAGATCGCCGAATTCACCGAACTCGGTGAATACCTCTCCATGCCACTGCGTACCTACTCCACCGGTATGCGCGTTCGCGTTGCCATGGGCGTCGTGACCAGTATCGATCCCGAGATCTTGCTTCTCGACGAGGGCATCGGTGCCGTCGACGCGGAATTCATGAAGAAGGCCCGCATCCGGCTGCAGAAGCTGGTGGAACGCTCCGGCATCCTGGTATTCGCCAGCCACTCCAACGAATTCCTCGCTCAGCTGTGCAACAGTGCGATGTGGATCGACCACGGCCAGATCCGCATGCAAGGCGACATCGAAGACGTCGTACGCGCCTACGAAGGTGACGACGCCGCCGAACATGTGCGCCACGTGATCAAGGAAATGGAACGGGAGAACACCCCGTGAGCGCACCCGAGAAAATCATCGGGGTCGTCGTCACTCACAAGCGTCGTGAACTGCTGGCCGAATCCTTGAAGGTTCTCAGCACCCAGTCGCGTCCGCTCGATCATCTGGTTGTCGTCGACAATGCCGACGAAGCCGATGTGAAAGAGCTCGTCGACAACGCTCCACTGCCGACCAGTTACATCGGTTCTCAGCACAACCTCGGCGGTGCCGGAGGATTTGCTCTTGGCATTCTCTACGCGCTTTCACTCGGCGCCGACCGCGTCTGGCTCGCCGACGACGACGGCCGCCCGGAGGGGCCTGAGGTCCTGGAAACACTGCTCGACTGTGCAATTCGGAACGACCTGGCCGAGGTCTCCCCCGTCGTCTGCGACATCGACGACCCCGACCGCCTTGCCTTCCCACTTCGCCGCGGCACGTCGTGGCGCCGGTTGCGTTCCGAGCTCGGCGACGAGGATCTCCTGCCCGGCATCGCGTCCCTCTTCAACGGCGCACTGTTCACCGCCGACGCGATCGATGCCGTCGGAGTTCCGGATCTACGCCTGTTCGTCCGCGGCGACGAGGTCGAGGTACACCGTCGCCTCGTGCGCTCCGGCCTGAAGTTCGGTACCTGCCTGCAAACTGCCTACGTCCACCCCAACGGCGCGGACGAGTTCAAGCCGATCCTCGGCGGACGCATGCACACGCAGTACCCCGACAACGACACGAAGCGCTACTTCACGTACCGCAACCGTGGATACATCCTCTCCCAACCGGGAATGCGGAAACTGCTTCCGCAGGAATGGGTTCGGTTCGGCTGGTACTTCCTGATCACCCGCCGCGATCCGGCCGGACTGCGCGAGTGGATGCGACTGCGCAAGCTCGGCCGGGAAGAGAAGTTCGCACGCCCGAGTTGAGTCAGTCGGCCTGAGTTGAATCAGTTGGCCGATCTCTTTTAAATCAGTTGCACAGTCGCGACCGCGGCTGAGACGATTCTGATCCGACGCATGGTGCGTCCTGAGATTTTCGAGGAGTGAGTATTGATGACTGTCGTGTTCCGCAGTTTCAGCACCGTCAACATTCACACTTCTTCGTACTCGAGGACACACTCACCATGCCGGAAAACAGCGCGCCCCTGACCGAATACGGTTGGAACGCAACACTCTCGAACACATTCACTGCCCTGGCCCCACCGGACTCCGCACCCGGGCGCGTTCTTCGCGCCGACCGGGGGCGGTGTGACGTGGCCGTCGCCGAAGGCACAGTTCGCGCACTCAGCGGCAGCGATCCACTCTGTACGGGTGACTGGGTCGCCGTGGCCGAGTTACGGGACTCACGCGAACCCGAGATGCACACGGTCACTTCGATACTCCCTCGATCAAGCAGCATCGTTCGATCCTCGGCATCCGGAAAATCGGAAGGCCAGATTCTGGCGGCCAATGTCGACACCGTCGTCATCGCCACGGCTTCGGACGGCGACGTCGATCTCGGGCGCATCGAGCGACTACTCGCACTCGCCTGGGAAAGTGGTGCAACCCCTGTCGTCGCACTCACCAAATCGGATGCAGCTCACTATATCTCCGACACTCTCGCCGAGGTCACTGCCATTGCGCCCGGCGCAACAGTGCTGGCCGTCAGTGCCGAGACCAACGAAGGAATGGATGTACTCGATGCAGTTCTGGACGGCACCGTGGCGATACTCGGTCCATCAGGCGCCGGTAAGTCGACGCTCGCGAACGCCCTCCTCGCGGACACCACAGACGCCGATCGACTCGAGACCGGTCGCGTTCGGACCGGTGACGGAAAGGGACGCCACACCACCGTCACCAGAGAGTTGATCTCATTCTCCGGCGGCCGGACACTGATCGACACACCCGGCCTGCGAGGGGTCGGCATGTGGAACGCAGCGGAGGGGATCGACAAGACGTTCCCCGAGATCGAGGAGCTGATTGCAGAGTGCCGGTTCTCCGATTGCGCACACAACTCCGAGCCGGGATGCGCAGTCCTGAGCGCACTCGGGCGTGGCGATATCGACGAACGGAGACTTGCGAGCTACCGGAAACTACAGCGAGAGAATGCATGGAACGCCGCGCGAAGCGATGCTCGTCTGCAGGCAGAGAGGACGCGGGAGATCAAGGTGATCTCCCGACAACTCAAGAGTCACTACCGCGGTCGGGACCGGTAGCGAACAAAGCCTGGCAGCATGGGAGTGATCCCGACGAGAGGTTGCCATGTTCGAGCAGTTCCGTTCCAGCGCCAGAACCAAGCTTCAGCGTGCGGTATCCGAGGTGGTCGAGGCCGCCGACCGGCGCAACGCAGATCGCACGCAACAGATCCTCGATGCGCTGACGCTCTCACGTGACGAACTGGCCGGGGCCCGCGGTGACATCGCGGGCCTCCGGTCCAGGATCGACGAACTGGAATTTCGTCAGCGACGGGATCTGGCCTACGCCGTGGACCTGCAAGCGACGGCATCGACCGCAGAGTTCATCCTCGAACACCTTCGCGTCGCCGAGACGTTCGGCCACCCACACGACACGCTTCGCCATGCACTGGGATTGATCGAAATACCCGGCATGGCACTCGAATTCGGCGTTGCCAGCGGAACCACACTCAGGATCATCGCGGAGGCATTCACCGAACGCGAGGGAACCGTCGCGGGTTTCGACGTGTTCTCCGGCCTTCCGGAAACCTGGCGGACCGGGTTCCCGGTTGGTGAGTTCGCTCAGGAATCAGTCCCCGAAGTACCTGGAGCGCAACTTGTTCCGGGCCTCTTCGAGGACACCCTGCCCTCGTTCCTGAACGACGAACCCGGCCCCGTTGCGTTCCTGCACCTCGACGCCGATCTCTACTCGTCCACCAAGACGGTGCTCGATCTCCTCGGCGACCGCCTGGTCCCCGGGTCGATCGTCGTCTTCGACGAATTCTTCAACTATCCCGGGTGGCAGCAGCACGAGTACCGGGCGTGGACGGAGTTCGTCACACGCACCGGCATCTCGTTCGAATACCTCGGGTACACCGTCGACAACGAGCAGGTCATCGCCAAGATAGTGCGCTGAGGCTCACTTTTCGTACAGACGGGCCCAGTTCTCGCGGCTGGTGAGCTGCGGGAACTCGCGAGCGAATGCTTCAGCCACACTTGGCGCTTCGGCGAGGAACCGCTTCATGACGCCGGCGAGGCGGCCGCTCATCTCGGCGGCCTTCTCGCTGTCGAAGCGGCGTTCACGCACGCCTCCCTGCGAAGCATCGGTGACGAAGACGTGATCGAAACGTCCGACGTGCCACCACTGCGCGTCCTCGTACGAAATCGCCACCGGACCTCGCTCGAGGTGATTGCGAGCCTGCATCACAGCGCGTTTCGCCAGAACGAGGTCCGTCCACAAACCGGGTTTCGGGCTGGGCGCAACGCGGCGGATCGGCAGCCTGCCCGGCAACTCCGACGCCGGGCGAGTTACCGTCTCGGGGAAGCGCTTACGTTCCTGGTTGATCGCGGCAAGCGCCTCCTGCCCACCGTCCGCCAAACCTTCCGGCCCCTCGAGGAATCCCTCGATTGCCCGGAGTTGCGTGTGTGCAAGGCCGTACTGCAAACCCACGATCGAATGCGAAATGTCGCGGGAGAGCTGCTTCGCGAGGGTTTTGGGTGCAAACCCTGGGTCAAGCGCAGCGGTGATCAGTCCGTTGCGCGTACTGAAGTAGTGCGCAAAACCGTCGACGTCCTTCCAATAGAAGTCCGCATGCCAGACAGCAGCCGACGGCAACGTGATGGTGGGAATCCCGGCCCGCCCAGCCCGCAAGCTGTACTCGACGTCGTCCCACTGGAAGAAGACCGGCAGTGGCAAGCCGATCCGCTCGATGGCTTCGGCAGGGATCAGGCAAGACCACCAGCCGTTGTATTCGGCATCCACGCGGCGTTCCGGCAGCTTCTCGAGCACACTCCGGTTGCGAACACCGTGCTCATCGGTCGGTACACCACGCTGCAGGGTGCCCAGATCGACGCGTTCACCCGAAGCCAACAGGAAGTCGGGGTTGAACAGAAAGAGCATCTGGGCGCCGATCAAAGCCGGCTCCGTCGTCATGTTCGCGAACGCACTCAGTCGAAGAACCGATTCGGGCTCGCACAGAATGTCATCGTCCATCAAGATCACGTCGGCGTGCGGTCCGGCCGCCGAAGCTTCGTACAAGCCCCGCGTGAACCCGCCCGCACCACCTAGGTTCGCCTGCCGCAGATACTGCAACCGCGAACCGAACTTCTTCGACACTTCCTGGAACAGCTCACGGCTCTCTACCGGATCCGTTCCCTGATCGACGACGTACAGAGCGTCGAGCAACGCGAGTACACGCTCGTCGGACGCGAGGGCCTCGACCGTGCGCGCACAGTCGTCCGCACGATTGAACGTGCAGATCGCCACGGCTACCGGGCGAATCGACTCCGGCGAGACGACGGTCCATTCCACATCGTCGACCACTGCGCCGCCACCCTGCGCTTCGAACTGCAGCCACAGTGCCCCGCCGTCGACGAAAGTATCGAGCGGGGCGGTCATGGACACTCGCTCGTCGCCGGTCACGACGACGTTCGTCACGATCCGGCGGTGACCACCGATGTCCGAGGCCTGGATCTGGATGCGGCAAGCGGTATCGGCCACGACATGCGCGGTGACAGTGACCTCGGTGACGTTGGTCCAGCGCTGCCAGTAGCTGGCCGGAAAACGACCGAAGAAGGTGTTGGTGTGTGCGACGGCCCCGGGCTGAAGCCGCAACTCGAATCGCGATCGCGTCGACATTCCGACCTTGGTCACCGCATACAGTTCGTCACTGGCGACGGGCGAAGTTCCGGTGAACAACGTCCGCTGCGCCAGCAGTCGATCCGACGTCGCGCTGCGTTCGATCAACTCGACTCCGGAATCGGACTGGTCATCGGTCGTGTTCACGGTATCCACGCCCCGCAGGGTATCGCGAATCCGCACCTCGGCGCCCCGGGCACCGAGTCACACCAGGTCTACCCGTGATTACTCACTGCAGCGGCGGAGCGCAGCTCGGTCTTTCGCCGACGAAGCGACAACAGACCCTTCGCCATCTGGACCACGTCCTTGGGCGAGATACGGCTCGCGTGCGCCAGATGATCGTCGCTGAGTCGGATCGGGACCTCGACCGGGCGCACCCCAGCCAATTCGAGCGCGTAGTCCAATTCGGTGGTGAAAAGGAAGCCACGCTCGGTCAACGAGGGTGCGATTCGACGCAGCAAGACACCGTCGACGATGAAAGTTCCCTGGGGATCGCCCGTGCGGGTACCCAGCACCACCCGTCGCAGCGTCGCGAATCCACCCGTCATCACCGAACGCAGCAAGCCACGTTCCACCTCTGAGTCCGAATGAGCCTTTGAACCGATGACCACCGGCGGGACGGACCCTAGATCCGCCATCACGCGGTCGGCGCCTTCGATGTCACCGAAACCGAACGGAAGGTCGTCCGCGGTGAGCAACACGCGTCGTCCACGAGAAGCAAGCGTCCCGGCGCGAAGCGCTGCGCCCATCCCTTTGTCGCTGCTCATCGGCAGGAAGGTCACTCCAGGCCAAGACCAGGAAGCTGCCAGAGCAGCACACACGTCGGCAGTGTTGTCCGTCGAACCGTTCTCCACGACGATGATCTCGACCTGACCGGCGCTCTCGGCCGGGCGGCTGGTGAAGTACTCGGCGAATTGACGCACCGTCGACTCCAGCACCTCGCCTGAGTTGTATGCGGGGATGATCACCGAGAGTTCCGGCGTAGCTGGTTCCCCACGAACGGGTTCCGTTCGCGATGTCGCCACGTCCCGATCTCCTTACTTCCCCGACTGCAGTTCGAACTCGTCGGAATACTACGCTCCGAGAAACAAGGCGCAGCCCAGGCTCCGAGAAAAAGAGCACGACCCAGGCTCCGAACAACAGCCATCGACTCGAAGACGAAAGCACATCGTGAAATCTGACTTACCGCTCGCACAACGCGTGGTGCCGCCAATTCTTCTCGCCGCTCTGGTGTCGATCGTCGCCGCCATCCCACTGATCTCCAATCGGTGGTTCTACTACTGGGACGACAGCGCAGCAGCTTTCACGCCTGGTTGGCACACGATCGGCCAGCGAATCCTGTCCGGGTCATGGCCGACGCTCATTCCCGAATTGTGGGCCGGCGGCAATGTCACAGCCGAAGCCCTTTACGGGACATACAATCCCGTGATCCTTCTGGATTCGGTTGCCATTGCACTCATTCCGAACCTGGGAATCGGAATCACCCTGGTCAAGATGCAATTCATGGCGATTCTCGCGGTAGGCGTTTATCTGGTGGCCCGCCAGTACGGCGCCAATCGGTCGATGGCTTTCATCGCCGGATTTGCCATGCCGTTCGCCGGATACACGCTCTATTTCGACGCCTCCAGTTGGGCGTCCGGGCTGATCGCCTTCGCCTGGATCCCCCACGTCTGGTGGTCTACCCGCGCCAGCGCCCTCGGCCGAGTGAACCCCCTGGTACCGATCGTTTTCGGCTATCTCGCGATGACCACCGGAAACCCGTACGGCGCTGTCGGTGTCGCGGTCGTCTACCTCGCTGTCATAGCGGAATGCATCGCAATCAAACGCGCAGGCAGCATCAAATCACTGATGATCAGCGCGGCAGCGATCATCATGATGTCGCTGATCGTGTATCTACCGTTGCTCTTCACCACCGGCGTGTCGGTGCGTACTCAGTCCGGAATCGCGAACGACGGTTCGCTTCGACCCGATCTCGGTGACCTGCTCAACCTCTCCGGCCCGTCGAACCAACCGTACGTCACCGCTTTCGCTTCGCCTGCCATGACGATTCCGCTGGTGTACCTGGCTTGGTTCCTCATACCGCTCGCACCGTGGATTCAGTGGAAGTCACTGAAGAAGTTGGGCCGCCACAGCGTCTCGCTGTTCGTCTTCGGCGGAATTTACGTCGTACTACTTCTCGGACCGTCGAATCTGTGGCTTTTCCGTTGGCCCGCGCGACTGCTCGAGTACGGTCAACTGCCCGCCATCGTGGTCACGGCGGTCGCCCTCTCTGCCGGACTGCATCGTGATCGAATCCGGACAAGATCAATCATCACCGCGGGATTGTTGGCACTTCAGTTCTATCTTGCCTGGTCGAATGTCCCGGAAGACATCGGTATTCACTCGGCATCACTGATAATCACCGTGGTTCTCACCGTCTTCGCGTTGGTCGTGGCCTACCGAAAGCCCCGCTACCTCGCCGGTGCACTCGCTGTCGGCATCGTCGTCGTGCTCAGTGCTCAGACCAATTTCTGGTTCACCGGAAACTACAACGTGACACCGTGGAAGTTCCCCCGGCAGGTGGCATTCCTGGAGTCCAAGTTCGAGGACCGTTACCAGGGAACCACTTTCGCGATTGCCGACCCCGTCAACATCCCGCCGGACAACGAAACCGGGCAGTGGGGTGACCTCCTGTTCGGCAACGCCTGGCAGCCTGCCGGAGTCAATGCCGTCAACAGCTACGCCGGAATCAGCTACAACGATTTCGTTCAAGCACTGTGCTTGAACTACTACGGCGGCGTCCAGTGTCCGGACGGCGTCGACCGACTGCTCGCTGAGTCGCCGGGAACGGGTGTGTCCTGGCTCGACGCGATGCGAGTCGACACGGTCGTCGTTCAGAATTCCGGACCGTACGGCGGAAAACGCGCCCTCGACGCCCTACCGGAGGGCGAGTGGACCGTATCGCCGGATCGGGTGGTCACGGTCGGCCATCGCACCACCGAGCATCAGTGGCCCGACGGTCGCGTATCGGCAACGACGCCTGGTCTCGACGTGCGTGGCGATGCCGCCGCTACGGACACCAGGGAAACCGTCGAATACACCGGATCAGGCACGGTCACATTCGCCCTGCTGGCCTGGCCGGGTTGGAGCGCGACCGTAGATGGTCAGACGGTCGAGACGAAGGCCAGCCCCGGCGGGTTGTTGCAGGTCGATCTACCGCCGAGTGCCACGTCCGGATCCGCCCTCACCATCGAATTCAGTCCACCCGGAAGCACTTTCGGCTGGACTGTCGCCGGCGTCGGATTGCTCCTGGCACTGTCTCAAGGAGCGTGGGCCTTCCGACGCCGACGCAGCGGTCAGGACGACAACGCTGCAGCCAACGCAGATTCCGTCACCTCGTGAACCGCGCGGTGAGCGGGCAGAATCGACGCTCGCTCACCGTCTGCGTCACCGGTGCCCTGCACCAATCCGAGGAAATGCGTCAGCTGCGCGGCAAGCGGTTCCTCGCTGTAGCGGATCGTCGGAATTTCGATGACCGTCTGCTGCTGGTAGCCGTCCCGATCGGTGGGCATGTTGTCGTCGATGTGCCGGTAGATCGTGATGTCGCGACGCAGGAGATCGATCTCGATGAGTCGATCGGCCTCGAGCAACGACAGCTGGCGAATCTTGCGCTGACTGATCCGGCTCGCGGAAATCGTTGCAACAGCACCTGATCCGAAGCGCAATACGGCGTCGGCGCAATCTTCCGACCGGTTCTGCACGGACGTCGGGTGGAAGTAGCCGAACTCCCCTTTTGCCAAACTGGGTTCCGAGCCGGCAAATCCGATGGCAAGGTCGATATCGTGAATCAGCAGGTCCGTCGCGACACCCGTCGGAATGCGGGAAACGAACGGCGAGTGGCGGATACCGTTCACCTGCCACACATCGCCGGAGAACTCACGGGCGGTGCGGACAGCGGGATTGAACCGTTCGAGCAGCCCACACATCAGGGGAACACCGGACGCGCGTGAACGATCGACCAGGTCGACGCTCTGCTCGTACGTCGCTGCCAACGGCTTCTCCACCAGGACGGGCTTCCCCAGATCGAGAACCCGCCCGGCCAACTCGTAGTGCGCCGGCGTAGCAGCAGCGATCACGACAGCATCGATCTCGTCGAGGGAGTCGAAATCGGCGGCCCAACGCGTATCGAACCGCGCAGCAACAGCTTTGCCCTGCTCCTCGCGCGGCTCGATCAGCAGATCCAACTCGCACAGCGCCGACTGCGCGATGACCCGCGCATGCAGCGAGCCCATCTGACCGGATCCGACAAGAGCGATACGTGGCTTGCTAGCAGTCATTTTTCAGGCCTCCATGGCGCCGCGTACCGCGGCAACGATCTGATCGACGTCGCCGGCGGACAACGCAGCGTGGACGGGGATGCTCAGGCACCGCGACGCGACCGAAGTGGCCACCGGCGTCTCGTCGATGACGACGCGCGGATGTTCGCGGTAGCACTCGTAGTCGTAGACGGCCTTCGGGTAGTAGATGCCGCTACCGATGTCCTTCGCGGCCAGACGCTCACTCAACTGGTCGCGAGTGATCGGTGCGTCTTCGGCCAGCAGCAAGGTGAACTGATGCCAGACATGTCCACGACCGGACAGTTCGCTCGGCAGGATCAGTCCTTCGACGTCCTTCAGGCCGACACGCAAGGCCTCCGCATTCCGGCGGCGCGCCTCGACCTGCTGCATGTACGTCGCCATCTGGGGCAGAGCCAAGCTCGCCTGGAGGTCAGTCATCCGGTAGTTCTGGCCGACCATCTCGTACTGGTAGCGCGCCCGCATGCCCTGGTTGCGCAGGACCCGAAGTCGATCGGCGATCGCGTCGTCGTCGGTCGTGATCATTCCGCCCTCGGCGGTCGTGAGGTTCTTCGTTGCATAGAACGAGAAGCAACCCACACCGAAACTGCCGGCGCCTCGCCCGTCGTACGTCGCTCCGTGGGCCTGAGCGGCGTCCTCGACGACAGTCAGACCGTTTTTCGATGCCAGCGGCATCAAGGCACCCATGTCAGCCGACTGTCCGTACAGATGAACCGGCATCAGAACCTTCGTGCGGTCACCGATTCGATCGGCAGCGACTGCCGGGTCGATGTTGAAATCGGACTCGGAGATATCGGCGAACCGCGCCGTCGCGCCTGCCTCGAGAATCGCATTGAGGGTGGCCACGAACGTGAACGGCGTGGTCAGAACCTCGTCACCTGGCTGAAGATCCTGGACCTGGAGAGCCGCGATCAATGCGGTCGTGCCGTTGTTCACCGCCACCGCGTGTCGCGTTCCGACCAGCGCCGCGAACTCGTCCTCGAGCCGCTTCACCTTGGGTCCCTGCGCGACGATTCCCGATCGCAGAGTGTCCAGCACCTCGCGCTCGACTTCTTCCCCGAACGAGATACTGGATATCGCGATCACTGAGTTACCTCCGATAGATTCATCCGACCGTCGTCGGAACGAAATACCCCGACAACCCAGGAAGCGTATCGAAACACGATTCGATACTTCGAGAGGATTCCGGAACCTGCATGTCTGAACGAACCGACTGCCACATCCATCCGACCGCCGTGATCGGCGCCGACGTACTGATCGGGGCGGGAGTCACGATCGGACCGAACGCGGTACTCACTGGCCCGCTCGAGATCGGCGACGACTGCTGGATCGGCTCGGGAGCGGTCTTGGGAGCTCCCCCCGAGATCCTCGGCGCTCTACATCCGACGTCCTGGTCCGTCAGCGCCGGTCTGGGAATTCGAATCGGTGCTCGAACGACGATTCGCGAATTGAGCACAGTCCATCAGGGAAGCGAACGCCGCACCGAAATCGGCGAAGACTGCTTCGTGATGAACAGAGTGGGAATCGAGCACGACGTGCAGATCGGTGACCGATGCGTCGTGTCATCCGGCACGACGCTTGCCGGGCACGTCAGCGTCGGAAACAGCGTCAACCTAGGCATGCACACTGTCGCGCACCAACGCCGCATCATCGGCTCCGGATCCATGATCGGGATGGGAACCGTCGTGGTCAAGGACGTTCCACCCTTCTCGAAGGCATTCGGCAACCCGGTGTCGTTGAACGGTGTCAACCGGATCGGAATGAGCCGATCGGGTATCTCGGACGCGGACATTTCCGCAATCGAAGACCTCTACGCCGCCGGCAGCTTCGGCACGTCACCGGCCATTCCGGACTCGCTGTCGAACGCCTTCACCTGGTGGCGGGAACGCGCCGACAAACCGCTCGTGGTTTAGCGAGACAAATCCTGGTTGGTATCGTCTGCGAAATGACGAACGGGCGGGATGCAGGCGCGTGAGTACCTCTCCCGAATCTGAACAACCGGTCGAAGACGTCGAACCGGCCGCAGAGCCGAACGCTCTACGCAGCCTTCTCGTCAACGCATTCAAGGTCCTCGTCACCCTCGCGATCGTCGTCGCGATCATCTTCGCGGTGAAGTCCCAATGGTCCGAGGTCAAGAACACGATCACCGAGCTGAACTGGTGGACGCTTGCCGCCTCGTCGGTGTTCATCTTCCTCGGTATGGGTGCCGCAGTGCGGGCCTGGCAGCACGCACTCGGCGCCCTCGAACAACCGATCCCGGCCTTCGACGCCGCTCGCGCTTATCTGGTCGGCCAACTCGGCAAGTACCTTCCCGGCAGTGTCTGGGCCTTCGTTCTGCAAACGGAACTCGTGAGGCGCGCCGGTGTGTCCCGTGCCGCAGGCTTTGTCGCAGTGCTGGTCACGGTGGGGTTGAGCACAACTTCGGCGCTGGTCGTCGGCCTCTTCGGTCTACCTGCCCTGTTCGAGGTCAGCACGGCGGCAGCGGTCGGCGTGATCATCCTCGTACCGATCGCATTGGTCTGCGCCTACCCGCCGGTGCTCACACGCCTGGTGAACCTTGCGCTGAAACTGCTCCGCCGCACGCCGCTGCACAAGCCGCTCACGATGCACAAGATTGCGCTCGCATTGGGCTGGTGCGCAGCAAGCTGGGTGCTCTACGGCATCCAGTTGTGGTTGCTCGCGTCCAGTTCGGCGGGCTTCGAAATCCGTGGGCTCGTCCAGTGCATCGGCGCTCTCGCCCTCGGTATGTGCGCGGGCGTCCTCGTGTTCGTCGTCCCGTCCGGAATCGGTGTCCGCGAAGCCGTCATCGTCGCAGCGCTTTCACCGTTCATGGATGCCGGCGTCGCGCTCGGCCTCGCACTGGCGTCGAGGCTGCTGTTCACCCTCTGTGAGGTCTTTGCCGGAGTCGTGGCTGCACTGTCGGGATCACGAGGCCTGCGCAATGCACTCGTGCACGAGCGCTCGCGGGTGCCGGACCCCACCAAAGCCTGACGTTCGGTCAGATCACTTTCTCGGCCGCGGAATACTGCGTCTCGACGCCGGCCTTCTGCGGACGCCACCACTGCTCGTTGTCGCGATACCACTCGACGGTGGCTTCCAGTCCGCTTCGAAAATCGCGGTACTGCGGCTTCCACCCGAGCTCCTGCTGCAGTCGCGTCGAATCGATCGCATACCGCAGATCGTGACCAGGGCGGTCGGTGACGAAGTCGAAATCGTCCGGCTTGCGTCCGAAAATTTCGAGCAGAGCCGCAATCACCGTCCGGTTGTCGGTTTCACCGTCGGCGCCGATCAGATAAGTCTCGCCGGACTTTCCGCGGTCCAGAATGTCCCAGACGGCGCGGTTGTGGTCCTCGACGTGAATCCAGTCGCGGACGTTGCGGCCTTCCCCGTACAACCGTGGACGCACTCCGTCGAGCAGATTGGTGATCTGGCGTGGGATGAACTTCTCCACATGCTGGTACGGGCCGTAATTGTTGGAGCAGTTCGAGATGGTCGCCGCGATCCCGAACGAGCGCACCCAGGCGCGCACGAACAGATCACTCGACGCCTTGGACGCGGAGTACGGGCTCGACGGGTTGTACGGTGTCGTCTCCGTGAACTTCGCCGGATCATCCAGTTCGAGGTCGCCGTACACCTCGTCGGTCGAAATGTGGTGATAACGGACCCCGTGCGAACGCACAGCCTGCAGGAGCGAGAAGGTTCCCATGACGTTGGTGCGCAGAAACGGTTCGGGGTCGGCGAGGGAATTGTCGTTGTGGCTTTCGGCCGCGAAGTGCACGACTGCGTCGGAGCGCGAGACAAGATCGTCGACCAGCGGCTCGTCGGCCACGTCGCCGTGGACAAACGTGATCCGGTCCTCGACGGACGCCAGGGACTGGCGATTTCCGGCGTAGGTCAGAGCGTCGAGAACCGTGACTTCCACGTCGGGACGCGTCGCCACCGTCTGATGAACGAAATTGGCACCGATGAAGCCGGCACCCCCGGTGACCAGTAGTCGCACGTCATCTCCTCAGGCTCATCGGACGAACCCCACTTTAGCGGCCGGGCGTGTCATGTCCGTTTGCGTCGGCAGGCAGGAGTGCAGGACACTGCACGCATGCGCGGAATCATTCTGGCCGGTGGCACCGGGTCGCGGTTGCACCCGATCACCCTCGGAGTGAGCAAGCAACTCTTGCCTGTCTACGACAAGCCGATGATCTACTACCCGCTCTCCACTCTCATGCTCGCCGACATTCGCGACATCTTGATCATCACGACCCCACACGACGCCGAACAATTCCGCCGGGTTCTCGGCGACGGCTCACAATTCGGCGTCAACCTCACCTATGCAGTGCAACACGAACCGAACGGCCTCGCAACGGCATTCACCCTCGGCGCAGAGCACATCGGATCCGACTCCGTGGCGCTCGTCCTCGGCGACAACATCTTCTACGGCCCCGGCCTCGGAACCCAACTCAGGCGTTTCTCCGACATCGACGGCGGAGCCGTATTCGCTTACTGGGTCTCGAATCCGACCGCCTACGGCGTCGTCGAATTCGACGACTCGGGTCGCGCCGTGTCCATCGAGGAAAAGCCGACGTCACCGAAATCCAATTACGCAGTCCCCGGCCTCTATTTCTACGACAGCGACGTCGTGGACATCGCACGCACTCTGAAGCCCTCTGCGCGTGGCGAATACGAAATCAGCGACATCAATCAGCACTATCTCGAAGCTGGCAAACTTTCTGTCGATGTCCTCCCCCGCGGAACCGCGTGGCTCGACACCGGCACACCCGATTCCCTGCTCGAGGCAGCGAACTACGTGCGGACCATCGAACACCGCCAAGGCCTCAAGATCGGTTCCCCTGAAGAGGTTGCGTGGCGTCAAGGATTCATCAGCTCCAACCAATTACGCACTCAGGCAGAAGCATTGGGCAAATCCGGGTACGGCAACTACCTACTCGAGCTGCTCGAGCACGGCAAGGAATGGTGACGTGGAAATCCGTCCACTGAAGATCGCCGGAGCTTGGGAAATTACACCGAAGCAGTTCGGCGACAACCGCGGTGTCTTTCTCGAATGGTTCAAAAGCTCCGCCTTCACCGCCGCGACGGGCCGCACTCTCGACCTCGCGCAGGCCAACTGCTCGGTCTCCGAAGCCGGTAGCCTCCGCGGGATCCACTTCACCGACAATCCGCCCGGACAGGCGAAGTACATCACCTGCGTGAAAGGTGCCTTCCTCGACGTTGTCGTAGACCTGCGCGTCGGATCACCGACCTTCGGCGAGTGGGATGCAGTGGTGATCGACGACGTCGATCGACGAGCGGTGTTCCTGGCGGAAGGCCTCGGCCACGCGATCCTTTCACTCGAAGACGGATCGACAGTGATGTACCTGTGCAGCATCGAATACTCCCCCCACCTGGACCGCGACCTCGATCCCTTCGATCCGGAACTCGCGATCGAATGGCCGAGAACAGACCGTAAGGGCAACCCTCTGACCTACGAGCTCTCCGCAAAGGACGCTGCCGCGCCGTCCCTGGCGACGCTCCGCGCGGACGGCATGTTGCCCGGTTTTGTGGCCGAAGATTCGCCGAATCGGTAATCTTCACCTTTCACGACTCGATGGCATGACACCGGCGGGACGGACGGCTGGATGACCAAACGTGCGAGCAGACGCGGCCTGTGGACGGCCGTCGTTCTCGCAGCCGGCCTCGGTGGTCTCGCGCTGGTCGCACCGCCCCTGACTCCGGGAACGATCGAGTCCGCACCGGTCACCGTCATCACGACTACCCCACCATCGCCGGTTGTTCCGCTCACCCCGGAGGAGCTCTCGGCCCGAGTGGTCCCCACCATCGTCACCATCACGGCGCCGGCCGGATTCACCACCACTGCTGGGACCGGGATCGTGCTCTCCCCTGACGGAGTGGTGCTCACGAATCACCACGTCATCAGCGGAGCTTCGGACGTCACTGCCGTCAGCATGTCCAACGGACTGATCTACGACGCCGAGATCCTCGGGTACGACAGCGTCAGCGACCTTGCCGTCCTTCGACTCGCGGGCGCTGACGATCTGCCGGTGGCTGTGGTCGGCAAATCAGCAGAAGCCGCTCGCGGGGACTCCGTCACCGCAATCGGAAATGCGGAAGGCGGCGGAGTACCCGTCCCTGCTCCCGGCGTCATCACCAACCTCGGTGTCACCGTCAACACCCGCAACGTGTCCGACGGATCGCGAAACCAGTTGAAGGGCCTCATCGAGGTGGACGCGGACATCCGGCCTGGCGATTCCGGTGGCCCCCTGGTCAACGCCATTGGCGAGCTGATCGGCGTCAGCAGCGCGGGCAACGCCGTCACCGACCGCACCGAAACCTCACCGGCGCCTCAGTCCTACGCGATACCGATCGACACCGCACTACCGATCGTCGAGCAGGTACTCGGTGGCCGCTCCTCCGAGACCGTGCGTGTGGGACCGACACCCGTACTCGGTGTCGCGGTGAAGGATCACGCGGACATGCCGGCCGGCGCCGAAGTTGTTGCCGTGAGCTTCGATTCGCCGGCCGAGCGGGTGGGGCTGACCAAAGGTGCGGTCATCACCGAGTTCGGTGGCAGCCGGATCGCGTCGTCCGCTGATCTCAACGCGGCGATGAGCTCGCGCCGCCCCGGCGACACCGTCGCGGTGACGTGGGTGGACGCAACCGGGCAACCCGGGACCGGTTCGCTGGTCCTCGACGAGGGGCCACCTCGCTAGTCGTACAGGGCGCCAGCCGTGAAAGCATCGTGGCATGACCACGGTTCTCCTGCTCACCTGTGACGGCGCCGCCCGCGAGGCGGATGTCGAAAGCAAACTCGTCATGGAAGCTCTCACCTCCTACGGCATCGCGTCGACGATGGCGCCGTGGTCGCGCCCGTCCCTCCTCGATATCGACGCCGACCTGGTTCTGATCCGGTCGACCTGGGACTACACCCAGCGCCTCGACGAATTTCTTGCCGTTCTCGATCAGCTGACCGCTCCGATCGCCAATCCACTCTCGATCGTGAAGTGGAACGCACACAAGGGATACCTGACCGAACTTGCCGCGGCCGGCGTCCCCATCGTCCCCACCGCTGTGATCGCTGCCGGAAAGCGCGAAACACTCACCCTCCCTTCGTTCGAGGGTGCCGACGTCATCGTCAAGCCTGCGGTGTCCGCCGGCGCTGTCGGAGTGGGAAAGTTTGCCGCCGGGTCCGCGCAGGCCCACGCTCACCTCAGCTCGATCCTCGAGAGTGGCAACGACGCGTTGGTCCAGCCATTCGTCTCGGACGTCGTCGACGGTGAGCGCTCGATCATCCACATCGGCGGACGCTACTCGCACGCTGTCCGGAAGATCCCGGCCGCCCACGACTTCCGCGTGCAGGAATTTCACGGCGGAACCAACCACCTCCACCAACCGTCCGCCCCCGAACTCGCGGTGGCCGACGCAGCACTGGCCGCGACCCCATGCGGCCCCGGCGAATTGCTTTATGCGCGTGTGGACGTCGTGGGCCCGGTGGGTCAACCACTGCTCATGGAAGTGGAATTGATCGAGCCAGAACTCTTTCTGCCATTCGCCCCTGGATCTGCCGACGCCCTCGCACGGGCAGTTGTCGCGTCACTGCGCACGTGACGCCTGGGGCGGGACCGCATCCAGCCTGGTGCGAATGAACCTGGCAACGTCACGTAGCGCTGCCCGGCTCTCCGGCAGGCCAGGCCAGACGGCGGGAAACGCGTGAACCTGGCCGTTCCAGATCTGCAGCGAGCACGGCACCCCCGCGGCGGCGAGCCGTTGCGCCATCACCTCCGAATCGACTCTGAGCACCTCGGATTCGGCGGCGATCAGCAACGACGGCGGCAGAGCGGCCAGATCGCCGTCGACGGGTGAGTTCGTCTGTCCGCCAAGCTTTCCGATCGCCATCAATGCCGACACCGGGGCGATCACGTCGCGTCGAGCGTTGGCGTGGACCGATTTGGTGGTGCAATCGAGATCGAGGAGAGGTGAGAGCCCGACAAGACCGGCCGGAACCTCGAGCCCCGCGGAAACAGCTGCAAGTGCCGTCGCGAAGACCAGAAAGCCTCCGGCCGAATCGCCAACGAAGACAACCTTTTCCGGCAAGGCTCCCTGTTCGAGGAGCCACCGGTATGCATCGAGACAGTCGTCGACCGACCCGCTGATGCTCGTGCTCGGCAACTGTCGATATGCGATGTGCAGGACCGGAAGGCCGGTTCGCTTGGCGATGCTTGCAACGACCGGCCGATGCGTGTTGAGCCCGCAGCACATGAACCCGCCGCCGTGCAGGTAGAGAACAACCCCGTCGCGCAGATCAGCCGTCGAGCCTGCCGTGCGCACGAGTTCACCGTCGAAACCTGGAAAGCGAATCGCTTCCCGATCGATCCCGGACGGAATGCGTACACCCGCGGCCGAGTCCAGCACTGCGGCGCGGCGCATGGCGCCAGGCGTCAGCGGCGCGATCCCGACCACGGGCCGAAGCATCCATCGACACGCGTTGTAGAGGACCTGCGATTCGATACTCGGCCTGCCGTATCGAGTTCCGGTCCTTCGACTGACTGTCGGCAACAGAGACATCTGTCCAGATTAGAAGCGATCAGGCACCGAAGAGGTCGACTTCGTCGAGATCGTCGACGATCGTGACCTTTCGTTTCCGCCCGCCGATGACCTTGCCCAGACCGCGCAGTCCACCGGACTGAGCTTTCGGGGCGGGTTCGATGCGCTGCGGCGCAACTCTCGTCCGCGCTGCGCGCTGAACAGGCTTGGGGGCGGGGGCTGCTGCAGGTGCCGCGGGTTCGGGAACCTCGGCTGGAACCACCGCTTCCGGCTCCACGAAGCCCTGAGCAACCGGGGCCTCGGGCGCGACCTCAGCGGCTTCCTCGACCTCCGCCACCTGCTCCACCTGCACCGGTCCGTCGATCACCGGGATGTCCGACGCCCAGCGGACCCGATACTCCAGACCGCGCGACGCCAGCTCACGCGCGAGATCGCCATGCCAGACCCCGTCCTCGCCGTCGCCGTATGCCCGTGCGTCCGAACTGACCCAGATCACGTCGACGCCCGGGTTGCGGTCGGCGAGATCGAGCACGGTCAGCCAGTTCAGCGTCGCCGGATATCCATCTCGCTTCTTCTTGTCGGTATAGGGCCGACGCAGCGAGATCGCCCTCTCGGCCACCTCGACATGCGACACGTCGACTGGATCGACCACTTCGACGCCGATCGCCACGAGGTCTTCGATCACGTCGTCGACGTAGCCGTCGGCCTTGTCGTGAGCAGCGTCGACGAACCTCGTAAGGTCGCGCCGCAACCCCAGTCGGTCGTACATGCGCGCCTGGACGCTCAGGGCCGCGATCATCTCCGCCGATTCCTCGCGGTAGCGACTCGCAACCTCGAGGACAACCAATCGCGGCACGACGACGCGGTGTCCGAGTGCGCGAGCGTCGGCGATGGCAGTGTCGAACCGTGCGCCCCTGGTCAGGGCCGAAGAATCGAGAACGATGATCATGGGCTCGATTCTCTCTCGAGAAACCGGACGAATGCGCTAATCCACCCCGAACCGTTACTTGATCTTGAAGATCACTGCCCGCTGAACGATGAAGTTGATGACCGTCGCGGTGCCCTGGGCGATGACGAAGGCCAGCGGTGTCCGCCACCAATGCTCGTCGAAGACATGGACCATCAGTTCGTTGAGTCCGACCTGAACCGCAAAAGTGACCGCGTACAGCGCGACTACAGCGATGAAGCGGGCGCGAGAAGGCTCGGCCTTGAACGTCCACCGACGATTGATGAGGTACGCCGTCGTGGTGCCCGCAACGAAGCTCAGCGATTTTGCGGCGACGCGCGGCAACCCCAACGCGAGGAGCAGCACATACAGCCCGTAGTCCACGACAGCCGACAGCCCACCCGTCGCGACGAACCGGACGATCTGCGTTTTCAGGTCCAACGCGTCGTCGGCGATGTCCGTCGTGACAGGAATCTCGACGGGCAGCGGGACGTGGGGTTCGTGCTGGTGACTTGCAGGTGTTTCGGGCACGACGACGAGAGTAACCACTCGAGTCGGAGCCGTCGGCACTACTCCCAGGTAACCTCTACCTTGATGTCCACGACAGCAGAAGAGACGCCGCAGCCGGCTCTCCACACCCAAGCCCGCACCCTCACCGGTTGGGGACGCACCGCCGCCACCACTGCACAGGTGCTGTCCACCCCCGACGTGGAAGTGATCGCGAACGCGGTCGCCCAGGTTGCGGAACAGAACGATTCCAAGCCCTCGCATCTGCGACGCGGCGTCATCGCGCGCGGCCTCGGCCGCTCGTACGGTGACCCAGCGCAGAACGCCGGCGGCCTGGTCATCGACATGAATGCACTCAGCCGCATTCACCGCATCGATCGCGACACCGCTCTGGTGGACGTCGACGCCGGCGTGAATCTGGATCAGCTGATGAAGGCTGCTCTGCCGTTCGGCCTGTGGGTTCCGGTCCTGCCGGGTACTCGTCAGGTCACGATCGGCGGCGCCATCGGCTCGGATATCCACGGCAAGAACCACCACAGCGCGGGCAGCTTCGGCAACCACGTCGTGTCGTTGGATCTGCTGACGGCCGACGGCAAGGTTCGCACGCTCACCCCCAAGGGCGGGCGCAACGACCCGAAGGCCGCACTGTTCTGGGCCACGATCGGCGGCATGGGCCTGACGGGCATCATCTTGCGGGCAACCATCAAGATGACACCGACGGAGACGGCGTACTTCATCGCCGACGGCGACGTCACCAACAGCCTCGACGAGACCATCGCGCTGCACAGCGACGGCAGTGAGGCCAACTACGAGTATTCGAGCGCGTGGTTCGACGCGATTTCCGCGCCCCCGAAGCTCGGCCGGGCGGCAGTCTCGCGCGGGTCATTGGCGAAGCTCGACCAGCTTCCGGCCAAGCTGCAGAAGAACCCGCTCGCCTTCGACGCACCGCAGTTGCTGACGTTCCCCGACGTCTTCCCGAACGGGCTGGCCAACAAGTTCAACTTCACCGCGATCGGTGAGGTCTGGTTCCGCAAGTCCGGCAAGTATCGCGGCAAGGTCCAGAATCTGACGCAGTTCTACCACCCGCTCGACATGTTCGGTGAGTGGAACCGCGCGTACGGATCCAACGGATTCCTGCAGTACCAGTTCGTGGTTCCGCCGGAGGCCGTCGACGAGTTCAAGAAGATCATCGTCGACATCCAGCGCAGCGGGCACTACTCGTTCCTCAACGTGTTCAAGCTCTTCGGCGAAGGCAATCAGGCGCCGCTGAGCTTCCCGATCCCGGGCTGGAACATCTGCGTCGACTTCCGCATCAAGCCGGGCCTGAACGAGTTCGTCACCGAACTCGACAAGCGTGTCCTCGAATTCGGCGGACGCCTGTACACGGCCAAGGACTCGCGGACGTCCGCGGAAACCTTCCACGCCATGTACCCGCGCATCGACGAGTGGATCGCGACGCGCCGCAAGTACGACCCCACAGGCGTTTTCGCCTCCGATATGTCCAGAAGGCTGGAACTGTGATCAACGCTGTAGGTAACCCGCAAACCGTTTTGCTTCTCGGTGGAACCTCCGAGATCGGCCTCGCCATCTGTGAGGAGTACCTGAAGAAGGCGCCGCTCCGCGTCGTTCTGGCGGCACTCCCTGGCGATCCGGGACGCGAAGCTGCGGTCAAGCAGCTCGAAGCGAAGGGTGCCACCTCGGTGGAGCTCATCGACTTCGACGCCGTTGATTTCGAATCGCACCCGAAGGTGATCGACCAGGCGTTCTCGAACGGTGACGTCGACGTCGCCATCGTCGCCTTCGCACTGGACGGTGACTCCGAAGAGCTGTGGCAGAACCAGCGCAAGGCCGTTCTGGTGGCAAACGTCAACTACACCGCTTCCGTCTCGGTCGGTGTTCTTCTCGGCGAGAAGATGAAGGCTCAGGGCTTCGGCAAGATCATCGCGATGTCGTCGGTTGCCGGCGAGCGCGTCAAGCGTGCCAACTTCGTCTACGGATCCACCAAGGCGGGCCTCGACGGTTTCTACCTCGGACTCGGCGAGGCTCTCGCGGAATTCGGACCGCAGGTCACCGTCGTTCGCCCCGGCATGGTGCGCACGCAGTTCAGTGCCCACGTCAAGGAAGCTCCGCTGACGGTCAACAAGGACATCGTCGCGAAGCTCGCTGTTGCCGCCTCGGACAAGGGCAAGGAAATCGTCTGGACTCCCGGCCCGTGGCGCTTCGTCATGATGGGTCTTCGCCACGTGCCGCGCCCGATCTTCCGGAAGTTGCCGGTTTAAGCTCCTCCCGTGCCAGAAACAACAACTGCTCCGAGTACAGACCTTTCGACCCCGTCGCCGTGGCGTAATGCCGCGGCGACGGTGGTGGAAATGGCCCTCGGAGCGCTGGTCGCCGCTGTTGTAGCCGCTGTCGGGCTCTTTGCTTTCGGCCGAGTGCAGTGGCCGGCGTTCACCTCTTCCAATGTCACGCAGGCAGTCACGACGGTGCTGCAGGTGCTCTGCATCGCAGTGGTCGGTGTTGCGGTTCTGATGTTCCGCGCCCGCAAGGCCGAGCGGGTCGCAAAACTCCTCTCGTGGGCCGGGCTCTCCGGCTTCGTCACCACGACGCTCGGACTTCCCCTGGCCGCGACGAGTCTGTATCTGCACGGCGTCTCGGTCGATCAGCAGTTCCGGACCGAGTACCTGACCCGGCTGACGGATTCTGCTGCGCTGCAGGACATGACGTACGTGGATCTGCCGCCGTTCTACCCGGCCGGCTGGTTCTGGATCGGTGGACGCGTCGCGAACCTGCTGGGAATGGACGGCTGGGAAGCCTTCAAGCCTTATGCGATCGGCTCGTTGGCTGTCGTCGCCGTCGTTGCACTCGTGTTGTGGACCAAGCTGATTCGACGCGATTGGGCCGTCGTCGCGGCATTGGCCGTCACTGCCGTCGTGTTGGCGTACAACTCCCCCGAGGCGTACGGCGCCGTCATCAACCTCCTGATCCCGCCGGTGCTGATCCTCGCGTGGGGTGCATTGGACCGGCCGGGGGCATCTCGATTTGCCGGAGCCGGCGCAATACTCGGGACGGGCCTGTTCCTCGGTTTCGCCGCAACGGTCTACACGCTCTATCTCGGATTCGCCGCGTTCGCAGTGACTCTGATGGCAGTGGTGGCCGCAGTACTTGCCGCACGCGCCCAGAACACGTGGAAAGCCGCACTGGGCCCCCTCGTCAGGCTCGCCGTGATCGCGGTGATCTCCGGCCTGGTGGCTCTGACCGTCTGGACGCCCTACCTGCTGAAGGCACTCTCCGGTGCCACCGCAGAGTCCGGCACCGCAATGCACTACCTCCCCGATTCCGGTGCGGTACTGCCCTTCCCGATGCTGAGCTTCACCCTCGTCGGTGGACTGTGCCTACTCGGCACGATCTGGCTGATTTCGCGGTTCCTGTTCTCCCGCCGCGCCCGAGCACTCGGTATCGGTGTCATTGCCGTGTACCTGTGGGCATTGCTGTCCATGACGTTCACCGTCGCCGGCAGTACGCTCCTCGGTTTCCGACTGGAGCCGGTCCTGATCGGACTCCTTGCAGCCGCCGGTGTGTTCGGTTTCTTCGAGTTCGCCGGTTGGATCGTGCTGGCCACCAGCGAAAATCCTCGCGTCAAAGCGGTACTGGTTGCACTCGGTGTCATCGGAGCCATCGCCTTCGCGCAGAACATCCCGCAGGTGCTGGCGCCGGATATCGCTGTGGCATACAGCGATACCGACGGCAACGGCGAGCGCGGGGACAAGCGACCCCCGGGTGCCGAAGCCAATTACGCCGACATCGACCGGATCATTCGCGAGCAGTTGGGACGCGAACCCCATGACACGGTGGTCCTCACTGCCGACATCGGCTTCCTGAGCTTCTACCCGTACTTCGGCTTTCAAGGACTGACGTCGCACTACGCGAACCCGCTCGCCGATTTCCGTGCGCGCGCTGCGCTGATCGAGCAGTGGTCGGAGCTGAAGACGCCTGACGAACTGATAGCTGCGCTGGACTCGGCGCCGTGGCGCAGCCCCGACGCCTTCGTCTTCCGCCAGGGCGCCGACGGGTACACGCTGCGGTTGGCAGAGGACGTCTACCCCAACGACCCGAACGTCCGCCGCTACACGGTCACGTTCCCCAAGGAACTGTTCGACGATCCTCGTTTCACCGTGACCGAGCAGGGGCCGTTTGTGGTCGTTACCCGCTCTGACGCAATCTAACCAGGAGATACGTCACAAAAGGCTTACCGTCGGGGTCGTTGACGCGACCCCGACGCACCCCTAACTTCATACCGTGCCCCGAACCGATGCCCGAGCGGCGATGATCGATGCAGCCGAGCGTCTGGTTGCCGAGCGAGGTCTGGCCGCTCTGACTCTTCGTGATGTTCAGACCGAAGCCGGGCAGGCCAACAAATCGGCTGCGCAGTATCACTTCGGGTCACGTGAAGGTTTGCTGGCGGCCGTCGTCGAGTCCAGAATGCGACCTGCCGGTGAGCGTCGTCGTGAGTTGCTCGACACGATCGATCTCGACGCGAATCCACCGACGATGCGTGCCCTCGTCGAGGCTCTCGTCCTGCCGTTGGCGGAACAGACCATCTACCGCGAGGGCACGTTGTACGCGCGGTTCCTGGTGCAGTCGATCTTCGACCCGGCGATGTCGTCGACTATCCGTGACCACATGCAGGCCGAGAGTTTCCGCGAAGTTCAGCGGCGGATAGTCGCTGCGTCCTCGTTACCGGCAGAGATCGCCGAACTTCGGGCGGGAACTCTGACCGTGCTCACCGTCGTCACTTTTGCCACGTGGGAAGGCCGCGTCGACAGCCGCGAACGTGCTCACGTGATTGTTGCCGACCTGATCGAAAGTTGCCTCGGAGCACTCTCGGCCCCGGCTGCGCAAATCTGACACGCTGTCCGGCGAGTTTGTTTCCGAAACTGCCGGGGTACTCAGCCCCTCCAAGCGCAGTCGAGCAAACGGCCGCATCAACCACCGGCGGGGTAGGTGATGACAGTGAGCGAACTCGTTGCGCAAAGCCGCGAGCTTGTACCGCATCGTGCAGTTCTCGATTCCGCAGAGCATGTTCTGGTCATTGCGCGCGGCAAACCGTTCGGGCGCGAACAGGCTTTCCATGAAGTGTTGAGCGTCGCGATTCGCAATCGCATCGAAGTACTCACTCTGGCAAGGGCTCTCATCGACGTGTCCGAGTCCCGCGACTACCGCGCGATCCCGACCGACACCGCGCACACTGTTGCGGTGCTCGAATGGGGCGAGCTACTCGAGATCCCCACCGAACACCACGAGAAATCCAGGGCCGAGTCATCCGAGGACGTCGATGAATCGAGTGAACCCGACGATCCGATCGAACCCGAGTATCTGGTCGAGACCGACGTGGGCGGACGGGTCGTCTTCGTCGCCCTCGCGTTCACGATCGGCGGGATAGTCGGATTCTTCGCGCACGACTGGGCACTTCTGCTTCTGATCACCGCCGTGTACCTCGTGTGGATCGCGGCACGGTTGGTCGCGAAACTCGTCAGTGTTTCCCGTAGTGCCCACTGGGCAGACGCTTCGCCGATTCGTGGCGCCGATTCGACCACAAGGAACGCGGAAAACTCCCACCATCACGCTGTTGCAGCGTGACGGCGGGAGCATCCGCTTTCGCTAAAGCCTCTGCGGTACACCGTAAGTGACGACGGTATCGCCATTCGACGTGACAGCCTTCGCGTACGGCCTGATGGTCACCGGACCGATGGCTCCCTGTACGTAACCGTGAATGCCGGACAGACGGACAGCGGCCTCGGGACCGTCGAATGTCTGATCCTCGAGCAGCGCGACGTCGGTGATTCCGCCGGGCGCCAGATCGACGTCAAGTTCCTGCGAAGGAATGATGTCCCCGCCGAGAATGACGTGATTCGTGAAGTCCACGCCCAGTGCCGGGTCTGGGATGAGTCCGATGCCGATGTCGGTGCCACTGTCGATCGCCCAGTCGAGACCGGGACTGTTGAGAACGACCGTCGCGCCGGTCAGCGCGATCGGGTAACCGATCTGATAGCCGATCGTCAGCTTCGTTCCGGTGAAACTTGCTGCATCCGGGCCGTCGATCTTCACGCCGGCAACCCCGTCGTGGAAGAACTCGACACTCAGCGGTGAGCTGTCGAGAGGTGGAAAGACGTGGATAGCGGTATCAGCCTGATAGACCTCTATCCGATTTCCTTTGACGTCGGTTATCGAACTGGTGTTGTCGACGCCTGCCGACGCCGTCCCACCCCCCAGGACAACGGCCAACAGGGCCACTGCCCCCACTGCGCTACTGCGAACTGCTGTCTTCGACATGCACAAGCACCATCCCATCCGGTATAGGCCCCGGACGTAGGTTCCAACTCTTCGTCGAGGATGGGATTCGTCGGGGCTGCCTGAACAAACGCGAGCAAGATCCTTGTTGCGATACCCCGGTCACGAACCCGTCAAACGGTGCACGAAAACATTACTTTCCGGACAAGTCGGGCGGACCGGTTTGTCCCGCTGACTGCGCCCGCTCGCGGACGCGAACCGTTTTGTTCGTTACTCTGACAGTGGAAGTTATCGAATCGAGACCTAAGTAGGCCACCCCGAACTTCTGAGATCGCCACTTCAGGGATGGGCGCCAGAACCGAAAGGCACCGACTGCATGACCGAGACCTTGCCCGACGTCCAACTGCTCGAAGAAGCACGTCCAGGGCGAGTCCGTTCAGCAGTGCGGCGCTCGGTCGTCCAGCGCGGTCGTCTGGTCGACCTCGCGATCATGGCGACGTTCACCGTCGCGGCGATCTACGTGATGTCCAACCTGTGGAGCGATCTGCAGTCCGGCTATCTGTTCAACGCGGGCCGCGACCAGGCCATGTGGGAATGGTTCTTCGCCGATACCGCTCACGCCCTCGCCCAGTTCCGCAGCCCACTGTTCAGTGACCTGCAGAATTACCCACTCGGCGTGAACCTGATGGCCAATACCGCGATGTTCGGCATCAGCATCCCGTTGGCCCCGATCACGCTGATCTTCGGACCGACCGCCACGTATGCGATCGGGCTGACCGCCGGCCTCGGCGGCACCGCCATCGCTTGGTACTGGGCATTCTCGCGGCACGTACTGACCGGAGTCTCCGTCCGCTCCAAGGTCGCCGCCGCCGTCGGAGCGGGGTTCTGCGGATTCGCGCCCGCCATGATCTCGCATGCCAACGGCCACCCGAACTTCGTCGCGTTCTTCGTACTTCCGTTCATATTCTTGCAGGTAGTGCGCATTTCGAACGGCAAGCGTCCGGTTCGCGACGGTGTCGTCCTCGGCCTACTCGTCGCCTGGCAGATCTTCCTCGGCGAAGAACCGCTCCTCATCTTCACGATGTCAGCCATGGTGTTCGGCGCCGCCTATGCACTGCCCGGCCTGGCCAAGTCGCGCCAGGCGATCAAGCGCGCGATGCCCGGCCTCGTGATCGGCGGCGCGGTCACACTCCTGATCACTGCGGTGCCGCTGTGGTCGCAGTTCTTCGGCCCAGCGAGCTACGACGGCGTCTCACACGGTCAGGCAGGCAACGACACCGCTGCACTCACCACGTTCCCGACCGAATCGGTTGCGGGCGACCCCGAGGGCGCGGAGTTCCGAATGAACCCGACCGAGGAGAACGCGTACTTCGGATGGCCGCTGGTGCTCCTGCTTCTCGGTGCAACGGTGTGGCTGTGGCGCATCCGCCTGACCCGCGCGGCTGCCGCCGTGATCGTGGTCATGGGTGTGCTCTCACTCGGTTCCGAACTGACCATCGACGGTGACAAGACCGGCATCACTCTGCCGTGGAAACTCCTCGCCGACCTGCCGTTGTTCGAATCGGTGCTCGAATCCCGATTCGCGATGGGCGCGATTCCGGCGATCGGGCTGCTGCTCACCCTCGGCACCTACCGCGCTTTTGTCGAACTTCGTGGACCGCGCCGCACGGCAGCCGGTGTCTGGCTGGTGGCTCTCGCCGTCGCGATGATTCCCCTGATCCCGACCCCCATCGACGCCGATCAGCGATCTGCGACGCCCGAATTCATCACCAGCGGCTCGTGGGAGAACTACGTCAGCGACGGCACCCTGGTGACGGTTCCCGTCGCGAGCGCCGAAGACGCCCGCGCACTGAGCTGGCAGGTCGACGCCGACTTCGGCTTCCCCATCGCCGGCGGGTACTTCGTCGGCCCGGATTCGAAGACCCGCGCCGGAATCTACGGCGCCGAGTCCCGGCCCACCTCGACCCTGCTGGTCAATGCCAAACAAACCGGCAAGGTCCCGTTGATCGACGTGGGCACCAGAGCGAACGCACTGACCGACCTGCGGTACTGGCACGCCGACGTACTGGTGCTTCCCCCATTCTCCGGCGACGACGCCCTGCGCCACACGGTCGACGAGCTGGTCGGCTTCGACGCCAAGCGCGTCGACGACGTGTGGGTGTGGGACGTACGAGACCTCGTGAGCGGCAAGACCTCCAACCAGAGCTGAGCGGGTTGATCAGCGGGTCATGATCACCGGACCGTCTTCGGTGATCGCGACCGTGTGCTCACTGTGCGCAGCCCGGGCGCCCGAAACGGTGCGAAGGGTCCACCCGTCGGCGTCGTGCCGGTAGTCGTCGGTTCCGTCGGCGATGAGCATCGGTTCGATGGCGATGACCAGGCCGGGACGCAGCCGGAAGCCTTTGCCTGCTCGACCTTCGTTGGGCACGTCCGGGCCTTCGTGCATCTCGCGGCCGATGCCGTGCCCACCGTGATCGGCCAGCATGCCGTACCCGCGGCCACGCGCGTACTGTCCGATCGCGGCACCGATGTCGCCCAATCGGTTTCCGGGCTGGGCAGCGGCAATGCCACGGGCAAGTGCCTCATCGGTCGCGTCGATCAGTGCCTGATCCTCACTACTCCCCCGCCCGACAGTGAAGCTGATGGCGGAGTCGCCGCACCAGCCGTCGAGTCTCGCGCCGCAGTCGATGCTGACCAGGTCACCGTCGCGAAGCCGGTACTCATTCGGGATACCGTGCACCACAGCATCGTTCACACTCGCACAGATGGCGCCTGGGAACGGCGTCGATGCCGTTGCCGGCCGGTAGTTCAAGAACAGCGCCGAGGCGCCGGCCGCCGAAATAACCTCCGCGGCAACGGCGTCCAATTCGAGCAACGTCACCCCGACGCTGGCCGCCTCACGCGCCGCAGCCAGAGCCTGCGCCGTGATTCTCCCAGCCGCCGCCATCGCGTCGATTTCCCCTGCGGTCTTGATTTCGACCATTTCGAACACCTTCCTTGTCGAATAACTATACCGGTATTACTATAAGCACATGGTGCGCGTGCCGCTGACGGCGGAAGAACTCGAACGAGGACTACGACTGGGTGAACTCCTGCGATCGGCGCGGGGGGACCGAAGCATGGTTCAGGTAGCGCTCGACGCCGGCATCTCCGTCGAAACGCTGCGCAAGATCGAAACCGGCCGCATCGCGACACCCGCCTTCTTCACCATCAGCGCGGTCGCGGAAGTGTTGGGTATTTCACTCGACACCATCGCCCGAACACTTGAAACACCACAATCCGAACAGGAAGTTGCATCCTGAGTAGTTCTCTCAGGATGTGCGGGCCCGCACTCGCCTAACATCGTTCCTTGTGCCGTCTGAAGTAGTAGTGCCCCCGAAACCCGTGCCCACTGGCCCCGAAGCTCCCCGAGAATCGGATTCCCAGAGAGTCCGGACGGCACGACTCATCGCGATAGTCACCGGCCTTCTTGGCCTGCTTCTTGCACTCGCTACGCCCTTCCTGCCCGTCAAGCAGGAAGCCGCGAGCATCGACTGGCCGCAGGGTGGGACCGTCAACAGCGTTTCGTCGCCGCTGATCTCCTACTCGCCCACATCGCTCGACATCACCATCCCGTGTTCCACCCTCGGCCAGTTGGGCGGCAGCGGCGGCACACTGCTCTCGACCATGCCGAACGGGGCGCCGGACCGAAACGCCCGCGGCCTCACCGTCCGCACCACTGCCGACCGCCTCGAAGCACTCATCCGCGATTCGGTATTGATCTCGACCCCGCTCGATCAACTGAGCGGGTGCACGGCGATCACCATCACGACCAACTCCGAGCAGACCGTCGCGGCGGTCACCGGTATCGACGGCGTCGGCACCACCCTGACCGGTGACTACCGCCCACAGGTTGTCGGCATCTTCACCGACTTGCAGGGCGCAGCGCCCGCCGGACTGTCCGCCCACATGGACGTCGACTCCCGGTTCTCGTCCAGCCCCACACTTCTCAAACTGTTCGCGATGATCGTCGCGGCACTCTCGACCATCGTCTCGCTGTACGCACTGCACCGGATCGACGGCGTCGACGGCCGTCGTGCACGGCGGTTCCTGCCGGCGCGATGGTGGAAGTTCACCGGCATCGACGCCCTGGTTATCGGCACGCTGGCGCTGTGGCATGTCTTCGGCGCCAACACTTCCGACGACGGTTACCTGCTCGGCATGGCCCGAGTCTCGGAGCACTCCGGGTACATGGCCAACTACTTCCGCTGGTTCGGCGTCCCCGAAGCGCCGTTCGGTTGGTACTACGACGTGCTGGCGCTGTTCGCGAAGGTCAGCACCGCGAGCATGTGGATGCGCCTGCCCGCGCTGATCGCCGGCATTCTGTGCTGGATGGTGATCAGCCGCGAGGTGATACCGCGACTCGGTGTTGCGGTGCGCCGCAACAAGGTTGCCATCTGGACCGGCGGGCTCGTGTTCCTCGCCTTCTGGTTGCCGTACAACAACGGCCTGCGTCCCGAGCCCATCATCGCCCTCGGCGCCCTGCTCACGTGGTGCTCCATCGAACGCGCCATCGCCACCGGACGTCTGTTGCCCGCCGCGATGGCCGTGCTGATCGCCGCATTCTCGCTGGCCGCCGGGCCTTCCGGGCTGATCGCCATCGGCGCGCTGATCGCCGGAGCCAGGCCGATCCTGCAGATCCTGATCGCCCGCGGCAAGCGCGTCGGCTTCCTGTCCCAGATCATGCCGATTCTCGCCGCCGGAACCGTGGTGCTCGTCGCGGTCTTCGCAGATCAAACCCTCGCGACAGTTCTCGAATCGACCAGAGTGCGAACGGCCGTCGGGCCGAACGTTCCGTGGTTCGAGGAACGGTTGCGTTGGGACGCACTGATGACCATCTCCCCCGACGGCTCACTCGCACGCCGCTTCGGCATGTTCGTCATGATCGTCGGACTCGTCTTCTGCGTCATGATGATCCTGCGCAAGGGCCGGATCCCCGGCACCGCTATCGGGCCCTCGCGCCGAATCCTCGGCATCGTGTTCGCGTCGCTGCTCCTGATGCAGTTCACCCCCACCAAGTGGACTCACCACTTCGGTGTGTACGCCGGTCTGGCCGCCACGGTGGCCGTCCTCGCTGCCGTCGGTGTGAGTGCGTCGAGCATGCGTTCCAAACGAAACCGCGCGCTGTTCGCCGCGGGCATCCTGTTCATCCTCGCTGTGGCGTTCACGAGCTCCAACGGCTGGTGGTACGTCTCGAGTTACGGCGTCCCGTGGTGGGACAAGCCGCCGTCAATCGCCGGCAAGGGATTCTCGACGGCCTTCCTCGGCCTCACGATTCTCGCGCTGCTGCTGGCCGCGTGGTACCACGTCATGGAGCCGCGCCGGCGAAACGGCACAGAGGACAGCGTCAAGAAGACCAGGCGACTCCGCCTTCTCGCCCCGTCACCGTTGACCATCGCGGCCGGAGCGGTCGTGCTGTTCGAGGTGCTGTCCCTGCTCAAGGGCGCGGTCGCGCAGTACCCCGCGTATTCGATCGGCAAGTCCAACATCGAATCCGTCTTCGGCGGAAGCTGCGGTCTCGCGGGTGAGGTACTCGTCGAGTCCGATCCGAACGCCGGCGTTCTGCAATTGACGGATCGGCCCACCGATCTCGCCGGCGCAGGTGCATTCGGTGCGAGCGAATCAACCGGGTTCTCGCCGGACGGGGTTGCAGGCGACCTCACGGCCGACGCAGAAGACTCGACGGCAGGCAGTGCAAACAGCCTCGACACCTCGACCTCGCAGTCCGGCACCACCACGCCGGGAACCGGATCCGGCACCGCCGGTGGCTCGCAGTCGACGGCCGGCGTCAACGGCAGCAACGTCGCGCTCCCGTTCGGGCTCGACCCCGCAAAAACCCCGGTGCTCGGTAGTTACGGAGCACCTCAGAACGCGTCACTGACCACCGGTTGGTATTCACTCCCCGAGCGCAACGACGCCGCACCGCTCCTGACCGTCGCGGCCGCCGGACGCATCCGCTACGTCAACTCCGACGGCATCGTCACCCCCGGCGCAGTGCTGCAGGTCGAGTACGGCAAGAAGCAGGCCGACGGAAGCGTCGACGCGCTGGGACGAGTCGATCCGATCGACATCGGCCCGTCGCCGTCGTGGCGCAACCTGCGCGTTCCGATGGATCAGCTGCCCGCCGACGCCGACACCGTGCGTCTGGTGGCCAGTGACACCGACATCAGCGCCGACCAGTGGCTGGCGGTCACACCGCCACGAGTGCCGACCATGCGCACGCTGCAGGACGTCGTCGGATCCACCGATCCCGTGCTGATGGACTGGGCTGTCGGTCTGGCCTTCCCGTGCCAACGTCCGGTGGATCACCTGTACGGCGTCGCCGAGATCCCCGACTGGCGCATCCTGCCCGACCGCATCGGCGCGGAGTCCACCAACGCCTGGCAGGACCACTACGGCGGCGGACCGCTCGGCTGGACTACCGAACTGCTCTCGGCCAGGGCATTGCCGACCTATCTGGACAACGACTGGGATCGTGACTGGGGATCGCTCGAGCAGTACACACCGCTCGATTCGGACGCGGTTCCCGCGCAAATGAACGTCACCACCGAGACCCGATCGGGCACCTGGACACCGGGCCCGATTCGTTACCAGTCGTAACTGTTACGCGTGGACCTACCAACCACCCAGGCACGGTAGGTCCACGCTCAGCCCTGACATACCATCGGTAGCCGTGCCCGACGCCGTGACAGCTTCACCTCAGACTTCGAGTTCGCCGCCTCCTGCTGGTCAGGATGCCCGCGAGCGTTTCCATCGCACGCGATGGGTCGCGATCATCGCCGGCTTGCTCGGCTTCGTGCTCGCACTGGCAACTCCGCTGCTTCCCGTCGTGCAGACGACGGCTTCGGTCAACTGGCCGCAGAACGGCGTGATCGGCGACGTCGAGGCACCGCTGATGGCGCAGGTTCCCATCGACGTCAACGCGTCGATCCCCTGCACCGCGGTCAGCTCGCTGCCCGAGGGCGGCGGCATCTTGCTGTCGACGGCACCTGCACAGGGCGACGGCGCCGCGCTCTCGTCGATGTTCGTCCGCGTGTCCGCTACCAGCGTCGACGTGCTCGATCGCAACGTCGTCGTCGCTTCGGCGGCACGCGAGGACGTCGAGTCCAGTCGCTGTGGCGCCATCGCGTTCAGCTCTGACGTCAACCGAACCACGGCAGAGTTCGTCGGACTGACCTATCCCGACGGCAACCCGATTCGTGGCCAACTCGACGGTGACTTCCGCCCGCAGGTGGTCGGCGTCTTCAGCGACCTGCCCGACGGCGCTGCCCCCGAGGGCCTCGGCTTCTCGATGACGATCGACTCACGTTTCTCGTCGAGCCCGAGCGTCTTGAAGCTGGTCGCGATGATCGTGGCCGTCCTCTCGACCATCGTCGCGCTGGTCGCCCTGGCTCGCCTCGACGGCACCGACGGCCGCAAGCACCGACGCTTCCTGCCCGCACGCTGGTGGAAGTTCTCCGGTATCGACGGAGTGGTGGTCGGCACGCTCGTCGTGTGGCACTTCATCGGTGCGAACACCGCCGACGACGGCTACCTCCTCACCATGGCTCGAGTCTCACCGGACGCGGGATACATGGCCAACTACTTCCGTTGGTTCGGCGTTCCCGAGGCCCCGTTCGGTTGGTATTACGAAGTGCTGGCCGTGATGGCGAAGATCTCGACCGCGAGCCCGTTCATGCGTCTGCCCGCTCTGCTCGCCGGAATCCTGTGCTGGATGGTCATCAGCCGCGAGGTCGTCCCGCGTCTCGGCCGGGCGGTTCGCCGGAGCAACGTCGCCCTCTGGACCGGAGGTCTGGTATTCCTGTCCTTCTGGCTGGCGTACAACAACGGTCTTCGCCCCGAGCCCATCGTGGCTCTCGGCGCACTGCTCACCTGGTGCTCCATCGAGCGCGCCATCGCCACCGGACGTCTGCTGCCCGCGGCCACGGCAATCTTGATCGGCGCCTTCACTCTTGCCGCCGCACCCACCGGATTGATGTGTATCGCAGCCCTTCTCGCCGGTGTGCGCCCGTTGGTGCGCATCGTCGTCAAGCGTCACCGACTGGTCGGCACCCTGCCGCTTCTCGCTCCGATCGCCGCTGCCGGAACCATCGTGCTGGTCGTCATCTTCGCCGACCAGACCTTTGCCGGTGTCATGGAAGCCACGCGCGTCCGAACGATCATCGGCCCCAATCTCGAGTGGTACCAGGACTTCCTGCGCTACTACTACCTCTTCGTCCAGACGGTCGACGGCTCGGTTGCCCGACGCTTCGCGTTCTTGACGATGATCCTGTGCCTCTTCACGACGCTCTTCGTGTTGTTGCGCCGCGGCCGCGTCCCCGGCGCGGCAACCGGTCCGTCGTGGCGCCTGGTCGGCGTCGTCTTCGGCACGATGTTCCTGATGATGTTCAACCCCACCAAGTGGACTCACCACTTCGGTGCGTACGCGGGCATCGCCGGTTCTCTCGCCGCGCTGACCGCCGTGGCCGTGTCCGCGTCCGCCCTGCGCTCGCGTCGTAACCGATCGGTGTTCGTGGCCGGACTGCTCCTGATGCTCGCGTTGACGTTCGCCGGCATCAACGGCTACTGGTACGTCTCGAGTTACGGCGTGCCGTGGTTCGACAAGACCATCTCCTACGACGGCCGTGAATCCAACACCCTGTTCCTCGCACTCTTTGCTCTCGCCTTGGCCTTTGCCGCCTGGCAGTACCTGCGTGAGGGATTTGCCGCCCCGCCCGAGAAGCCGAACACGGCCAAGGGCAGACGAATTCGCAAGTTCGCGGCCGCTCCCCTCACCGTGATTGCCGGTCTGATGGTCCTGTTCGAGGTGCTCTCGCTACTCAAGGGTGCAGTGTCGCAGTACCCGGCGTACTCGCTGGGCCGAAGCAACATCGAGGCACTCGCGGGCAAGACCTGCGGCATGGCCGAGGACGTTCTGGTCGAGACCGACGTCAATTCCGGGAATCTGCGGCCTCTGACCGCTCCCGGATTCAACGCCGAGGATCCGTTGTCGGGAGTTGATTCGAAGGGCTTCTCCCCCAATGGGGTTCCCAGCGATCTGACTGCGGATTACATCGAAGTCAAGCAGGGCATGGGCAATACCGACAGCCAGAGTGTCGGTCCCACCTTCGCCACCGGTTCCGGTGCCGGAACCAGCGGCGGCACCGGCAACGTCGGCGTCAACGGCAGCACGGCCAAGCTCCCCTTCGGCCTCGATCCGTCGAAGACACCGGTCATGGGCAGCTACCAGCCCGGCGTGCAGGAACCTGCTTCCCTCATCTCGAGTTGGTACGGATTGCCCACTCGCAGTGAAGAATCACCGCTGGTGGTCATGTCCGTCGCCGGGCGTGTGTGGTCCGTCGACAACACCGGTGCGATCACGTACGGCCAGTCACTGCTGGTCGAGTACGGCAGGACTCAGCCCGACGGAACCGTGCAGGTTCAGGGTTCGTACATGCCGCGAGACATCGGACCCGCGCCGTCGTGGCGCAACGTCCGCATCCCGATCGACGAACTCGCGCCGGACGCCGACGCCGTTCGGGTGGTCGCGTTCGATCCCAATCTCACGGGCGATCAGTGGATGGCATTCACGCCGCCGCGCGTGCCCAAGCTCGAGTCCCTGAACTCGTACATCGGCAACGAGCAGCCGGTGCTTCTGGACTGGGCTGTCGGCCTTCAGTTCCCGTGCCAACGTCCGTTCACACATCAGAACGGCGTGGCCGAGATGCCGAACTTCCGCATCCTCCCGGACCGTCCTCTTGCGGTCAGTTCTACCGACACCTGGCAGTCCGCGGACAACGGTGGCCCGCTCGGATTCACCGAGGTTCTTGCCGGTGCGACGACGGTTCCGACGTACCTGAAGGACGACTGGGCGCGGGACTGGGGATCACTCGAGCGCTACGACCGGTACTTCCCCAATGCGGTTCCGGCAGAGGTGGAGACGGGCACCGCAACCCGCTCGGGCATGTGGATGCCCGGCGAGATGCGGGTGCATTAGCCTGCGCTACCTACTCGGGTGACTGCTCGGGTGCGACGTACGGAGACGGCCGAGACCGCTCCGACAACGACGACGCACCCGAGTAGTTGCCCAACGCCTGGCCGTTCGCCGAGCAGCACAACTGCCAGCAGTACGGCGAGTACCGGTTGCATGAGCAGGAGCGTCGCGCCCACCTCGGCGGGAAGCCGAGGGAGCGAGTGCCCCATCAGCATCCAGCCGAACACCTGGCCGACCAGTGCCAGTGCCGCGAGCCAGCCGAACGCTTCCCAGCCCGGGACGAAATCGATCCGGCCCCACAGTGATCCGATGACGGACCCGGCGATGCCCGCGGACGTCGTCGAGATCAGCACCTGGCTCGCTGCCCGATCCGCCTCGCCCGTCCGGCCGACCACGAAGATGTAGCCGCCGTAGGCGATTCCGGAGACGAGCGCGAGCGCCGTTCCCCACAGCAAGTCGTCGCCGGTTCCCCCGCCCCCGAACACGCCGCCCGCCAAGGCGATTCCCGTGAACATGAACGGTAGGGCGAAGACGAAGCGCATCGGCACCCGATTGCCGAATACCAACCAGGACAGTGCGGGCACCACGACCACCTGCACGTTCACGACGACGCTCGCCATCCCCGCGCCGATCATCAGAATCGACTGCGACCACAACGCGAAATCCAGTCCGAGCAGCAGACCGCCGAGCACCTGCAGAACAACTGCCCGCCGGCTCGGCTTGCCCACCCGGCGGTACTCCCGCCATGCCAACCACAACAGCGGCGGCAGGGCCAGGAAGCAACGGAAGAAGACGGCCGTCGAGGGCCCGACATCGGCCAGCTTGATGAGGAGCGAACTGATCGAGATCGCGGCTGCGCCTCCGACGACGAGCAGTCGAGGGTCGATGCGCCCCCGAGGAGTTCGGCTGGGTGTCGGTGTCTGCGCGGTCGCGGAGGTCAGAGTGGTCACTCGACAATGTTCCTGCCGCTAACTATTCAGCACAAGCAAATGTTCAGACCGTATATTCGGTAGCATTGCTACTGTGTTGAATCTCGAAAGACTCCGCGCCCTGCACGCCGTCGCCGAGAACGGATCTGTAGCGGCGGCCGCCCGCACCTTGCATGTCACACCGTCCGGGATTTCGCAGCAGTTGAACAAACTCGAGCGCGAGGTCGGTGTTCCGCTCCTCGAACCGCAGGGCCGCGGTGTGAGACTCACCGAAGCGGGCCGAATCCTCGCGCGCCGAACCGCAGAGGTTCTCTCGACGCTCGCTCAGGCCGAGGCGGAAATCGCGTCGCTGCAGAGCGAGGTGACGGGCCGCGTACGTATCGGCGCCCTGGTCTCCCCCAGCAGGACGGTGCTGCCGCGAGCCATCGCCGAAATCAGGCATGCGCACCCGCAGCTCGAAATCACCTTCAACGAAGGCGAATCCGAAGAACTGCTCCCAGCACTGATTCGCCGCGACCTCGACGTCGTGGTGGTCGACAGTTGGAGCACTCTGCCCGTCGAACTTCCCGACGGACTCTCCTTCACGCCCGTGTACGACGACGTGGCGCTGCTCGCTCTCCCGGCGTCACATCCGCTGGCGGGGAACAAGGTCGTCGCGCTCAGCGAGCTGTCCGAGCATGCCTGGGCGACGTGGACCCGGGGAACGGACTTTCACACCTTCACCGTCCGGACCCTGCGCGCGCAGGGGTTCGACCCACGAATCGAGTACGAGGTCGCCGAGTTTCCCACCCAGGTCGAATTCGTCGCTCAGGGCCTCGCCGTCGCATTGATTCCACGTCTGGCGAGAGTTGTACCGCCGGAAGGTGTTCGAATGCTCGACACGGTTCCGCCGCTCGGCCGAGACATTTACCTCGCCTGGCGGACAGACAGCGAAAGGCCGGCCGTCCTGGCGGCGATAGAAGCGCTACGCCGCCAGTTCGACGCCCTCGGTGACAAAAAGAACTAGAGCGGCATCAAGTTGTGCTTGCGCGGGTTCTTGAAGATCGTCTTGTCCTTGAGCAACTTCAGAGCCTTACGGATCTCGAGACGCGTCTGCGAAGGCTCGATCACCGCATCGATGTATCCGCGCTCGGCCGCGATGTACGGCGTCGCGACGAACTCGTTGTAGAAGTTGATCAGCTGAGCACGCACCGCGGGTGCATTCTCGCCGGCCTCGGCGAGCTGACGCCGCCCCATGATGTTGACGGCACCCTCGGCGCCCATCACGGCGATACGAGCGGTCGGCCACGCGAGGTTGATGTCGGCACCGAGCTGCTTGCAGCCCATGACGGCATAACCGCCGCCGTACGCCTTACGAACCACCACAGTCACCTTCGGCACAGTGGCTTCGATGTACGAGAACAGGAAACGCCCGCCGCGCTTGATGACGCCGACCTTTTCCTGATCGACGCCGGGAAGGAAGCCCGGTGTGTCGACGACGAAGACGAGCGGGATGTTGAAAGCGTCGCACAGACGCACGAAGTGAGCGGCCTTGTCGGAGCTGTCCGCGTCGAGGGCGCCACTGAGGTACGTGGGCTGGTTGGCCACGACACCGACGGGCAGGCCGTCGACGCGGGAGAATCCGGTGATCACGTTGTGCGCGACCTGGGCTCCGATTTCGTGGAAAGTGCCGTCGTCGAAGATCCGCAGAATGATGTCGTGCATGTCGTAGCCGGCGTTGTCGGCATCCGGCATGAACGCATTGAGTTCGAGATCCGACTCGGTGATCTCGGGTTCGAGGCCCGGGTTGATCAGCGGCGCCTTCTCCTGGCACGACGACGGCATGAAGCTCAGGTACTCACGCACCCAGTCGAAGGCAGCCTTCTCGTCGGGAGCGACGTGATGGATGTTTCCGTACTCCGCCTGCTTGCGGGCTCCACCCAAGTCCTCGAGGCTGACCTCTTCGCCGGTGACCGACTTGATGACGTCGGGTCCGGTGACGAACATGTACGACTCTTCGGTCGCGACCACGACGTCCGTGTTGATCGGGGCGTACACGGCACCGCCGGCGCATTTACCGAGGATGACCGAGATCTGCGGGCACAGGCCGGACAACGGCTCCTGACGTGAACCCATGTTGGCGTACCAGGCCAACGAGGAAACGGCGTCCTGGATGCGAGCTCCACCGGAATCGTTGATACCGACGACCGGGCAGCCCACCTTCAGCGCAAAATCGTTGACAGCTGCGACCTTACGGCCGAACATCTCTCCGGCGGCACCGCCGAACACCGTCTGATCGTGCGCGAACACGGCTACCGGACGCCCGTCGACGGTTCCGTGACCGGTCATGACGCCGTCGCTGTACGGGTTGCCCTCGCCCGCCATCTTCACCAGGGCACCGATCTCGATGAAGCTACCGGGGTCGAGCAACATGTCGATGCGCTGGCGCGGCGTGCTGTGCCCTGCTGCATCGCGCTTGGCAATGGCCCGAGCCGAGCCGGGTTCCTTTGCCTTCTCCAACTTTTCGCGGAGTTCAGCGAGCTTCTCCGCGGTGGTTGTCGTCACTTCTGAACTCCGGTTTCCGCTGCTTTGGTCTGAGCTGTCTCGATCTGGGCCAGCTTGGTGGTGAGGTCTGCCGCAACCTTCGCGATGTACGGCTCGTCGACGATCTGCAGGTGGTCCCCGCCGATGTAGACGACCTCGAGGTTCTTCACGTAGTCACCCCAGCCACCATCCGCCTTGCGGGTCTTGAATGCAGGCTCGAGCGTCATCAGCTCGTCGTGGTACTTGTCAGCCATGTAGAGCACGACGTCGCCGTCGTAACTGCTGAACTCGGCCGTCTGGATGGCGCGATTGTCCAACCACGACGTCCGCTGATGCTCGATGATGCCGCCGGGAATCTTGGCGCCGCTCATCTTGATCATGTCCATCAAGATCTGGATCTGATCCTCGTCGGCTTCGGTGGAAGCCAGAACGTCAAGCGGCAGCGGCACATCCAGGTTGTAGGTGCGCTTGGCGAACTTGCCGTAGCGCTCCCAGCGCTTGCGTCGTTCCGCCTCGGTGTCCGGCACGACCTCGCCGGCCATGACGGTGTCGAGCAGCCCGACCACACGCACGTCGGCGCCCTGCTCGCGCAGCAACTTCGCGACCGCATACGACATCACGCCACCGAACGACCAGCCACACAGCACGTACGGCCCGTCGCCCTGGATCTCACGCAGCAGCGGAACGTAAGCAGCAGCGCGGGTTTCGATCGAGCCCTCGACCCGCTCGAATCCGTACATCGGCGTGCCGGCGGGCAGGCGCTTGAGCAGAGGCTCGTACGTCACCGTCGAACCACCGGCAGCATGGAAGACGAATACCGGTACGGCAGTGGAACCTTCGGGACGGGCACGCAGAGTACGTACGAGTCCGTCGATCTTGCCGTCGTCCTCGAGGTACTGGCGAACGACGTCCGCAAGCTCTTCGATGGTGGTGGAGTCGAGAACGTCGTCGAGAGTGATCTCGCCACCGGCACGCTCGGAAAGCCGAGCAGCAAGCTTCTCGGCGACCTCGTCACCGACGATCGGCAGATCGTTGAAGATGCCCTTGGCCGACTTCCCGGTGACAACCGCCCACGTCGCAAACGTCAAGCGCTCGGCCGCATCTCGCGGCGGAACGTCCGAGCCTGCGTCGTCGGCAGTTCCGGCACGCGAAGGATCAGCGGGCGCGGCAGCCGCCGCAACGGGAGCAGTCGCCGGCAGTTCCACTGCCACCTCGGCGGGAGCAGCGTCCTCGTCAGCAGCGTCGGCCGCCAACTTCTCCGCGGCCTGCTTGTCGGCCATCGCCTGAACCTCTTCGCGATTGTCGATCGCGTAGCGCAGGTACTTGTTGACCTCGTTGAGGCTCGCGTCCTTGACTGCCTGGAGCTGGAGCTGCGGAATGTCGAACTCGTACTCGACGCGGTTCTTGATACGCATCGCCATGAGCGAGTCGAGACCCAGTTCGATGAGCGGAACCTCGGCCGGCAGATCCTCCGGCGAGTACCCCATCGACTCGGCAACCACGATCTTGAGGCGGTCGTCGAGGCTCTGCGAACCGTTCGGATCCCACTTGTCTCCGGCGTCTTCGACGACCTCGGCCAAGGATTCCATCGGCGCACTGGTCTTGACCGGCGCGCTGACGACCAGCTCGGGCAGCGGCTCACCCGACGTGACGACGGCGTCGAAGAGCAGACGGAACGTAGCGCCCTCACGAGCGTGCACCTGCACCGACGCTCCACCCGGATGCGGGTTGAGTGTCGTGGTCAGGGTCGAAGCACCGGCCAGTTCACCGTGCGGAACAGCAGCGGTCAGAGAGACATCCGAAAGCACCTGTCCGGCAGCGGCGCTCACCAGCACCGCCAGGTCGGTGACGGCGGATGCGTCGACCTCCCACACGTGGCGGCCGTCGGGCAGAGCGACGTGCGAACCGGGTACGCGAGCCGAACCGCCGGCACTGACGCGAATGTCGAGCCAATACGGCTTACGCAGGAATGCGGTACGCGGAACCGAAGCGAAATCGCCTGCGGGAAGCAGAGACTCGAGGTTCACGGCATGGCCGTGCACGTACAGCTGCGCGAGAGCGGCAAGAACACCCGCGGACTCGTCTTCCTTACGCTTGAGCGTCTGGATGAGCTCCATGTCGTGCAGGCCCGAATCGAAAGCGGTAGCCGCCACCGACATCAACGTCACCGGGTTGGGTGCAAGCTCGACAAAAGTGGTGTGGCCGTGGGCAACTGCACCGCGTACCGCGTTGGTGAAGTACACGCTGTGGCGAAGACCCTTGACCCAGTACGCCTCTTGATGGATCGGCTCGTGACCGGGACGGTAGAAAGTGTCCTTGTCGACGGACGAGTAGACGCCGAGCTTCAACGTGGTCGGCTCGATACCGGCCAACTCCGCGGCAAGCTCGCCGAGCAACGGATCGACCTGTGAGGTGTGGCTGGCACCCTTGGTCTGCAGGACACGCGCCATCTTGCCGTCGGCCTCGGCGGCCGCGACGATCGCCTCGATGTCCGGCTGTGGTCCACCGATCACCGTGTGCGTCGGAGCTGCGTAAACACAGACCTCGAGCTTGGGGTACGTGGGCAGTAGCGCCTCGATCTCGGATGCGCTGTACTCGAGCAGAGCCATCAGACGGATGTCGTCACCGACAAGTGCGCCCTCGGCCTCACCCATCAGCCGTGAACGTGAACAGATCACGCGGACAGCGTCTTCCAGGTTCAGGCCGCCGGAAACGTACGCGGCAGCGGCCTCACCCATCGAGTGCGGAACCACGGCTTCGGCCTCGGCGCCGTGGTGACGCAGCAACGCGGCCAGACCGACCTGGATGGTGAAGATTCCCACCTGCGCGGTCTCGACGTTGTACTCGATCGAATCGTCGAGGAACATCTCGACCATCGAGTAACCGGCCTCGTCCTGGATCAGCGCGTCGACCTCGTCGACGGCCGCCTTGAAGGCCGAGTTCTCCGTGTAGAGCTGCTTGGCCATCTTGCGGTGCTGCGAGCCGAAGCCCGAGAACACCCACACCGCGCCCTTGGGCGACGGCGAGTCGGCGGAGAAGACTCCTTGAGCAGGCTTGCCCGCGGCGACGGCACGCAGCGAGCTGATGGCCTCGGAGCGCGTCTTCGCCAGAACAGCGGCGCGCGAGCGTCCGTGGTTGCGACGCGCGAGTGTGCGGGCGACGTCGGCGAGGGGCGTCTTGCTTCCCTCTTCGGTTTCGAGCCAGTCGGCCAGGTCAGCGGCTGCGCGGCGACGACGCGACGGCAGCGCACCGGAAACGGCCAGCACAACGGTGCTCTCGTTCTCTGCTGCCGGTTCGTCGACCACCGGGGCATCCACAACCGGTTCATCGACTACTGCGTCGGCGGGCACGTATTCCTTGACCACGACGTGCGCGTTGGTTCCACCGAAACCGAAACCGGAGACACCGGCGACAGCCTTGCCGGTGTAACGCGGCCAGTCGGTGGCCTCGGGCGTCACCTGCAGGTGCGACTTCTCGAAGTCGATGTGCGGGTTCGGGCCCAGGTAGTTGATCGTCGCGGGAATCTTGTTTTCCTGCATCGCCAGAACGACCTTGATCAGGCCGGCGGCACCTGCAGCTGCTTCCAGGTGCCCGAAGTTGGTCTTCGCGCTACCGAGCAGTGCCGGCTTGTCTTCGTCACGACCACGACCGACGACACGACTGAGCGCGTCGGCCTCGATGGGATCACCGAGATCGGTACCCGTTCCGTGCGCCTCGATGTAGTCGACGGTGGTCGGCAAGATTCCGGCGTCGCGGTACGCGAAACGCAACACGTCGGCCTGGGCATCGGGATTGGGGGCGAGCAGACCGTTGGAACGGCCGTCCTGGTTGACCGCGGATCCGGCGATCACCGCGAGGATGGAATCTCCGTCACGCTCGGCGTCTTCGAGGCGCTTGAGCACGACGAGTCCGCCGCCCTCACTGCGAACGATTCCCTGAGCCTGAGCGGAGAAGGCACGCAGTTTTCCGTCGGGAGCGAGCATCCCGGTCTGATCGAAACCGAGGGTTCCGGGAGGGGCCAGCAGCATGTTGACGCCACCGGCCAGCGCGATGTTGGAGTCACCGCTGCGCAGCGAGCGCACAGCCTCGTGAACGGCAACCAGCGAAGACGAACATGCGGTGTCCAGAGCGATGGACGGTCCACGGAAGTCGAAGAAGTACGAGACCCGGTTCGCGACGATGGCCGTCGACGTTCCGGTCAGCGCGTACGGATGCGCCGTCGTCGGATCACTGACCGCGAGCAGCTGGTAGTCGTTGGCGGAACTGCCGATGAAAACACCGACCTGCTTGCCCTTGAGCCCACTGGCCGGAATGCGAGCGTGCTCGAGTGCTTCCCACGCGAGTTCGAGTGCGAGGCGCTGCTGCGGATCGACGTTGACGACCTCGAGCGGAGACATCGCGAAGAACTCGGCGTCGAAACCCTTGACGTCGTCGAGGTACCCGCCCTTGGTGTTCGCGTTCTCGACCGCGGCCTTGATGGCGGGATCCGACATGAACTCGGCCCAGCGGTCCTCGGGGAGGTCGCTGATGCCGTCGCGTCCGTCCGCCAGCATTTCCCACATGTCCGAAGGCGTGTGCCCGGCACCGGGGAATCGTGTGGACAGTCCGACGATGGCGATGTCGTGAGCGTCCGTCGCGCCGCCTGAGACGTAGTACGAGGCGTCGACGGTCTCCTCCGGCGCCTCGGGCTCACCTTCGATGATCCGAGTAGCCAGCGAAGCGATGGTGGGGTGTTGATAGGCAACCGTGGCGGTCAGCGTGACGCCGAGCAGATCCTCGATGTCTCCGCTCAGAGCAACTGCGTCCCGCGAGGCGAGCCCGAACTCTTCCATCGGGCGATCGTCCGTGATCGAACCCGCCGGCTGACCGGTCGCGTTGGCGATCCAATTGCGAAGCCACTCACGCAGCTGCGCGACACTCATCTCGCTCACAACGTCTTTGCTCTGCGCACCATCTTGTTCAACCATCAACTCACCAAGCCACCGATCATGAAGGGACTGCTCCTCAAACGCTATCGGGGAATGCGGTCTGCTGATAGCCGCCTCGCAACGTTCCCTCGATATAGCTCGCCTTACACGCGCGGCGAGCGATCTTGCCGCTGGACGTACGCGGAATCGAACCCGCGGGGACGAGCAGGATGTCTCGGGCCGTAACACCGTGACGGGAAGAAATCGCCGCACGCACGGTGTCCGCGATCGGCTGCGGATCGGCCTTGCCTGCGCCGGGAGCACGCTCGGCCACGATGACCAACTGCTCCGAGGAATCGTCGTCGTCGAACTTCAGACCCGAGTGCGTGTTGGAGAACACGACGGACGGCAGCTGGTTGGCCGGTACGGCAAACGCAGCGATGAAGCCGGGGCGCAGAGCCGGGCTGGCTTCCTGAGCCGAAGCCTCGAGGTCCTGCGGGTAATGATTGCGACCGTCGACGATCACGAGGTCCTTGACGCGACCGGTGATGTACAGCTCGCCGTCGACGTAGACGCCGAAGTCGCCGGTACGCATCCAGTTGGCATCCGCCGGCGTGCCCTCGGTGTGGCTGTCTTCGCTCAACCGATTGTCCAGCTTGTTGTGAAAGGTCTCCGCCGTCTCGTCGGGGCGACCCCAGTAGCCGATACCGATGTTCTCGCCGTGCAACCAGATCTCGCCGACGTGATTGTCGGGGACCTCGGTCAGCGTCTCGGGATCGACGATCGCCGCCCACTGACTGCGCGAGACGTACCCACAGGAGACCTGCGCGATTGCGTTCTCGGAGTACTGGTCGACGATGACCATGCGTCCCTTGTTGAGTTCCGTGCGGTCGACGTAGATGACCTTGGCCTCGTCGGAATGCTTGGTCGAGGAGACGAAGAGCGTCGCCTCGGCCATGCCGTACGACGGCTTGATCGCAGTCTTGGGCAGACCGTACTGAGCAAAAGCGTCGTTGAACTTGCGCATCGACGACGTCGTGACCGGCTCACTGCCGTTGATCAGACCGATGACGTTGCTCAGGTCCAGGGTCTCGCCGTCCTTCGGCAGGCCACGCGCGGCAGCGTGCTCGAAAGCGAAGTTGGGAGCGGCGGCAAAGGTGCCGGCGCCGTCGGAAACCGCAGCAAGTTCCTTGATCCACCGGTACGGCCGCTGCACGAAAGCGCGCGGGCTCATGATGGTGATGTACTTGCCGCCCAGAGCAGGCAGGATGACCGTCAGCAGGCCCATGTCGTGGAACAGCGGCAGCCACGTGACGCCCCGAGAGTCCTCGTTGAGTTCGATGGAGTCGACCATCTGGAGCGCGTTCGTTCCGACAGCACGATGGGTGATCTCCACGCCGGCGGGAACTCGGGTCGAACCCGAGGTGTACTGCAGGTACGCGATGTCGTCGAGTTCGATGTCGGGGCGAACCCACGTTTCACCGACGGTGTCGGGAATCGCGTCGACGGCGATGATGCGCGGACGCTCGGCAGCGGGAAGCGAGCGGAACAACTGTCGAACACCGGCCGCCGACGATGCGGCAGTCAGAATCGCAGTCGGCTTGCAGTCACCGAGAACAGCGTGAAGACGGTCGGTGTGACCGGGCTCGTCCGGATCGAAGAGCGGCACCGCGATGGAACCGGCCTGAATGGCCGCGAAGAACGAAATGACGTAGTCGAGTCCCTGCGGAGCAAGAATCGCGACACGGTCGCCACGCTTGGTGACCTGCTGCAGACGGGCTGCAACAGCGCGCAGACGCACACCGAACTGCTCCCAGGTCAGCTCCAGGGCTTCACCGTCACGCTCGCGTGAGTAGTCGATGTACCGATACGCGAGCTCGTCCGCGTTGACACGCGAGTGTTGCTCGACGTAGTCGACCAGCGTGAAGCCTGGTTGCAGGCGGATCTGGCCCTTCTCGTCGAGAAAGCCATCGAACAGCGCGTTCATTCCATCTCCTCCGAAGCGATCACACAAGCACTGTCTTTCATGCCTGCGCCCCAGACTTCCTTCGCTCTCTCGGGTCCATCTTCGATCAATCGAATCGCACTTTGTGCGCAACTCACCTGAATCACTTCATCGATCCCAAACCATCGATATGTTACAGATTCGCATCGTCCGTATTCTCCGGCCTACTCGCCCGCCAGTAACGGGATGATCGGGGCGAACGCTTCCATCTGCGTCGGGAAGACCCCGACGTACGACATCGACGTCTTCTCGCGGACCAGTCGAATCTGGTCTGCGATTTCCTCGAAAGTGCCCACAGCCAGGTATGGAGAGTTCAACAGCTCCTCCACGCTCAGCTTACGATCCACTTCGATGTTCGGCGGAAAACCTTGGTCCAGAGCGGCGATTGCCATTTCGGCAGCCTGCTCTCGATCGTCGGTGATCATGATCATGGTGATGGTCCAGTTGAGTTCGATCTCATCGAAACGCTCGCCGGCAGCTTCGCGGATCCGCTCGACACGTTCGATGGTCTTTTCCATCGTGATTCCGGAGAGCAGAAGCCGCCCGTCACGGTTCGTCGGTGTGGCGACCGAGATGATGTCCGCGTACTTCGCCGCGAGAGCAAGCATCTTCGGGCCTCCGCCGCCCACGATGATCGGTGGCCGCGGGCCCTGCCGCGGTCGCGGGCTGCCCTTGAGGCCGCGCACCTGATAGTGCTTGCCTTCGAAAGTGCATTCCTGCCCGCGCAGAAGAACGTCGAGAATCTGCAGAGACTCCTCGAGCTTCTCGATGCGAACGCCCGGACTTTCGTAGGCGATGCCGCCCTTGTCGAACTCTTCCTTCATCCAGCCCGCACCGATACCGAGTTCGAGTCGACCACCGGACAGCACGTCGATAGTCGCCGCGTCCTTCGCGAGCACAGCAGGATGACGGAAGCCGTTGGCCAACACGGCGGTGCCGAGACGAATCTTGTCGGTGGCCACCGCGAGCGCTCCGAGAGCGGCGATCGGGCCGACCTGATTACCCAGGTGATCCGGAATCATGAACGAGTCGTAGCCGAGTTCCTCGGCCGTCTGCGCGAGCTTGACGAAGCGTCGCGCACCACCCTCTTCGGCGTTGCCCTCGCCACCGGCCGCAAACCGAAATTTGCGTAGGGCATCGCTGCCGTGGGTGGAACTCATATATCGATCTCCTGTGATGGACACGTACGTCGTACTCGAACTACAAACTCGGACAAATCGAACCTACTCGCCAGTCACTTACGTGACAGCACTGTAGAGGAAGCCCCCGGACCGTGCAGCACTCTACCGGGACCAAACGAGCAGATTACCCGCGAGCGAACTCCCGAGACGCCCGATTGTGACGAATCAACAGTGCGGCGGTGACTCAACTGTGGGGCGGCGTCGGTGCAGCGTCGATCTTCTCCGCAGCCCACTGTGCCATCCATTGGGTGGCCGTCGTGCCGTTCGGATCGACTTGGAAGGAGTTGTACATCGCGTGCACAGGGTTGTTGTAGTACTCGAGCAGTCGCGGCGCCGAACTCAGCCAGTTGGTCGGGTTGAGAGCGGCTGCCGGCGCGTCGCAGATACCGTCGCTCGGCGCGCAGATCTGATAGGTCCGATCGTTGAGGTCACCGAACCCGCCGGGCCTCGGGCCGGTCATCGTGAGACCGGGCAGCTTCAGCCCGTTCAGCGACAGCTCGGCGCCGACACCGGCAACGCTCGGGCCAACGGTGTTCCCGAACGCCGGATCGCGCCGACCGTCGGCGATCAAGCCGACGCCCAGAACCAGATCGGCAGGCACCGCGCCGGTACCGTCGCCGATACTCGCGGCGACGTCACCCGCGATCACCGCGCCCTGGGAAAATCCGGTCAGGACGTAACTCGTGAGCGGGCACTCGGCGTGCCGCTTCATCAGAAAGTCGTTAGTGGCAGCAGTTCCCGCGGCCCGACTGTTGTTGTAGGACTGCTGTCCGTCCGGCGGGATCGCCACCGGATTCGAAAACTGTGCGACATACGGAACGGTGTAGACGTCGGCCCGTGAAGTATCGAACTTCTCCTGCAGAGGACGGGTCACGTTCAGCATCAACGACGCCGGATTGGCCGTCGGGTTGTACGGGTCGTCGGTAGCGCTCGACTCCCACGTACCCGGTATGGCTACTACCTGGACATCGGGGCAACTGGCCGGCTGAGACACCGGAGGCTCCGGGCTCGGCGGGATCGGAGTCGGCGAAGGCACCCGCCCGGCCAGGATGTACCAACCGCCGATCACGACCGCTGCGACCACAAGAATGATCAGCAGCGGGATCAGGCACCCACGACGCTTTCCAGACCTCGCCATGACCCGCGCCTACTTGCAGTAGGTGGCGTTGGCGACGTCGATGTAGATCTGAGCGTTCGCACCTGCCTGCTCGGGAGTGATCTGCTTGCCTTCCGCCGACGCTTCCTGGCCGACGAAGGCGGTCACGAAGGTCAGGACCTCGTCGTCGGTCTGAGGACCGGCAGCGCAGATGTAATTGGCCGTGTTGACGGCGATGCTTCCGTCACCGGCTGGGGTGATGCCCTTCGCCTTCAGTCCGTCGAGGAACTTCTGTGCCTCGGGACTGACCTCGACGACTGTGGGACCCGGGAAGCCCTCGATGCTCTGCGGCTGCTCCGGCGGCGCGGTGGCCGCGGCTCCCGGACTGGTGGGCGCAGCCGACGCCGTCGTGGTCGCAGAGGCGGACGCAGATGCCGAACCGCTCGAGGACGAAGCCGCCGCGGACGTCGTGGTGACCGGATTGGAGGTTGCAGTGGAGTCGTCACTACCGCACGCGACAAGCGCGCCACCGGTGGCGAGCGCCAGGGCGCCGACCGCGATCGCGCGTGCACAAGTGTTTCGGTTACCCGAGAAAAGCGACATCAATGTCCGTCCTTGCCTTCAGTCGAAAGTCCATCAACAGGTTACGCAACGCACGCGGGCGGGCACCGATCCGTGATCGGGCCCGCCCGTCGTGCACCACTGTGAGTTAGTGAACTTCTGTCTTGTCACCGATCACCGTGATGTAGCCGAACTGGAAGTTCTGCTGGACACCACCGGGAATGTCGAACTTGTCACTGATCGGGAATCCGAGTCGTCCACCTTCGTATCCGACGCTCTTCCAACCGTCGAACAGCGGACCGTTCTCGACGGACCATGCACCGGTGCCGGGGCTCCAGTAGATGTTGCCGCCCTCGAACTCGGTGAAGCGTCCGTTGTCCTTGATCGGAACCTCGTTCGACTTCGGGAATCCGAGCCAGCCGTTTTCCCAGCCGAGTTCGCCGTACTTGCCCATGATCATTCCGAGAACCGCGTGAGTTCCGTTGGCGCTGCTGTACATTGCGCCGATCTCGAATCCCTGGACCTTGCCCGGCTTGCCGGGGGTCGCGATCTCGTCGGCAGTCGGGTAGCCGAGCGGGCCACCTTCCCAACCCTGTGCGGACCACTCGGCGAGGATGTCACCGCTGACGGGGTGAGCGCCGGTCTGCGGGGTCCAGTAGATGGAGCCGTTCTGGAAGTGGTTGAAGCGTCCGCGTCCGTCGGGGGTACCGAGTTCGGGGGTACGCGGGAAGCCGAGCGGGCCGGCTGCTGCTCCGGTGTTCATGTACGCGCCGGCGATACGACCGGCGACGGGCTGGGCGCCCGTTCCACTGGTGAAGTAGATGCGACCGTTGCGGAAGTCCTGTGCCAGGCCACCCGCGACGCTGTACTCGGGGGTGATGCAGTCACCGATCCAGCCGTTGGCTGCGGCCGTCGCACCGATCTCACCCGAAGTGCCGCAAGCCGGCTTCTCGACCTCGACGCCGATGGCGTTGGCCAACTGCGGCCACAGCTGATGAAGCTCGAACTGCCAGTACGGCCACGAGTGGGTTCCGGACGGGCGGTAGTTGACCTGCGCGGGGATTCCGAGCTGGTTGAGCTTGGTCGCGAAGGTCTGCGAGGTCAGGCGAGCGAGGATCTCGAGGCCCATGCCTGCGTAGTTGGTGCTCACGCCGGGAATTCCCGACGGCTGGTCGTACGGGCCGGTCGTACCGCTACCACTCGAGACGTACAGGCTGACGCCCTTGAGCTTCTCGGCGAGCGCGTACGGATCGTGTGCAGCCCACTGCGGGTTGGACGGCGGTCCCCACATCGCGGCGGAGTTGTATCCACCGGCGTCGGTCATCGCGAACTGGATTGCCTGAGGCATGCCGAGCGAGGTGGTGGTGAGGATGCCGGAGAGCGAAGCGGCGAACTTGAAGAAGCCGGGGTTGCGCGCCGTGAGGAACATGGCGGACGTGCCGCCCATCGACAGTCCGACGACACCGCGTGTCTGCGTGGTCCGCCAGTCCTTTTCGAGGATGGGGGGCAGTTCCTTGGTCAGGAACGTCTCCCACTGGTAGTTCTTGCCGTTGTCGGGCTGGAGCCAGTCGGAGTAGAAGCTGGACTGACCGCCGACCGGGAGGATGACGTTGACGTTCTTGTCCGCGTAGAAGGACTCGGCGTCGGTCTCGTAGGTCCAGGCGTTCTCGTTGTCGGTCGCGCGAAGACCGTCGAGCATCCAGACCGAGGGGAAGCTGGCCGACGGATTGACGTTCCAATCGCGGGCCAAGAGGATCTGCACCTGAATCGGGGTGCCCATCGCGGGAGAGTTCACCCACAGCGCGACGCGACGCTCGCTGAGCCAGTCGACCTTCGTGACCGCTGCTCCGGTGGGGTTCTGGGTGGCGGCCGGTGCGGCCTGAGCAGGTGCCGGCGCGGCTGCCGCGGTTCCGGCCGTCGTCAAGCCCGCGGCGATCGGCAGAACCAGCATCGCTGCCAGTGCGCCGACGACCTTTGTCCGGAAGGTTGCCCGGGACCGGCGACGGTCCTCCGTGGCAAGGCCTACTCGCATGAGCTCACTCTCTTTCCTTACGTTCGGTCCGCGCGTCGATCGTGTGGCCGCCTGAGCAGCCAGACCCCCGTTGAAACTATTTCTACACGCAAACGATCCCCGCTTGGGGTAGCCGCGCTGTTACTGGTGGTGCAATTGTTACTGACATCGGGCGCTTGTGCAGCACCTGAATACACAAGTGCCGTCCCGGTTCTCCTTCGAGGAGTCCGGAACGGCACTGGTGAAGTGACTAGGTCACGGGATCGCGCACGATCACCAAGCGTTCATGGTGTCGAGGATCTGGCCGCGAGCCTTCCACAGCTCTGCCGACCAGTACGGCCACGAGTGCGTGCCGTTGGACGGGAAGCTGTAGGTGGCCGGGATACCCAGCGAGTTCATGCGGATCTGGAATGCACGGGTGTTGACCAGGGCGAGAGCCTCGAGGCCCATGCCGTTAGCCGTGTTGTAGTAGTCGATCGGTGCGCGCGGGTGGTCGTATTCACCGGGCAGGCCGCTTGCCGACGAGATGTACATCGACAGGCCCTGCAGACGCGGTGCGAAGACGAACGGGTCGTTGCGCAGCCAGGACGGGCTCCACGGCGGTCCCCACATGGAGTCGACGTTGAAGCGACCGGCATCGAGCATTGCGACGCGGATTGCCTCGCGCATGCCCGGAGCCGAGATGTTCAGGTAGCCCGACAGCGAGCCGGCGAACTTGAACTGGTCACGGTGGTAAGCAGCCAGCGTCAGAGCAGCGCTGCCACCCATCGAGAGGCCGAGGACCGCGTTGTTGGTGGGCGAGACGCCGTAGTTCGCGAGGAAGTTGGGCAGTTCTTCGGTGAGGAAGGTTTCCCACTTGTACGTGATCTGCTGGCCGTTGAAGTTCGACGGTGCATACCAGTCGCTGTAGAAGCTGGACTCGCCGCCGACGGGCATCACGAGAGTGATGTTGTCGTTGCGGTACTGGTCCATCGCATTGGTCTCGAAGCTCCACGCGTTGGCGTCGTTACGCGCACGCAGGCCGTCGAGGAGGTAAAGGGCAGCGTTTCCGCCGCGAGCGGCCCACTGGACCTGGACCTTGATGTTGCCCATCGAGGAGGGCACCCACAGCTCGTCGTATCCGCCGGAGGGGGCGGTGTGGCTGGGAGCAGTGTGCGCAGGCGCAGCAGAGGCGACAGCACTACCGGCAACTCCTGCAGCAAGGGGGAGCACAAGTGCTGCGGCACCGATGGCCAACGCTCGGTGCTTGAGGCGCTGGGTCAGCCTCTTTCTGGCAAAACGCATGGATACTGCTCTCTCTCTTCGTCTGCGGAACCCACTCGGTGGAGTGGTTCCGGCGGATTCCGTCGGGGAACAGGCTTTTCTGCCAGCCCGAACGAGTTCGGGTCGGCAGCGGACCTCTTCCAAGTCACACTGCGCTCGCTGGACTTTATGTCACAGGTTCAGCTGTGACAAATAGGTGGACCGTTACGTCCCAATCCGCGAGCAACACCGTCATCACCCCTCGGGGGTGATTCAGGTTAGGTGAATCGTCTTCGAGTACATCGTGGCCAATCAATTCGGTGTTACTGAATCGAAATATTCAAACCCTCAACAGTCGGTGATGCTGATCACATCACCTGGGTGACTCCGGTGGAACGAGACCGCAGCGTTCCAATTCGTAGGCCGGAACCCGGTCGAATCGGTACTTCGCGAAGTCGAATGCCTGCTGGAAGTTCTGTTTGAATCTGGCCCAGGTCAGCTCGGAGCGGTACGACGTGAGCAACTCCTGCGTTTCCGGGCAGGTGATGGCCAGCTTTGCGTCCGCAACCCAGTCTTCGTCGAGGAAGAACGGCAGCCACGGTCGAACGTCGATCATTCCCGTGTCCGCGACCACCCAGTCCGGATAGAGATTCTTGTCGTGCCCGATCCGGCCGTCCTCGAGTCGCTCGGTGTGAGCTGCCAGGGGATACGCCAGCCCCATCTGATCGAGCACCCGAACGTCGAGGCCGACGTTCATGCTCGTCATTCCGAGGTTGAGGAAGAAGACGACGTGCTCGGCCGGCTCGTCGATCGGTCCGGGTGGTGGGACGACGAACCAGGAGTCGTAGCTCGCGGACGGCAGCAGCAGCCCACCCTCCGGAGTCCGCGCGATGGTCTCGACCATGGCACGCATTCGCGGATAGTCGAGGTAGTCCTCGGCCAGGATCGGATGCTTGTGACCGGTGTTGAGTGCGTAGAACGCTCGCTCGTCGACGATTCCCGAGCGACCCACCACGGATCCTTCGGGCATACCCGTCGTGTTCGCGGCGAAGAAGGCCCAGATGATCGTGCCGATCCACAGCACCGCCGAGACTCCGAAGATCGCGGTGTCGCGATTACTTCCGAACGCTGCCCGCGCCGGCACCCGCAACGGAATGACCGCCACCGGGATGAGCAGGCAGAACAGCACCGGCAACAGGACGCGGCCGTGCATGAAGTCGCCGCCGACGCGCAGAGAGTAGATCCCGAGGATCAGCCCACTGCCGAGAATGAAGGTGACAATCGCCCGCGGCGTGCGCAGAAACTGCTGAAAGCGCTGCCACAGCGGGCGTGCGGGTTGATCTGCGGTAGCGGTAGGTGTGTCCGCTCGGCTTCGCCACACGAGCAGCAGCGCACCGATGAGCAGGAACAGCAACGGCAACCAGAGCAGGTACGGCCCGACCAGGTTCCACAGGTAAGCAAAACCCTGCGCCCACTTCGCGCCACCGGCGTCCTTCGACACCGCGGTGTTCGGGTACGGCAAGGCGTAATAGCCCATTCGCCAGATCTGATAGGCCACCGGGACAAGTCCGGCGACGACGACGATCAGTGTGCGAATCTTCCAGGTCAAGCCTGCGGAGAGAACGATCATCATCAACGCGGCAGCACCGGGAATCGCCATCTCGGGTCGAACCAGTGGTCCGAGTCCGGCCACGAACGAGAGAGTCAGGATCGACGCCGTGGACGGCGTCGACGCCTGCGCCCACCGAACGAGCAGTACCCACAGGAGCGCGATCCAGAAGATCACCAAGCATGTCTCGAGCCCGGAAGTGGCGAAATCTCGCGCAGGCGGAACCGCGATGTAGACGAGAACACCCGCCGGTACCAGCAGGATCGTTCCGCCCGCCGACGGCCGAACGCCGCGGTACAGACGACCGGTGCCGAGCATCGCCAACACGACGGCAGCAGTCGAGAGTACGAGCGCGATCGTCAGAACAACGTATTCGAGACGGATCTGCGTGAGCCAACTGAACGCGTAGACGATGTACGTCCACGCGGTACTCGTGTTCGCCTCGACACGCTCACCCGCGTTGAAGACCGGGCCGTTCCCCGCGAGCAGGTTGCGGACGGTTCGCAAGACGATGAGTCCGTCGTCGGCGATCCAGCGACGCTCCCACGCACCCCAGAACATGAGGGCAGCAGCAAGCACCACCCCGCCGAGAAAAACTCCTCGACTGAGGGTGGTGCGATTCGCCGCAGTGTCGACGTGCGGGTCGGCCTCGGTGCGTGGCTCAGACGAGGTAGACAGCGACACCCACTACTCCGATCCACGCAATCGCGAGGAGTTGCAGCACCCGGTC
>NZ_JBIYCY010000014.1:0-168236 GCF_044908235.1 Rhodococcus sp. 27YEA6 | reverse complement strand
ACCCTCGCAGGTGGGAGTCGGTGTCCGTGTCGCTCTGACCTGGACAAAGTTACGCGAAGATCAACACAACACCAAATCGCCAGGTCAGAGCACTGCGGTCGGTTAACTTCACGGAACCCAGTACCTCTCGGCCAGTTCTTCGACGATCGGATCGCCTTCCTCGGCCTGTTCCAACGCTTCGAGATCGTCGTTGATCGACACCAACCGCGGATCGTCACCCTCAGCTTCCTGAATCGGGTGCCGACCGTCCTCGGCGAGTTGCCTCAGCAACTTTTCCTTGACGCGGGCTTTCAACGAATCAGCCATACCGCCAGCATGTGCCGCGCGGGCCCAGTTGTCGAGGCCTACTCGTCGTCCTTCTTGCCGAAGACACGTCGTGCCGTCGGAATCAAGATGATCAGCGCGCCGAGCAGAACGATGAGCGAAAAAACCTGCAGTGCCATGTCGACCTCTTACCGTCACGCCGGCGCGAGCCAGCTCCCCCACGGGGTGTTTCGAACAACCGTAAATGCAACGAGAACTCCGAGCACCACGATCGTCACAGTCGGCCGAAGCACGATCATGCGATCCCGCGTGCCTTTCCAACGGCGCACTGTCCAACCGATCCACGCGATCACCAACACCGCGATAAACGGCACGATCAAGGCATTGCTGGACACTGCGGCGCCAATATCCAGATTAGTCAGGTCATTGACCGCACGAAGGCCACCACACGCCGGGCACCACAATCCCGTCAACGCGTACATCGGACAAACGCCGTAACTACCCGCGCTGTGGGGATCACGGAAGTGGAGTACCGCGGCGGCCGTCACGGCCACTGCAGCAACACCGACGGGTGCGGCCAGCGAGCGTCGTCGACTTGTGACCGCTTCCAACTCCATGGCACCCACTGTAAGAGACCCCGGCAGCGACTAGCGGGCGCGAACGACTACCGACCGGACCACCATGTCGTGCCAGCACTGGTGCTTCGAGTCCCAGAGCGGCCAGAGATAGTTGAGGAAGCATGCCCCACCCAGGATCGCCATCATGATCCAACGAAGCAGCGCCATAACCGGGCCGAGCGGTACACCGTCGGACTCCCGAATCACCGAAATTCCCAGCCACTTCTTGCCGAGCGTCTGTCCGGTGTTCCCTTGTCTGAAGACGAGGTTCCATACCTCGATCAAGAAGATCGCCAGTATGCCGACGACCATGACGATCACGCCGACCGGATTGCCGCCTTCAGCGCTCACGCTGCCGTCGTCGTATGTGGTCACTTCGGATCCGGAGAACGCGATCACTGCTCCGATGCCCGCGAGGATGACGCCGGGGAGCGGAACGACAAAGCCGTCGAGGATTGACGCGAACACCCGCGAGATCCAGCTTGCGTACGGATAGGCGGGCGTCGGCGGCTGATAACCCTGCGGCGGCATCGGCGGCATCTGCCCGTACGGCGGCTGATTCTGCGATGGTTGGCCTGGTCCCCAGTTCTGATCCGACATCGAGGTCTCCCCTGTTCAGGCACGTGTTCGCCGAACTCAGGATAAACCGCACATACGCAAGAATTGGGAACTAACGACAAGAGCCCCACATCCGGATTTCCGGGTGTGGGGCTCTTGGCTGAGCTGCCTGAGAGAATCGAACTCTCGACCTTTTCATTACGAGTGAAATGCTCTACCGACTGAGCTAAGGCAGCGTGCCTTTCGGCGGTGGCGAGTCTATCTGGTCAACCCCCGGATCGCGAAAACGGGGGTCGGAAAGCGGCTCCGATGGAGGCAACCATCGCATCGAGCGCCCACTGCAACTTGACGTTGAAGTCGACGGCCTCGCGGCATTCGAGCACCGCTTCGATGCACTTGAGCAACCCCTCCGGGGACGTTCGTGCAGCCAACTCGGCGGCCTGCCGAGCCATGTCGGGATGGGTCGCCGTCGACGTCGACCCCAGCGAACAGGAGAGCGCGTCCCGGTACATGCCGGCCAGGTCGATCAGCGTCCGGTCGAGAAGATCGCGGCGGGCCCGGGTGTCGCGCGATTTCTGACGCGCTTCGAGGTCCTTGATCAGACCAGCCGATCCGCGCAGAGTCCCGGCTGTTCCCTTGCCGGTTCCACCGCCACCCAAGGAGACCTTGAGTTCCTCGAGTTCCTGTTCCTTGAGTTCGGCGTAGAACGCCTTGGTGTCAGCCTCGATCGACTTCACCAAGTTCTCTGCGGCCTTGTACGCCGTCGAAGCCCCGATCGCGTCTGCGGCAAGTCGAAGCGAACGCTGACGCTCGTTGCGCGCGCTCTCGTCGGTGGCGAGACGCCGAGCCCGGCCGACATGTCCGCCGCTGATCGATGCGGCGATTCTCGCCCGTTCCGGATCCAGCCCGTCGCGGTCGATCAGCACCTGAGCGATCGATTCGACGGACGGCGTCACCAACGGCATGTGCCTACACCGCGATCGGAGGGTGACAGACATGTCTTCCGGATCGGTCGTCGGCGCGCAGAGCAGGATGACCGTGCGGTCCGGCGGCTCCTCGACAACCTTCAGGAGGGCGTTGGCTGCGCCTTCGGTCAAACGATCGGCATCCTCGACCACGATCACCTGCCACCGCCCCGTCGTCGGCCGACGCGAAGCGATGTTGACTATCTCGCGCATGCCTTTGACGCTGATGCTCAGGCCGTCGGGGATGATCCGTCGTACGTCACCGTGGGTTCCACCCATCGTCGTCGTACACGCATGACACTCACCGCACCCTGGTGCACCGTCGGAGGTGCATTGCAGGGCAGCGGCGAAGCAGAGAGCAGCCACCGAACGACCAGAGCCGGGTGGCCCGGTGAAGAGCCACGCGTGGGTCATCTCCGAGCCGCTGGAATCGCCACGAGCCGACAGTGCAGCATCACGCAGGCTCTGCTCGACGTCGTGCTGACCCACCAGCCGACCGAACACACCTCGTTCGGCCACTTCAGTACTCATGCAAAAACCCTAACCGTCGGCACCGACGAAGCCTTACGAGTCCTTCTTCGCCGGAGCCTTCTTGGCGGCGGCCTTCTTTGCCGGGGCCTTCTTTGCGGCTGTTTTCTTGGCAGCGGCCTTCTTGGCCGGAGCCTTCTTGGCTGCTGCCTTCTTCTTGACCGGGCCGCGCGCACGACGATCAGCCAGCAACTCCGACGCCCGAGCATCGGAAATGGATTCGACGTCGTCGTCCTTGCGAAGGCTGGCGTTGGTCTCGCCGTCGGTGACGTACGGACCGAAACGGCCGTCCTTGATCACCATCGGCTTCTCGCTGACCGGATCGACGCCCAACTCACGCAGCGGAGGCGTTGCCGACGCCTGACGCCCACGACGCTTCGGCTCGGCGTAGATCTTGAGGGCCTCGTCGAGCGTGACGGTGAACATCTGCTCTTCGTTGGCGAGCGAGCGTGAGTCCGTGCCCTTCTTCAGGTACGGACCGTAACGGCCGTTCTGCGCGGTGATCTCTTCCTTCGATTCGGGGTCGACACCCACGACGCGCGGAAGCGACAGCAGACGCAGCGCATCTTCCAAGGTGATCGTCGCCAAGTCCATGGACTTGAGCAGCGATCCGGTCCGCGGCTTGGGGCCTGCGACCTTCTTGGCAGCCTTCTTCGCAGGCGCCTTCTTGGCCGCGGCCTTCTTCACCGCAGTCTTGGTGCTGCCCGAGCTGATTTCTTCCGGCTCGGGAGCGGTGACGGGAACGATGTCCGGTTCCGGCTCGGCCGGCGGTTCGGGCAGGATCTCGGTCACGTAGGGACCGAAGCGGCCTTCCTTCGCGACGATCTCGTGGCCCGTCAGCGGGTCGACGCCCAGCTTGCGGCCCTCTTGAGGCGTCGAGAACAACTTCTCGGCGTACTCGGGAGTGAGCTCGTCCGGTGGCAGGTCATCGGGAAGATTTGCCCGCTGCGAGATCAGATCGCCTTCGGGATCGTCCGGATTCTGAACCATGCGCTCGAGATACGGCCCGAACCGGCCGACGCGCACATGAACCTCGCGGCCCTCGGCGTCGTCGAAGAGACGGATGGAGTTGACCTCGCGTGCGTCGATCTCCTCCAGGTTGACTCCGACCATCTTCTTCAGCCCGCCCTCGCGGGCGACCGAACCTTCGGCGCCTGTCTCGCCGCCGAAGTAGAAGCTGCTCAGCCAGTTGCCGCGCTGCTCACGGCCGCCGGCGATCGCGTCGAGATCGTCTTCCATTCCCGCTGTGAAATCGAAGTCGACCAGCCGGCCGAAGTGCACCTCGAGCAGCCCGATGACGGCAAACGCCACCCAGGACGGAACCAGCGCGCTGCCACGCTTGTAGACGTATCCGCGATCGAGAATGGTCTTGATGATCGACGAGTAGGTCGAAGGACGGCCGATGCCGAGTTCTTCGAGCGTCTTGATCAGGCTGGCTTCTGTGTAGCGAGCGGGCGGGTTGGTGCTGTGCCCGTCCGGATCGAGCTTGGTGGCCGTGACTTCCTGACCCTTGACCAGCACCGGAAGCCTGGATTCGGCGTCGTCGGACTGACCGCCGGCCTCTTCGTCGACGCTCTCGACGTAAGCCTTGAGGAAGCCGGCGAACACGATGGTGCGACCCGAAGCGGAGAACGTGCAGTCCTCGCCGGTGCCTGCCGTGCCGGAGATGCGGAGCGTCAACGTCGTACCGCGGGCGTCGGCCATCTGCGAAGCGACGGTCCGCTGCCAGATGAGCTCGTACAGCTTGAACTCGTCGGAGTCGAGCTTGGAGTGCAGCTGACCCGGGGTCTGGAACACGTCGCCGGCGGGGCGGATCGCCTCGTGGGCTTCCTGCGCGTTCTTGACCTTGCGGGTGTACTGACGCGGCGTCGGATGCACGTATTCCGGACCGTACAACTCGGTGGCCTGCGCACGAGCGGCAGCGATCGCCGACTCCGAGAGAGTCGTCGAGTCGGTACGCATGTAGGTGATGTAGCCGTTTTCGTACAGACGCTGCGCGATACGCATGGCGCGCTCGGACGTGAAACGAAGTTTGCGTCCGGCTTCCTGCTGGAGCGTCGACGTCATGAACGGCGGGTAAGGCTTGCGCGTGTACGGCTTGTCCTCGGCGGAGGAAACAGTGAGGTCGACGCCCTGCAACGCTTCCGCGAGACGACGCGCGTACGCCTCGTCGAGCACGGTGACCGCGCTGCCCTTGAGCTTTCCGTCAGCTCCGAAATCACGGCCGGAGGCGACACGCGAACCGTCGACGGAGACCAGGCGAGCACCGAAACTACGCGGGCTGGCCTCTGCACCGGCGTCGAGCGTCGCGGAAATGTCCCAGTACGACGCCGACTTGAATGCCATGCGCTCGCGTTCACGCTGGACGATGACGCGAGTGGCCACCGATTGGACGCGGCCGGCCGAGAGCTTCGGCATGACCTTCTTCCAGAGAACCGGGCTGACCTCGTAACCGTAGAGACGGTCGAGGATGCGGCGGGTTTCCTGAGCATCGACGAGGTCGGTGTCGAGTTCGCGGGTGTCTTCGGCAGCAGCACGGATTGCCGGCTCGGTGATCTCGTGGAAGACCATTCGACGAACCGGAATCTTGGGCTTGAGAGTCTCGAGGAGATGCCAGGCGATTGCCTCGCCCTCGCGGTCGGGGTCAGTTGCGAGGAAGAGCTCGTCGGCGTCCTTCAACAGAGACTTGAGTTCGGCGACCTTGCCCTTCTTTTCCGGGCTCACGACATAGAGCGGCTCGAAGTCGTGATCGACGTTGACGCCGAGACGGGCCCACGACTCGCCCTTGTACTTGGCCGGAACGTCCGCTGCGCCGCGCGGGAGGTCGCGAATGTGACCGACCGATGCCTCTACGACGTAGTCCTTACCGAGGTAGGGAGCGATTTTGCGCGCCTTGGTCGGTGACTCGACGATCACGAGGCGACGAGGGTTACCGGACGCTCCCTGACCGCTGCCGTTGTCCGCTTTAGCCACCTGCTGCCCGAGCCTTCCTTTGGACGTTCACTGCCGTCGGCAGATCTTCAGAACTAGACGTGTGGAGCAAGTTATACCCCGTGTCTCTCTTTACAGAGTGACATACCCGCAAGACATTCGTGCAGATCAGTACAGTATGGGCTCCGTCGGACACGCGGCATGAGCACTGTCAGACGTGTGGCCAGGCGACCGAGGTGTCGACGTGTTTCGGCGCCTCACCGAGGTATTCGACGAGCTTTGTCAGTCTCTTCTTTCCCGACACACGGAGCCCCGGACCCGGTGTCCGGTTACCCAGTTGAGTCGGCGCGATACCAACCCTCATCAAGGCCTGAGCCAGCGGTGCGTGTGTCTCCTTCGCATGGGGGTCGAGGCCGAACACGAATCGTTCACCGCCTTCTTCGAGTCGGCCGGCGGCGACGGCCCACACTCGGAGTTGGCGAGAATTAGGAACCCACCCGACCGGCACCGCCTTCACTGCTCCCTTGGTCCATTGCACGGACAGCGGAAGGAGTGCGGGCGTCGACTGAGTTCGGACGAGTGGGCTGCCTTCTTCGCTACGCGTCACCTCGGCCCCGAGTCCGCACTGCGCGATCAACTCGGCAACGGCCTGTGCTCTCCAGTCCCGATCCACGACGATCGAGATCCGCGCGCGATCCTCCGAGGTCACGACCTGCCCCGGTCCGGCCAGCATTCCGGCGAGGTCCGTCACGGCAGGTGGAATCGACTCGGCAGAGAAAAAGGACAGTTGGCTCACAGAGTGAAACGTAAGCCACGAAGGTACTGACGGCATAGACGACCGGCCGTGGTCGGACAGCTGCGTGCATTACCTCGGACAGAGAAAGACTGGCTCAGCCCGAAAAGATTTGTCCCCCACCGCACGGATGCGATGGGGGACAAATACTGTCCGAACTAATCGCTCAGCGAGTGAGCGGAAAAATCAGACCGCGCGAACGCCGGTAGCCTGGGGACCCTTGGTGCCCTGGCCGACCTCGAACTCCACACGCTGGTTCTCCTCGAGGGTACGGAAGCCGTTGCCCTGAATTTCGGAGTAGTGAACGAAGACGTCTGCGGAACCGTCTTCGGGAGCGATGAAGCCGAAGCCCTTTTCAGCGTTGAACCACTTCACAGTGCCCTGTGCCATGCTTTTCCTTCTCTTTCTAACACCGGATTCGGTGAACAGCCCTTACAGTCCACCGGGCCGGTTCCGACCGCTGTACGTCTTTATTTCCCCCTCAGGAAAGGCAGAGCACCGCGCCCGCAACAACGATCCTGCGAGCGTGCACTTTCTCAAGCCTACGAACACAGAAGCTGCGACCGATTGTCAGTCAACCATGTTCTCCGCGTGCACAACAGTCGAAAAGGGAACTAAAAACGTTAAAAGTTCGCTACGAGAAAAACAGCCCACGATCGTGGTTTCCCGCGCGCGCGCCGAGCACCCGGTTCCACCAAGACCGCCGACCGTTGCGTATCATCAAAACTGCAGGTAGCGACAGTTTCCGATTGCCGCCACACCCCAACGCCGAGCCCGGAGAGTCACGTGAACGCACCTTCCCCGATCCCCGCCCCGGGAGGGAAGCCTGGCGAGACCTACGGGCAGATGCTGCTCGATCGGGTCGTCGCCGGGGTCAGTGGAAGCGAAAAACCACTGATGTTCACCGCGCAGTTACCTGCTCGCGTAGCCGAGTTCACCGAATGGCCGGAGTGGGTGCACCCCAGCGTCGTACGTGCGCTCGCCGAGCACAGCGTGCGGTCCCCGTGGATCCACCAGAGTGAGGCCGCCGACCTCGCTTACGCCGGAAAACACGTGGTCGTGGCCACCGGTACGGCGTCGGGTAAGTCACTGGCGTACCAACTCCCGGTGCTGACGGCCATGGCGACCGATCCGCTCGCAACAGCCCTGTACCTCTCCCCCACCAAAGCGCTGGGCTCCGATCAACTGCGAGCAGTGCTGTCCCTCACCGACTTCGACGTCGAACTTCGCAGCACGAACGCCAGTGCGTACGACGGCGACACCTCGCAGGAACTCCGCACTTGGGCACGTGAGAACTCACGCTGGCTCTTCACCAACCCCGACATGATCCACATTTCGCTGCTTCGTACCCATCAGCGATGGGCGCACTTCTTCCGCAACCTGAAATACGTGATCATCGACGAATGCCACTCCTACAGGGGAGTCTTCGGATCCAACGTCGCGCTCGTGATCCGGCGACTACGCAGAATTGCAGCCCGTTACGGCGCCGAACCTACCTTCATCCTGGCGAGTGCGACCACAGCAGATCCCGGCGCAGCGGCATCGCGGCTGATAGGCGCACACTGCACCGAGGTCACGAAAGACGGATCGCCGCACGGCCCACGCACCGTCGCGCTGTGGGAGCCGCCGCTACTCGAGGCATTGACCGGCGAAAACGGTAGCCCGGTACGACGTCCCGCGGGCGCGGAAGCCGCGCGGATCATGGCCGACCTCATGATCGAAGGCGCCCGCACTCTCACCTTCGTCCGCTCCCGCCGCGGCGCCGAACTGACCGCGATGGCCACCAAACGTCTACTCGCCGAGGTGGACCCGGACCTCGCCGAGCGAGTCGCGTCGTATCGCGCCGGATATCTGGCCGAGGACCGTCGCGAACTGGAAGCTGCGCTCGCCGACGGCACGCTGCTGGGCGCAGCCACCACCAACGCGCTGGAGCTCGGCGTCGACATCGCAGGCCTCGACGCCGTTGTCGTGGCAGGCTTCCCGGGGACCGTTGCCTCGTTCTGGCAGCAGGCCGGTCGCTCCGGGCGACGCGGTGAGGGTTCACTCGTCGTGTTGATCGCCCGCGACGATCCACTCGACACCTACCTCGTTCACCATCCGTCAGCGGTACTCGACAAACCCGTCGAGGCGACGGTGACAGATCCCGGAAATCCGTACGTCCTGGGACCACAACTTCTCTGCGCTGCAATGGAACTCCCACTTTCCGATGCCGAGGTGGACGCGTTCGGGGCTCTCGAGGTTCTGACCAGGCTGTCGGAGGAAGGCAAGATCCGGCGCCGAAAGCACGGATGGTTCGTCACCGCCGATTCGAACCCCCACGGCTCTTTGGACATTCGCGGCGGCATCGGAACTCAGGTGGCCATTGTCGACGGGGAATCCGGCCGGATGCTGGGCACTGTCGACGCGGGCCGCGCTCCGGCCACAGTTCATCCCGGCGCCGTGCACATCCATCAAGGCGAGACCTACGTCGTCGACGAACTGGACCTCGACGTCGGACTCGCACTGGTGCACACCGAGAATCCGGACTGGACCACCTCGGCTCGCGAGACCACCGAAATCACGATCACCGAACAACTCGAGCACAAGAACTACGGCGACATCGCCGTCGCTCTCGTCCAGGTCGAGGTGACACATCAAGTCGTCGGGTACCTACGACGGTTGACTTCGGGTGAAGTCCTCGACTCGATCGAACTCGACATGCCCGCACACACTTTGCCCACCAGGGCAGTGATGTACACGGTCACGCCGGAACTCCTCGAATCCATCGGGGTCCCGCCCGAACGGTTCCCCGGATCACTGCATGCCGCCGAACATGCCGCAATCGGCCTGCTGCCACTGGTGGCGATCTGCGACCGCGGAGACATCGGCGGAGTGTCCACCGCGATGCACGCGGACACCGGACTCCCGACCGTCTTCGTCTACGACGGTCATGCCGGCGGCGCCGGGTTCGCCGACCGAGGGCACAGCGAACTGTCCCGATGGCTCACCGCGACGCGCGACGCCATACTGTCCTGCGAGTGCGCTCACGGTTGCCCGTCCTGCGTCTATTCACCCAAGTGCGGCAACGGAAACGACCCACTCGACAAAGACGGCGCGGTCAAGGTTCTGACCGCCGTGATCGACACGATCAGCTGACCGGACCCGCACGCGCGTAAGCCTGCGCATCCCCGATCCCGAAGCCCGACAACAACACCGGTGCGCGTATCTCGACGACTACATCCCACCCCTGCACCTCGCACTCCGCGAGCACCGTACGCATCCGCTCCGCGATCACCGCGGACATCTCACACGCCGACTCGTCGCCGCCGTCCAAGGCGCCCGCACCGCCGAGAGCCGAAAGATCAGCGGCCGACTGAGCCGTGTGCCGAGCCACCACTGCGGAACCGACATGCAGCATCCCACCGGTCACCATCACGATCGCTGCCAGAACGCAGCACGCCAGAACCGTGGCAACACCTTCGTCGTCACGTAGGTTCACCCCTCCTCCACTCCCGACTCCACAGCTGCCACCGCCTCGGAAGAAATGTCGACCAACGGCAGCAACGCACTCTCGGCGCTGACAACGGCAACGGCAAAACCGTCCACGATCTCCACCGAGATCGACGCATCTTCGGGTGCGATCCGGCGGGCCGTGGCGACCGCAGACTCACGATCACCACGTGCCACCAACCGCGCGGCCTCACGAGCGGCGTCGACACACCGAACCTGCATCGACACCGCCAGGACTCCGCCGATACACAGCACGACCACCGTGACGATCGAAGCCAGAGCAATCGCGGCCTCCACCGTCACGGCGCCGTCGTCGGCTTGCCGAATACCTCTCGTGGACAACATCACACAGCTGTCTTGAGCGCCTTGTCGATGATGCCTGTCAGCGCCGAGACAATGGAGTCGCCAGTGACAACCGTGTACAGGACGGCACCGAATGCGGCAGCCGCAATCGTGCCGATCGCATACTCCGCGGTGGACATGCCGTCGTCCTCGGCAACCAACAGCGCAAATCTGGCCGACACCGTCCTCAACGTCTTCGAAATCATTTCTCCCCCTTCAATCGAAACCTGTGGCAGCACTTCTGCCGCAGGAGCTTTCACTCGGATCCGGCTCACAGCAGGCCGTTACCGAGCACAGTCGTGGCAAGCCCGATCACCACCGGGACGATGCCCAAGGCGATGAACGCCGGCAGGAAACACAGCCCGAGTGGACCGCTGATCAGCACTCCCGCGCGTTCGGCTGCGGCAGCAGCAAGATCCTCGGCGTCACCTCGACTGCGCTCGGCGAGTTCGGCCATGGATGAGGACAGCGACGAACCCGAACGGGCGGAACGCCGAGCCATTCTGGCGAGCGCCTCGGTATCGGGATCGAGAGCGGCTTCGCTCCACGCGGCGTCGGGATCGGCACCGAGCGCCAGAAGGTCGGCGACGCGACGAAGCGAGTCGGCCATCGGTTTCGGTGCCGTCGACGCCATCGCTGTGATCGCGGCGGAGACGGGAAGCCCCGCTCGTAGGCAGGCCCCGAGAAGGTCGAGACTTGCGGCAACTGCGAGTGGATCCGGCTTGTCCGGGACTGAAACCGAATTTTCTGTTGTTGTGTCCGCGAAGAGAATTTCTGCCGCCCTGGCCGAAGCACCGCGCCGATCGGGAATGATCGCGAGCGCCAACGCCATCATCACCACGGATGCCCAACTCACGACGTGACCTTCGCAGCTATCCGGTCGGTCCAGAGCAGACCAGCTGAGACACAAGCGGTTCCGATCACCAGGAGCACGCCGCCGAGCCCACCTCCGAACAGCACGCGCAGCGGCGAAGCCCCCATCAATTGCCCGAGACCGATCCCCAACAGCGGGAGAAAGGCCAACACCGCAGCGGTCGCCCGAGCGCCCGCCAACCCGGCCTCGGTACGCTGACGAAAGCGTCTACGTCCCAACATGTCCGTCCGGACGGCGCCGAGTAGTTCCGCCAGCGCCAGCCCGTGTTGGTCTGCGACCCGCCAGACGGATCCGATGCGGGAGAACTCACGCTCGATGCACGAATCCGGTACCGCGAAGGCCGCTGCGGCAGAACCACCGAGACGCGCCCTGGCCCCAGCGGAACGGAATACGGCACTCACTTCTCCGGTACATTCCTCGCCTGCAACAGAACTGGCCGCTGCAGGATGCGCGCCGACGCTCAGCTCGGCGATCAGCACCTCCAGACCGGAGAGCAGCATCTTCTGTGAGAGGTCCCGGGTTTCGGCTGCATTCGCGCGTCGGCCACGGAGGATCAGGGTCCCGGCGAGGACGACAGCCGCACACCCTGCCGGAAGACCTCCGAGGATCCACGCGGCCGAAATCGCGAGAAATGCGGCGACGAACTGCCACGGAATCTGCCGGGAGGGCTTGCGGACGCTCGGGGTGTACGTGGCGAGCCGAGCACGTGAATCCCGCACCGGCGCAATCGAGACCGCCAACGCGAAAGCCAAGAGGGAAACCGTCACGTCCCGACCTCTCGATTGCGAAGCCGGAACATCCGCTCGAGCCGCTCACGACCCGAACCGCCGTCCGGCCACGCCTGCATGATTCGTACATACCCGTCCGCACCGCGGTCGATGACACCGATCTGTTCGAGACGCCTCGATCCGTCAGCCAATCTGTGCACGTGCAGGATCACTTGAACTGCCGCGGCAAGTTGACTGTGCAACGCGTGGCGATCCATCCCGCCGAGCGCCGCCAACGCCTCGAGTCTGGCCGGCACCTCTTCGGGCGAATTGGCGTGAACGGTGCCGGCGCCGCCGTCGTGGCCGGTGTTCATCGCCGTGAGCAGATCCGTCACCTCTGCGCCGCGGACCTCACCGACGACGATGCGATCGGGACGCATTCGTAGTGCCTGCCGAACCAGATCGCGCACCGTCACCTCTCCGACGCCCTCGACGTTGGGAGCTCTGGCGACGAGGCGGACGACGTGCGGATGCGGCGGCGCCAGTTCGGCCGCGTCCTCGACACAGACGATTCGCTCGCGCGGGTCGACCGCGCCGAGCATGGCGGACAACAACGTGGTCTTTCCCGCACCGGTCCCGCCGATCACCAGAAAAGCCAAGCGACAAGAAATGATGCGATTGAGGAGCTCTCGCGCGTCCGGTTCCACGGCGCCGTGGGCGGACAGCGCGTCGAGACCCTGGGTCGCGGGCCGCAACACTCGCAGTGACACGCAAGTTCCACCCTGGGCCACGGGTGCGAGTACGGCATGAAGTCGTACCCCGAAGTGCCCGTCGCCGACGCCCCGCAGGCGGCCGTCGACCCACGGTTGGGCGTCGTCGAGGCGTCGACCTGCCGACAGTGCCAACCGCTGCGCCAATCGACGCACAGCTGCCTCGTCGGTGAACCGCACCCCTGACCTTTCGAGGCCGACCCCGCGGTCCACCCAGACCTGATCCGGCGCGGTCACCAGTACGTCGGCGACCCCGGGTTCGTGCAGCAGAGGTTCGAGCGGCCCCGCTCCTGTCAGTTCCGTCTGGAGCACCCTGACGACCTCCAACAGATCCGTGTCCGCCAGAACGCCGGAGGACTCGGCTCGCACGGCATCGGCAACGGTGGCCGCCGTCGGCTCGCCGACCGACGACGCCGTCAATCGCTCGCGAACTCGGTCGAGCAGTTCGGCCGTGACCAACGCACTCATGCCGCAGCCCTGCGCGGGCGTGCGCCGGATTCGACGGCGTCGAGTACCGCTGTTGCCGCCACACTCAACGGACAACCGCGGGTCAATTCGAGGCCACCACGCTCGAGCATCGGCGCCAGCGATCGGTGGCCGCGCATCACGGCCGTCAGGGGCAGGCCGAGCATGTCTGCCACATCGGTGCCGCGTAGGCCTCCCGGTGCCGGCCCACGCACGACGAGCCCGACGTTGGAGTTGTGTCGCACCACCCAGGCTCCGACCTTCTCGGCCGCGACGCATGCGGCCACGGTGGCCGGAACCACCACGAGCACCGAATCCGACATCTCCAACACGGCCTGACCTACCTCGCTGGGATGACGTGGCACGTCGCAGACCACGAGCCCGCCGGAACTGCGACCTGCGTCAAGCACGGCGCGAACGGCGGTCACTGTCGGACCGTCGATCTCCCGGCGACTGCTCGCCAGAACCCTCAGAAACTTTCCCTTTGCCGGCAGTGCATCGCGCAGCGCATCCGGGGACAACCGCCCGCCCTCGACGGTCAGTGCACCCCAACGTAATCCGGGAGCAATCTCGATACCCAACAGCACGTCGGCGCCGGAACCGAGTGCGTCGACGTCCACCAACAGCGTCGGGACGTGACGTGCCGCCGACGTCAACGCGACAGCCGCAGCAGTTGCCGAGGCTCCGCCGCCACCACAACCACCCACCACGCTCACGACGGTGCCGTCACCACTGACGTCTACGTGATCGGCCAGAACTGCGACCAGCGCGTTCTCTTCCTCGGGCAAGGACAGAACGCTGTCGGCTCCGATCGCGGTGGCGCTCTTCCAATCGTCGACGGTCGGTGTTCCGTCGCACACGAGGAACACTCGCGTTCGCTTGGGGGAACGAGCCAGAGCATCTCGCGCCGCCGACGCGTCCAGTACCACCGCCGAGGCCCGGTTCCACTGTTGCCGGGACACGGGATGCTCGGCCTCGTCCAGCCGGCGGTCCACCGCGGCAGCGACGCGTCGCACGCTCGCGAGGATTTTCGCGTCGTCGACGAGAACCAGAATGGGAGCCCCGGTTTCCTGAGAGCTGATCGTCGTGTTCATGACTGCAGAGCCTGAACGAGCACCGGCACCGAAAACAGTGGGCCGAACAACCCTGTGGACAACTGGGAGGTTGGGGAGAAACAGGCCTGAGACAGAGGACGACCCCCGCCAATGGGGGGAGGAGGCGGGGGCCGTCTGAGTTCAGCCCCGGGGGGTCGGGCTGAACAAGTTCGAACGAATCGAACAGCAACGATCTTACACCCGCCATCGGCGAGAAATGCAAGCCTGAGCTGCACTGAACTGCTGTTTTTCGCCGAAAGAGGACGCTTGCCGAAGAGCACACGAACCGCCTGTCGGACTATCCTCAATCCTGTGACCGACAAGCCTGCGAACGGACTGAATACCGGGCGGACAGCCGCTTTCTTCGATTTGGACAAAACGATCATCGCGAAGTCGAGCACCCTGGCGTTCAGCAAGCCATTCTTCGCACAGGGTCTGATCAATCGACGCTCGGTTCTCAAGAGCAGCTATGCGCAATTCCTGTTTTTACTGTCCGGCGCCGATCACGATCAGATGGAGCGCATGCGCGAGCATCTGACGGCGATGTGTGCGGGCTGGGACGTGGAACAGGTGAAGGCCGTCGTCGCGGAGACTCTGCACGACATCGTCGATCCACTCGTCTTCGCCGAGGCGGCCGATCTGATCGCAGATCACAAGCTGCGTGGACACGACGTCATCGTCGTGTCTGCTTCGGGGGAAGAGATCGTCGCACCGATCGCCCGCGCCCTCGGCGCCACCCATTCCGTCGCGACGTCGATGAGGGAGGAAGACGGCCACTACACCGGCGAGGTGGACTTCTACTGCTACGGCCCCGGCAAGGTCGAAGCCATGGAAAAACTCGCCGCGGAGTACGGTTACGACCTCGCCGCCAGTTACGCCTACTCCGACTCGGTGACGGATTTACCCATGCTCGAGGCTGTCGGACATCCGACCGCAGTCAACCCCGATCGAGCGTTGCGCAAGGAAGCGGCCGTAAACGGTTGGCCCATACTGACTTTCTCGAATCCGGTCTCACTTCGTGCCCGATTGTCGGCCCAGTCCACGACCACGGTGGCTACTACCGCTGCGGTGGGAATCGCAGCTCTGGTGGCCGGCGCCATGACCTTCGGGCTACTGCGCCGGAAACGCTGAAATCCAAGGCCCACAAACAAAAATTGGTACTTGCTGTGAGCCCGGACACAGGGTACAAAGGAGTTACGGAAGAACGGAAGGCCAGGAACGGCTCGGAAGAGAAGGACCGTTTCCCCAACCGAAATTCCTAGCACGGGCACTAGGGCACCCACGCGGAGCACAAGCCACTATAAGGGCAGAAGCGTTGTGGGCCTGCGAGATTCGTTCAATTTGAGCGAGGACCCCGCACAGGTTGCGGGGACGACCTCAGAAAGCGCGATCCCTCGCCGAGGCCACCCACACAACCCACCGAGCACGCTTGGTAACGAGTAGTCCGTGCTGACGGGCGGCGAAGTCGATTTATCGGCAGCGCCGCCCGTTCGTTATGTTCCGACAGGCGCAATTTGCCGGACTATCCGGTAGCGGCGTCGGCAATCGAAGTCGCCTCTCGCGCACCGGCTTCGAGAGCACCACAGCACAGAATCACCCAGCTGCCGACGCCCGCCGGATTTCCCGAAGCGAATCCTGCCGCGCCGTCCGTGTACGCCTGTGGCCGCCGAAGCCAACTGACCTCGGGGACCCCGAGATTGTGCGGATCCAGTCCCGACGAGACCGCAACCAGGCGCGAGGCCGCGCGGGCGACGATGCCGTCAGCGGTGCCGAACGGGCTCAGCGCCAAGAGTTCTCCGTGTACGACGGCCGCCAGAACAGGTGCCGGTGCACTGGTTCCGCCTGTAACGAGTTGGGCGAGAGCGTCCAACCGCTCCCCCACTCCGCGATCCGACCGTGGCCGCCCCAGTTGATCTGCGTCCTCGACGAGATCCGCCGCGGCCAACAGGTGCAGCCGGGCCAGAGCCTGAAGTGGGGCGCGCTTCCACGTCGACTCCATGAGCGGAAGGCTGTCGCCGTCGAGAGCCTGAGCCACGCGCAGAGCACCCGCGAGAATCGGATCACCGGCCATGCCCTCGGTCGGCAATTCGGTGGTGCCACCGGCGAGCGATGCGGAAGCGCGCGCGGCACGAACCGCGGCTTCGGCGGCAGTGGTGGGCCAACCGCGACGGTTGGTCTTGTGCCGATGAACCTCACCCAGAGCATCGCGCGCATGATCGGCGGCGGCGCGTACGCCTGGAAGATCGACGAGGGGCTGCAAGGGGTCCGTCACGATCAACGACGGTACCCTTGCAGCCCCTCTGCGGACTTGCCTACCTACCTGTTGCGTCAGCTTCCCAGCTTGATGGACCCACCGGGAATCGCGTCGAGCAACTTGCGGGTGTAGTCCTGTTGCGGATTACCGAACACGTCGTCGATCGGTGCCGATTCGACGATCGAGCCACGCGACATCACCAACACGTTGTCCGCGATCTGACGAACCACGGCCAGGTCGTGCGTGATGAAGAGGTACGTCAACCCGAACTCTGCCTGCAGGTCGTTGAGCAGGGTCAAGATCTGATCCTGCACGAGCACGTCGAGAGCGGAGACCGCCTCGTCGCAGATCACGACCTCCGGTTGCAGTGCCAACGCTCGCGCAATTGCGACGCGCTGACGCTGTCCGCCGGAGAGCTCGTTCGGGAACCGTCGCATGACCGACTGGGGCAGACCGACCTTGTCGAGAAGTTCGCGGACGCGAGCCTCCCGTTCGGCTTTGGTCCCGACCTTGTGGGTACGCAGCGGCTCTTCGATCGTGCGGTAGATCGAGTACATCGGGTCGAGCGTGCCGTAAGGGTTCTGGAAGATCGGCTGCACTCGACGACGGAACGCAAATGTTTCCTTCGCACCGAGTTTCGACACGTCCTGACCGTCGAAGACCACGTTGCCTGCAGTGGGCTCGAGCAGACCGAGGACCATCTGTGCGACCGTCGACTTACCAGAACCCGATTCGCCGACGATTGCAGTCGTGGTTCCGCGGCGGACCTTGAAGGACACGTCGTTCACGGCTGTGAAGTCGGTGGTCTTGCGGAAACCCTTGCGCAGCTTGAACACCTTGGTCAGATGATCGACGACAAGAACGTCGTCGGTCACCTTGCCGAAGGACTCTGCCGCACTTTCCTCGGCCTTGACCGCTTCGGCGACCTCTTCCGCCTGTTCGCGAATCTCGGCGCGCGCCACCGACGAGCTGAGCCGCTTCGACGCCAACGACGGCGCAGCCGCGACCAGCTTCTGCGTGTACGGATGCTGCGGGCGCTTCAGAATCTCCAGTGCCGGACCGGATTCGACGATACGACCCTTGCTCATCACGATCAGATGCTCGGCGCGCTCGGCGGCCAGGCCAAGATCGTGAGTGATGAGCAGAACGGCGGTGCCGAGTTCCGTAGTCAGACCGTCGAGGTGGTCGAGGATCTGACGCTGGACGGTGACGTCGAGCGCCGACGTCGGCTCGTCCGCGATCAGGAGCTTCGGACGAGCGGACAACCCGATCGCGATGAGTGCGCGCTGACGCATACCGCCCGAGAACTCGTGCGGGTACTGCCCCAACCGGCTCTCGGCTTCGGCGAGTCCTGCCTCCTCGAGCAGTTCGGCGGCCCGAACCTTGGCTGCCTTGCCCTTGGCGATCCCGTTGGCGGCCAGTGCTTCCTCGATCTGGAAGCCCACTTTCCACACGGGATTCAGATTCGACATCGGGTCCTGCGGAACCAAACCGATCTGGCTTCCCCGGATGTGGACGAAGTCCTTCTCCGAGACCTTCGAGATGTCCTTGCCGTCGAAGATGATCTCGCCTGCCGTCACCTTGCCGGTGCCGGGAAGCAGATTGATGATCGAGTGGGCGGTGGTGGACTTACCCGAACCCGATTCGCCGACGATCGCGACCGTCTGACCCGGGTAGACGGTCAGGCTGACGCCTCGAACTGCCGGAACCGGACCGGAATTGGACTGGAAAGACACCTCGAGATCACGAATCTCGAGCAACGGAGTTTCCTCCGAGGTGAGAGTTTCCTTGGTGGTCATCGTGCTCACCGCTTCCGCGACTTGGGATCGAGGGCGTCGCGCAGAGCGTCACCCATCATGATGAATCCGAGAACGGTGATCGCCAAAGCCGTTGCCGGGTAGAACAGAATGGTCGAACCCTGACGCAGCGTCACCTGAGCGTTGCTGATGTCGCCGCCCCACGAAACCTCGGTGGACGGAAGACCGATACCGAGGAAGGACAGCGTCGCCTCGGCAACGATGTACGTACCGAGCGAGATGGTGGCGACCACGATGATGGGCGCCAACGAGTTCGGGATGACGTGGCGGATCAGTGTCTTGAGCTTCGAGACACCCAACGCTTCCGAGGCCATGACGTAATCGTTGTTCTTCGCCGAGATCACCGCGCCTCGAGCGATTCTTGCCATCTGCGGCCAGCCGAAGAGCGCCAGCACGCCGACGACGGTCCAGATGGTGCGATCGGTGAACAGCTGCATCAGGACGATGGCAGCCAGGATCAGCGGGATGCCGAAGAAGATGTCGGCGACACGGGAGAGGATCGAATCGGTCCATCCGCCGTAGAAACCGGACAGCGCACCGAAGATCACGCCGATCACCAGCACCGACGCCGTGACGCCGACGCCCACGAGTACGGATGCGCGAGCACCGTAGATGGTGCGCGAGTACACGTCACAGCCCTGGCGGTCGAAACCGAACCAGTGCCCTGAGGTCGGCCCCTGCATGCTGTAGGTCAGGTCGCAGAACCGCGGATCGGTGCTCGTGAACAAGCTCGGAAACGCTGCGATGACGATGACCGCGAGGATGATGATCGTCGAGATGATGAACAGGGGGCGCTTGCGTAGGTCGCGCCACGCATCGGTCCACATGCTGGTCGGCGCCTGATCGAGTTTGACGGCGTCCGTCTCCCCGGGTGCCGCAACTTCGGGCGGTGCCACGAAATGACTTTGCCGGACGGCGCGTCCGGTCTTCACGGTCTCAGACATAGCGGATCCTCGGATCGAGCGCGGCGTACAAGAGGTCGACGAGCAGATTTGCGATCAGGTAGATCACGATGAGAATGGTGACGAACGAAACCACCGTCGGCGCTTCACCTCTGGTCACAGCCTGGTAGATCGTGCCGCCGACGCCGTTGATGTTGAAGATGCCCTCGGTGACGATGGCGCCGCCCATCAATGTTGCGAGGTCGGCGCCCAGGAACGTGACCACGGGGATCAGCGAGTTGCGCAACACGTGCACGCGAACCACTCGTCCACGGGAAAGTCCCTTGGCGGTGGCAGTGCGCACGTAGTCGGCACTCAGGTTCTCCGCCACGGATGTTCGGGTCAGTCGCAGGACGTACGCGAACGAGACCGAACCCAGAACCAGGGCGGGGAGCAGGAGATTCTTGAAGCTGGTGTTGCCACCGACCGTCGGCGGGACGATGCCCCATTTGACGCCGATGAAGAACTGAGCCAGGAAGCCGATCACGAAGATCGGGATGGCGATGAGAACGAGGCTGAACAGCAGGACGGTGCTGTCGAAGAATCCGCCCTTACGCAGGCCGGCGATGAGGCCGAAGCCGACACCGAAGACGGTCTCGACGATCAGTGCCATGAAGGCAAGTTTCATCGTGATCGGAAATGCCTGTGCCAGAACTTCACTGACAGGTCGTCCGGAGAACGACGTGCCGAAGTCCAGCGTGAAGATGCCCTTCAGGTACAGCAGGTACTGCTGATAGAAGGGGAGATCGAGGTGGTAGCGCTCCCGAAGCTGTGCTGCCACAGCCGGACTGAGCGCCTTGTCGCCCGCCAACGCGGCAATCGGATCACCGGGAAGCAGGAAGACCATGGCGTAGATCAGAAGAGTGGCCCCGAGAAAAACCGGGATCATTTGAAGCACTCGGCGACCGATGTACCAGAGCATCGGATCACCTCCTTGTCGATGATCGTGTACGTCAGCGGACAGTCCGGTGTGAACACGAGTTCGGGACGGCAGGCAGGGCGCCTGCCGCCCCGAACTCACGTTTCAGATGCGGATCGTTCTACGCGTCAGTTCTTTTCGATGTCTTCGTAGACCGGAACACCGTTCCAGCTGATGGTCACGTTGGAAACGTTCTCCGACCATCCACTGGCAGCGTTGCGGTACCACGTCGGAACTGCGGGCAGGTCCTTGAGCAGGACTTCCTGGGCCTGATCGAGCAGTTCCTGAGCCTTCGCCTGATCGGTCTGGCCGGCCGATTCGCGCAGGAGGCGGTCGAACTCGGGGTTGGAGTACTCACCGTCGTTGGAGCTGCCGCCGGTCTGGTAGTTCTGCGCCAGGAAGCCGTACTGCTGCGGGTAGTCGCCCTGCCAACCGGAGCGGAAAGAGCTCTGGATGGTGCGGTCGGTGGCTTCGGTGCGGATCTGAGCGAAGGTGGCGTACTGCTTGCCCTTTGCGTCGATACCGAGGGTGTTGCGGATGCTGTTCGCCGTGGCATCGACCCATTCCTGGTGTCCGCCGTCGGAGTTGTAGGCGATCTCGAAGCTGCCGGACCACGGTGCGATGGCGTCGGCCTTGGCCCAAGCAGCCTTGGCCGCCTCGGGATCGAACTTCACGTTGCTGTTACCGGTCAGCGAGTCGTTCCAGCCCTTGATTGCGGGGCTGGTGAAGTCGAGTGCAGGCGTCCTGGTCTTGTTGAAGATCTGCTGGGTGATCTGATCGCGGTTGATCGCCATCGAGATCGCCTGACGGCGGAGCATGCCCTCTTCGCCGCTGAAGTGCGGCAGGCGACCCGGGATCGTGAACGTCTCGATGGTTGCCGACGGCTGGTTGACGGTGCGTCCGGGCAGGTCCGACTCGAAGGTCGTGACGGCGCTCGGCGGAACCTGGTCGAGAACGTCGACGTTGTTGGCCAGGAGATCGGTGTACGCCGTGTCGAGGCTGTTGTACATGATGAAGTCGACGCCGGCGTTCTTCGGCTTACGGTTGCCGTTGTAGTCCGGGTTCACGACGGTGTCGATGCGGACGTTGTGCTGCCACGCGCCGGTTCCGTCGAGCTTGTACGGGCCGTTGCCGATCGGGTTCTCACCGAAGGCGGTCATGTCCTTGAACGCGACCTCGGGCAGCGGGTAGTACGCCGTGAAGCCGAGGCGATCGGGGAACGCCGACTCGGGCTGCTTGAGTTCGATGGTGAAGGTGGAGTCGTCCACAACCTTCAGACCCGACATGGTCTGTGCCGTCGGAACCTCGGCGGCAACTTCGTCGTAGCCCTTGATCGGATCGAAGAACGATGCCTGAAGCTGAGCGTTGGTGGAGAGGGCGCCGTAGTTCCACGCGTCGACGAACGACTTCGCGGTGACGGGGGTGCCGTCCGTGAAGGTCCAACCGTCCTTGAGCTTGACGGTGAAGTTCTGACCGTCGGTGCTCTCGATGGACTCGGCAACCTCGTTCTCCGTACCGCCGTCTGCGGTGTACGAAACGAGACCGGAGAACAGCGAGTCGAGGACGCGGCCGCCCATGTTCTCACTCGTGTTCGTGGGGATCAACGGGTTCTGAGGCTCGCCCGCCCAGGCGTTGACGACGCCACTGGACGATCCGCCCGACGAACATGCCGTGATCAGCACTGCCGTCATTCCGAGCGCGACCGCGCCCGTCGCTATGCGTGAGATACGCAAAGGAATTCCTTCCACATCTAAGTGACCCCGAGCATGCTCGCGGCCTGCCGACAGCCGTAACTGCCGGCGTCGTGTCGCCTACAACTGAAAGTGAACGTGACTTCGAGTTGTGGTCGAATAATGGTTTGACAATAGACACATCCGACGCGGGGCGCGCATCGCACCCATTGTCCGCAATTCCGAGGGAAATCTGTCCGCGCCCATTCACTCGTCGGCGGAAGCGACCACCCGTCGCATCAATTCGACCGATCGTCGCAGGACAACGGGTTGCAACGTGATGCAACGGTGCGTTTACGCGAGCTTGTGACTACCCTCACACGGAGTCAGAAAAGTGTCGATCAAAGTGGAAAGAAGGCCGTCAGCCATGACAAGCGCAGCCGAAACAGACGTCCCCCAGGCATATCCGCCGAGCGCAGAGTTCGCTGCGGCCGCCAACGCGGGACCGGAGTTGCAGGCTGCCGCAGATACCGACCGCCTCGCTTTCTGGGCGAATCAGGCTGAGCGCCTTCACTGGCACGAGAAATGGACCGACGTCCTCGACTGGACCGACGCCCCCGTCGCCAAGTGGTTCGTCGGCGGAAAACTCAACGTCGCCTACAACTGCGTCGACCGCCACGTCCTCGCCGGCAACGGCGACCGCGTCGCCATCCACTTCGAAGGCGAACCAGGCGATTCCCGCGACCTGACCTACAACGACCTCCTCGCCGAAGTCAGCCGCGCCGCAAACACTTTCACCGACCTCGGCCTCGTCGCCGGTGACCGCGTCGCGATCTACATGCCGATGATCCCCGAAGCGATCGTCACCATGCTCGCCTGCGCCCGCCTCGGCCTGACCCACTCGGTCGTCTTCGCCGGATTCTCCGCCACCGCCCTACGCTCGCGCATCGACGACGCCCAAGCCAAACTCGTGGTCACCGTCGACGGGCAGTGGCGACGCGGCGCAGCAGCACCCATCAAAACAGCGGTCGACGAATCCGTCGCCGGCGCCGAATCCGTCCAGAACGTGTTGGTGGTCAACCGGACCGGCATCGACGTCGACTGGACCGACGGCCGCGACCTGTGGTGGCACGAAACCGTCGCACAGGCCTCACCCGAGCACGAGGCGCAGGCCTTCGACGCCGAGCATCCCCTGTTCATTCTCTACACCTCCGGCACCACCGGAAAGCCCAAGGGCATCATCCACACCTCCGGCGGCTACCTCACCCAGGCCTCGTACACCCACCACAACGTCTTCGATCACAAAGCGGGACAAGACGTCTACTGGTGCACCGCCGACATCGGCTGGGTCACCGGACACTCCTACATCGTCTACGGACCCCTCTCGAACGGCGTCACCCAGGTCGTCTACGAAGGCACCCCCAACTCCCCGAACGAGCACCGCCACTTCGACATCATCGAGAAGTACGGCGTCTCCATCTACTACACCGCACCCACCCTCGTGCGCACGTTCATGAAGTGGGGCCGCGAGATCCCCGACGCCCACGACCTGTCCTCGATCCGCCTCCTCGGATCTGTGGGCGAGCCCATCAACCCCGAAGCGTGGCGCTGGTTCCGAGAGGTCATCGGCGGCAACAAAGCCCCCATCGTCGACACCTGGTGGCAGACCGAGACCGGCGCGATCATGATCTCCCCACTCCCCGGTATCACCGCCACCAAACCCGGATCCGCCATGGCACCACTGCCCGGCATCTCCGCGAAGATCGTCGACGACGACGCCAAGCCCCTCGGCCCCGGCGGCAACGGCTACCTCGTCCTCGACGAGCCGTGGCCGGCGATGCTCCGCGGCATCTGGGGCGACATGGACCGCTACCGCGACACCTACTGGTCCCGCTACGCCGAAGAAGGCTGGTACTTCGCCGGTGACGGCGCCAAGTACGACGACGACGGCGCACTCTGGGTCCTCGGCCGCGTCGACGACGTCATGAACGTCTCCGGTCACCGCATCTCCACCTCCGAAGTGGAATCAGCACTGGTGAACCATCACGGAGTCGCCGAAGCCGCCGTCGTCGGTGCCGCCGACGAGACCACCGGACAGGGCATCGTCGCGTTCGTCATCCTCCGTGAAGGCGTCGAGAACACCGGCGACGTCCTCATCGCCGAACTCAAGGCTCAGGTCTCCACCGACATCAGCCCCATCGCCAAACCGCGTCAGATCACGATCGTGCCGGAACTGCCGAAGACCCGATCCGGCAAGATCATGCGCCGCCTCCTGCGCGACGTCGCCGAAGGCCGCGACCTCGGAGACACCTCGACCCTGGTCGACCCCAAGGTATTCGACGCCATCCGCGGCAAGTAGGACCTTCGGCCCCTGTGCGCCTTTTTGGTAGTCCCCACTACCGGAAAGGCACACAGGGGCGAAGCCCCTCTCGCAACTTCACTTCCTCTTTCGACGTCAGCCAGGACTCCTCGGCTACGCGGATGTCTGCGGCAACCCTCTTGTGCAAGGACTTTCCGCGCGAGGAGAGAAACACGCGTACCTTCCGACGGTCGTCCTCCCCGACTTCGCGGTAGATAAGCGCCAGCGAGACCAACTTGTCCGCAACTCGCGTCAGCGTCGGAGCCGGTGTTCCCGTTCGATCGCGCAACTCAGCCATCGTCAGCCCCTCGGTCGACGCCAGGGCTTCGAGCGTCATCCAGTGATCGAGAGTGAGATTCTCTGCCGCCAGCGCCTTCTCCGCCGCTGCCGCGGCCATTCGAGCTGCTCGGACCAGCGCAGTCGTCAGCGACGCATCAAGAATTCCGGAGTCACTTTTTCCCACTGATCGCTCCCCCGCTGTTGCGCAGTTCACACTTCTCGGGCAATACTTTCAAATGAAATGATAGTAACCCAGGCCAGGCCGCTGACTCCCGATTCCGGCGGCGACGCATGAGCGCTACCGGCGCGCTCGAACGCGCGCGCAGCGCGGTGTGGCGCCTGGGCATGGTGGTTCCCCTTCAGGGGCCGGCCGGACTGTTCGGCCCCTCCTGCGAAGCAATCAGCGAGTTGGCCGCCCGCGACCTCAACAACTCCGGTGGCGTGCTGGGACGCGAAGTCCAGATCGAAGTGATCGACGGCGGCGCTTCGCCGAGCGTCGTCGCCGCCCGCGTGGGACAACTACTCGACGCAGGCGACATCGACGCGGTCAGCGGTTGGCACATCTCCTCTGTCCGCCACGCTCTTGCACCCGTGGTCGCGGACCGCATTCCGTACTCGTACACCTCGCTCTACGAGGGCGGCGAGGTCAGATCCGGCATCTACTGCTCCGGCGAAACACCACGGCAGCAGATCGCGCCGGCGCTGAAGTGGCTGCGCGACAACGTCGGAGCGCGTAAGTGGTTTGTCGTCGGGGACGACTACATTTGGCCGCACAGCTCTCTCGGAGCCGTGAGGCAATTCGCCACCGAACTCGATCTCAGCCTTGTCGGCGGTTCGTTTGTCGACCTGGGGCGCGGAAACATGAAGCAGTTGGTCGAGACCGTCTCGAACTCCGGTTGCGACGGCGTGATCATGCTCCTCGTCGGCCAGGACGCCGTCGATTTCAACCGCGCCTTCGCCCGCCGCGGCCTCGACGAGTCGATGATCCGGTTCAGCCCGTTGATGGAAGAGAACATGCTGCTCGCGAGCGGGCCGAGGGCAACCCGCAACCTGTTTGCCTCCGCCGCGTACTTCCGTTCGATGGTTGACGGCAACTCCATGGATCTTCTCGGGCGCTACGTTGCACTGCACGGCGCGCACGCTCCGGCACTGAACAATGCCGCCGAATCGTGTTACGAAGGGATACATACCCTTTCGGCCCTGGTTCGACGCGCCGACAGCACTCATCCGCGTGACCTGGACGCCGTCGTCGAGGGTGCCGCGTACGACGGGCCTCGCGGAACCGTCGAGTTTCGTGATCGTGTTGCACGGCAGAAGATTCAGCTCGCCGTCGCCGACGGACTCGACTTCTCGATCATCGCAACGCTCTGAGATTTTCCCTGAGATCTCCCTCTTGACTTCTGTGGCGCGCATCACTTAGTTTCATTTGGAATCATTTCATTTGAAAGTAACCCGTCCCGAAGTAACCGTCCCGAAGTAACCGGAGGTGCCCGATGGGCAGTGTTGGTTTGCTTTACGTGGGAGCCGTCCTCTTCGTCAACGGACTGATGCTGCTCGGCACAGTTCCCGTTCGATCCGCCTCGGTCCTCAACCTCTTCGTCGGCGCACTTCAATGCGTCGTCCCCACCGTCATGTTGATTCAGGCTCAGGGAGATTCGAGTGCCGTCCTGGCGGCCTCGGGGCTCTATCTGTTCGGATTCACCTATCTCTACGTGGGCATCAGCAATCTCGCCGGCTTCGAGCCGGAAGGAATCGGGTGGTTCTCGCTGTTCGTCGCGTGCGCCGCGCTCGTGTACTCCTTCCTCTCTTTCACAGTGAGCAACGACCCCGTCTTCGGGGTCATCTGGCTCGCATGGGCAGCGCTGTGGACGCTGTTCTTCCTGGTACTCGGGCTCGGCCGCGAGAATCTCAGTCGCTTCACCGGCTGGGCAGCGGTCCTCCTGAGCCAGCCCACGTGCACGGTCCCCGCATTTCTGATCCTGACCGACAACTTCCACACCACACCCGCCGTCGCGGCCGGTTGGGCCGGAGCACTTCTGGTTCTCCTGAGCCTGGCCAAGATCCTCGCTGCACCCAAAACCGCAGTACCCCAATCCCGTCCAGTCTTCAACTGATCGACACAACCAAGGAGTGAAAGACAATGCGACACGGTGACATCTCCTCGAGCAACGACACGGTCGGCGTAGCAGTGGTCAACTACAAGATGCCCCGCCTGCACGATCGCGCCGGTGTCCTCGAGAACGCGCGCAAGATCGCCGACATGATGATCGGCATGAAGACCGGCCTCCCCGGAATGGATCTGGTGGTCTTCCCCGAATACTCCACGCAGGGAATCATGTACAACGAGGAGGAGATGTACGCGACAGCAGCCACCATCCCGGGCGACGAGACCGCGATCTTCTCCGCAGCGTGCCGCGAAGCCAACACGTGGGGAATCTTCTCCATCACCGGCGAACAGCACGAAGACCACCCGAACAAGCCCCCGTACAACACGTTGATCCTCATCGACAACAAGGGCGAGATCGTTCAGAGGTACCGAAAGATCCTGCCCTGGTGCCCCATCGAAGGGTGGTACCCGGGAGACACGACGTATGTCACCGAAGGCCCGAAGGGGCTGAAGATCTCGCTCATCATCTGCGACGACGGCAACTACCCGGAGATCTGGCGCGACTGCGCGATGAAGGGTGCAGAACTGATCGTCCGTTGCCAGGGGTACATGTACCCCGCCAAGGACCAGCAGGTGATGATGTCCAAGGCAATGGCCTGGGCCAACAATTGTTATGTGGCAGTTGCCAATGCGGCCGGATTCGACGGCGTCTACTCCTACTTCGGACACTCCGCGATCATCGGATTCGACGGCCGGACGCTGGGTGAAACCGGCGAAGAAGAATACGGAATCCAGTACGCGCAGCTTTCCGTCTCAGCCATTCGCGACGCACGCGAGAACGATCAGTCCCAGAACCACATCTTCAAACTCCTCCATCGCGGCTACTCCGGTGTCCACGCAGCAGGTGACGGAGACAAGGGCGTCGCGGACTGCCCGTTCGAGTTCTACAAGCTGTGGGTCACCGACGCCCAGAAGGCTCAGGAACGCGTCGAGGCCATCACCCGAGACACAGTGGGTGTAGCGGATTGTCGCGTCGGAAACCTGCCGGTCGAGAAGACAATCGAAGCGTAAGGATCTCACTGTGCCTTATATCACCGACATGCTCCATGACCGGAACAGTGCAGCAGCACCACCGCCGGCCGAGGAACGAACCGAACCCGTACCGGTCGGGGCCTTCGACGCTCGCAAGCTCTCGAAAGCCCTGAGTTCCAAGATCGTCGGACAACAGGCCGCCGTCGACGCAGTGGTTCGTGCGATTTCGATCGCGCATGTCGGTGCCACGGATCCGACGCGTCCGCTCGCCAACATCCTTCTCGTTGGCCCGACCGGCGTCGGCAAGACGGAATTGGTGCGGCGCGTGGCCGCAGAACTACGGTCAGGACCCGATGATCTGTGCCGCATCGACATGAATACTCTTGCGCAAGAGCATTATGCGGCGTCGTTCTCCGGGGCTCCACCTGGATATGCCGGTAGCAAGGAGTCCTTCACGCTGTTCGACAAGAACACCGTCGAGGGCGATCCGTACACCCCCGGAATCGTCCTGTTCGACGAAGTGGAGAAGGCCGACCCCACCGTGCTGCGTGCGCTCCTGCAGGTCCTCGACAACGGCGAACTCCGGTTGGCGAACGGTCAGCAGAAGATCTCGTTCCGCAACAGCTACGTGTTCCTGACCTCGAATCTCGGCTCTGCTGCGGTGGCAGAACATCGGCGATCCCACCTGCGGCAGCTCGCCGATCGCGTCCGGATCGATCGACCGCGCCATGGTCATCATCTGGTGCAACGCGCGTTGGAGAAGTTCTTCGACCCCGAATTCTTCAACCGCATCGACGAAACCGTGATCCTCGACGAGTTCGACGAACAGACCGCGGAACAAGTGACCCGTCTCGAGATCGAACTGATCACGACTCGGTTGGCCAGGAGAGGCGTCGACGTCGACGTGGACGACAGCGCCGTCGCACTGTTGCAACGGCGCGGATTCGATCCGGTGTACGGAGCACGTGGCCTGCGCCGGACCATCCGGAACGTCTTGGCCGACCCGGTGGCCGCCGCCGTTCTCGACCTACGACCAGTCGGGACGCAGCCACTCGCCTTGCAGGCGCGGGCAGTTGGTGATCAGATACAGGTAAAGAAAGTCCCATGAGTGCTCGCTCACGTTGCGGATCGAATCCGCAACGTGGGCGACACATTTCAAACATGTCCGCGTAACGCCACCTCCCTAGGTTGGGTGCCTGCACCACAAAGTGCACATGCACAGGCACCCAGGGGAAGTGACGTCATGACAGCAGTGAACGAGCAGGTGTCCGCCGGCGCACCGGACAGGGCAGATCTCGGTGAGAACGCCGCACTGAAGGAGACTCTGGAGGACTACACCCTCCGATTTGCGCCACGCAGCTACCGCAAATGGGGAACCGGCGTCGTCGCGACCTCCGCGCTCGGCGGAATCGCGTATCTCGCAGACTTCTCGATCGGCGCCAACATCGGCATCTCGTACGGCACCGGTAACGCATTGCTGGGCATCGCCGTGTTTGCCGTCGTCATCATGGCCACCGGCTTCCCACTCGCCTACTACGCCGCGCGATACAACATCGACCTCGATTTGATCACGCGCGGAAGCGGTTTCGGCTACTACGGCTCCGTGGTCACCAACGTCATCTTCGCGACGTTCACCTTCATCTTCTTCGCGCTCGAAGGTTCCATCATGGCCCAGGGTTTGAAACTGGGGCTCGGGATCCCACTCTCGATCGGCTACGCGGTCTCGACCCTGATGGTCATTCCACTGGTCATCTACGGAATGAAGGCTCTGGCAAAGCTCCAAGTGTGGACGACGCCTCTGTGGCTCGTCATGATGGTGCTGCCGTTCCTGTATCTGCTGTTCAAGCACCCTGATTCGGTGAGCGCGTTCTTCGCCTTCGGCGGTGAGGACGGCGCAAACGGCAAGGGCGTCAACTTCGGATCGGTGATGCTGGCTGCGGGTGTCTGCTTGTCGCTGATCGCACAGATCGCCGAGCAGATCGACTACCTACGCTTCATGCCGCCCAAGACGCCGGAGAACACCCGTCGTTGGTGGGCTGCAGTAATTCTCGCGGGGCCCGGCTGGGTCATCTTCGGCGCGTTCAAGCAGATCGTCGGACTGTTCCTCGCCGTGTACATCATCGCGAACGTCGTCGACGGATCCTCGATCGCCAACCAGCCCGTGCACCAGTTTCTCGAGATCTACCAGGACATGATGCCGCACTGGCTGGCCATGACCCTTGCCGTGATCCTCGTGGTCATCAGCCAGATCAAGATCAACGTCACCAACGCGTACTCCGGCTCACTGGCCTGGACCAACTCGTACACCCGCGTCACCAAGACCTACCCCGGACGCATGGTCTTCGTTCTGGTCAACCTGGCGATCGCACTGATCTTGATGGAAGCCAACATGTTCGACTTCCTCAACACGATCCTGGGCTTCTACGCCAACTGCGGTATCGCCTGGGTCGTGGTCGTCGCCTCGGACATCGCGATCAACAAGTACTGGTTGAAGCTCTCCCCGAAAGTCCCCGAGTTCCGACGCGGCATGCTCTACGACGTCAACCCCGTCGGCTTCGTGTCGATGCTGCTGGCCGCGGGAGTGTCGATCCTGGTGTTCTTCGGCGCTTTCGGTTCGACGATCAAGCCGTTCTCCCCGATCGTCGCGATCGTCATCGCACTGGTGATGCCGCCGGTCCTGGCCGTCGCCACCAGGGGAAAGTACTACCTACGACGCACCGACGACGGCATCGATCTGCCGATGTTCGACGAGTACGGGAACCCCTCCGGTGAAACGCTTCTGTGCTGCGTCAGCGGAATCGAATTCGAGCGTCCCGACATGCTCGCGTCGAACGTGCCCGGTCCGAACGGCGAGAAGCAGTACATCAGCTCCCTGGCCTTGAGCACCGACAAGACCGGTGAGCATGTCCTGCCGGCTCAGCTTCCCTGACAACTGCTGTGCGCCTTTATTAACCGCCGGGGGTTAATAAAGGCGCACAGCAGGGGGTTATGCCCCTACATCGTCGAGCGACTCACCCTTCGTCTCACGCATGACCAGCAGCGCGACAAAAGTCAGCGTCGCCGCTACGAGAAGATAGATGCCGACCCAACCGACGCCGTAGTTCTTCGCGAGGTAGACGGCGATGAACGGCGCCACCGCTGCGCCCAGAATACTGGCCGTGTTGTACGCGATTCCCGAGCCCGTGTAGCGGACGTTGGTCGGGAAGAGTTCCGGGAGAACGGCACTCATCGGGCCGAAGGTCAGGCCCATGAGCAGCATGCCCACGATGAGGAACGCCAACATGCGACCGTCGTTCATTCCGTCCGGTTCGAGGAAGACACCGAAGGTCAAGCCGAACACCATGATCAGACCGGTGATGATCAGCAAGGTGATACGACGCCCGTAACGGTCGGCGAGCCAACCCGAGACCGGCACGGCAGCAGCGAAGAACACGACTGCGATCAACTGCAGGACAAGGAAATCGGTGTACTTGAAGCCCGCACCGGTTCCACCGTCGGCCGGCGTCTTGCCGGTTCCGTGGCTGAGAACCCAGGTGGTCATGATGTAGAACAGCGTGTACGTCGCGAGCATCACGAACGTACCGATGATCAGCTGACGCCAACTGGTCTTGAATACCTCGGCCACCGGAGTCTTGACCTTCTCGCCGCGCTCGACTGCACGCGCGAACACCGGGGTTTCCTCGAGCTTGAGCCTGACGTACAGGCCGATCATCACCATGATTGCGCTGAGCAGGAACGGAATTCGCCACCCCCAGCTCAGGAAGGCACCCTCGAGGTCCGGGCTGGAATTGTCGTGGTTCATGAACAACGTGATGATCAGAAACAGTCCGTTGGCCATGAAGAAGCCGATGGGCGCACCGAGTTGCGGCCACATCGCCGCCCAGGCCCGCTTGCCTTCCTTGGCCGTCTCGGTCGCGAGCAGCGCCGCACCCGACCATTCGCCGCCGAGCCCGAGACCCTGGCAGAAACGCATGAGCGCCAACAACGCCGGGGCCAGCAGTCCGATCTGGTGATAGGTCGGCAGTAGTCCGATGAGGAAGGTCGCTATGCCCATCGTCAGCAACGAGCCGACCAGAGTTGCCTTGCGTCCGACGCGGTCACCGAAGTGCCCGAAGAGAATCGAACCGAGGGGACGGGCGACGAACGCGAGTCCGAACGTCGCCAACGACGCGAGAAGCGCGGTGGTGTCGTTGCCCTTCGGGAAGAACAGGTGCGGGAACACCGATACTGCCGCTGTTGCATAGATGTAGAAGTCGTAGAACTCGATGGACGTACCCACCATGCTGGCGACCACGATTCGGCTGCGCGGCACTCCGGCGACGGTATCTGCGTCGCCGCCCTCCGGCTTGGGTGGATTCTCACTGACTGACGTGCTCAAAACATGCTCCTGCGCCGTTATACGAAAAAAATGTCCAATTGGTGGGATAGTGTCCCAATCAGTAGGAATTGAACACCCTCGGGGTTTTCCGACGCAAATTCGGTTCGCGAATTCGGCTCAGCGGGCAATCCGCGATAAAATTCCGTAAAGGTGAGCCGGGAAGTCTGGTCGGCACGTGCATTCGATGCGTCACAACGTCGATCACGTTCATGTCTGTTGCATCCGAATTCGGTTGCACGAACAAAGGTCGTCCCCACGCGTGATCTCCACCCTGCGTTCCGAACTGTCCCGCTACCTCCGCACCGAAACGGTGGGCGGATCGATCCTCCTGATCGCTGCCGCCCTCGCTCTGATCTGGGTGAACTCTCCTTTCGGTGAGAGCTACATCGCACTACGTGACTTCCAGATCGGTCCGTCCGCACTCCATCTCGACCTCAGCTTGGGCACGTGGGCGCAGGACGGACTGCTTGCCGTCTTCTTCTTCGTTGCCGGCCTCGAACTCAAACGTGAACTGGTGGTCGGCGAACTCGCGGACCGCAAAGCCGCGATGCTCCCGATCATCGCGGCGTGCGGCGGCGTCCTGGTCCCCGCGATCATCGCGGCGTCCATCGGTTTCGGCACGCCCGGCATGGACAAGGGCTGGGCTATTCCCGTCGCGACGGACATCGCTTTTGCCCTCGGCGTGCTCGCGCTGACCGGCTCGAAGATCCCGGCGAGCGCCCGAGTTTTCCTGCTCAGCCTGGCCGTCGTCGACGATCTGCTCGCGATCATCCTCATCGCCGTACTGTTCACCGGTTCCCTCGCGATGTTGTGGCTGCTGACCGCGGCCGCAGCCCTGGCTGCCTACGCCTACGCCCAACACAAACGCATCACGACGCCGTTCCTCTACGTCCCGCTGGCACTACTGACCTGGTACGCGATGCACGAAGCGGGGATACACGCCACACTCGCGGGCGTCGCGCTCGGCTTACTCACCCGGGTGAGGCGCGATCCGGACGAGGAGTACGCGCCCGGTAGCCGTCTCGAGCATCGCATTCAGCCTTACTCCGCAGGCTTCTGTGTCCCCGTCTTCGCACTGTTCGCCTCCGGTGTTCCGATCAACGCGGCGGTACTCGGCGACATTTTCACCGACCCCGTCGGGCAATCGGTTGTCGTCGGTCTTCTGGTCGGCAAAACCGTCGGAATCTTCGGAATTTCCCTGCTCGCGATCAAATTGGGGATAGCAACCAAACCCAAGACACTGGAATTGAGAGACATGTTTGCCCTCTCAGTTCTCGGTGGCATCGGGTTCACCGTTAGCCTGCTTGTAGCAGACCTCGCATTGGACGGGGTCGGCGATGGCAGCGAGGCCGAGATAGCGAAGGCCGCAGTTCTCGTGACATCGTTGGTGGCATCGCTGATCGGATCAGCGCTGCTGTGGCGACGTGGACGAGTTCATGCGGCTCGAGACGACGCTTCCACCGCCATTGCCACGGACGCGAGAGAACTACCTGGAGAGGTCGACAAGTGAGCTTGACCAACGGAGAGAGCCAGCGCTTCACCGGAGATGGAGTACCGAACACGGTCTCTTCCATCCCTCTCACCGATGTGGACGCCCGCACGCCGGGCGAGGCCACCATCGGGGCCCTCGTCAAGGACGCGACCGCACAGGTCTCCACCCTCGTGCGCGCCGAGGTCGAACTTGCCAAGGCCGAGGTGACGGGCGAGGTCAAGAAGGGTCTGCAGGGCAGCGTCTTCTTCATCCTGGCCTTCACGGTTCTGCTGTTCAGCTCGTTCTTCTTCTTTTTCTTCCTGGCCGAGATGCTCGACACCTGGGTGCCGCGCTGGCTGGCGTTCCTCATCGTCTTCCTGATCATGGTGGTGACCACCGCGATTCTGGCGCTGCTCGGTTATCTGCGCGTGCGCAAGCTGAGGGCTCCGGAGAAGACGATCGAATCGCTCAAGCAGGCCAAGAACGTCATCCCCGGCAGCCATGACGACGCAAAGCCGTCGGTCGATTTCAACGCGCGCCGGTAGCGAGTCTGATCGAAAGTGGCAGCCCCAGATCCATCCACCGTCAGGTTCGACGGCCCCTGGATTCACCGGGACATTCACGCCAACGGCATCCGGTTTCACGTCGTCGAGGTAGGCGACGCGGAGCCGGATGCTCCGTTGGTGGTCCTGTTGCACGGATTCGCCGATTTCTGGTGGTCCTGGCGCCATCAGTTGACGGCACTGTCCGAGCAGGGATTCCGCGTCGTCGCCATGGATCTTCGTGGGTACGGCGATTCCGACAAGCCCCCTCGCGGCTACGACGGTTGGACGCTCGCCGGTGACGTAGCCGGCCTCATTCGTGCGATGGGTTACGGCAAGGCCACGCTGATCGGTCATGCCGACGGCGGGTTGGTGTGCTGGGCGACCGCGCTCCTGCATCCACGCCTGGTGCGGTCGATCGCGTTGATCTCGTCGCCACACCCGATGGCACTCAAGAAAGCAGTCGTGCGCGACCCATATCAGCGCCGCGCGCTTTTGCCCTCGTTCCTGGCCTATCAGGTACCGCTACGCCCGGAACGTCGGTTGACGGCCGACAACGGCGCCGAGGTGGAGCGTCTGGTTCGCTCGCGGTCCGGCCCCACCTGGCCGCAGCAACCCGAGTTCGCGGACGTGATGACCAAGATGCGGGCCGCGATCCGGATCCCGGGCGTCGCGCATTCCACGCTGGAGTACCAGCGCTGGGCCTTCCGCAGCCAGCTCCGGCCCGAGGGTCGTCGTTTCATGCGTTTAATGGATCAGGTTCTTCGCATTCCGATCGTCCAGATTCACGGCGAACTCGACCCGTACGTGCTCACCCGTACCGTGCGACGCGACAAGCACTGGGCTCCCGGCGAAAAACTGCGCACCATTGCCGGAGTTGGTCACTACGCGCATCAGGAAGCCCCCGAGCGCGTCAACCGCGAACTCGAGGACTTCCTCCTTACGGAGAAGTGACCGCTACAGAATGCAGGCGCCTGTCGGCACCGGCGTCGACGCCGAGGCAGCCGCGTTCAACTGGCGCGATACTTCCTGGGCGGTGAGGACGAATCCGGTGTCGCTGTCGTCGACGGCAGCACCGAACACGACGCCGAGGACGCGCCCCTGATCGTCGACCATCGGCCCACCAGAGTTGCCCTGCCGGATGGATCCGCGGACGGTGTAGACCTCACGTTGAGTGGTTCCGGCCTTGTAGATGTCCGGTCCGTTCAGGTTCAGGACCTCACGAACGCGGGCTGCGCTGGCCGTGTACGGACCGCCGCCGGGGTAACCGAGCACCAACGCGTTGTCGCCGGTCCGAGCCTGCTCCGGAGCAAACGGCAGCACCGGTGCGTCCAGTCCGGGAACCGCCAGAATCGCGATGTCGACGGCGGAGTCGAAGAGAACCACCTGCGCGGGCAGCGCGCCCTCCATGGTGTCCACCGTGATGCTCTCGGTTCCGGCAACCACGTGGGCGTTGGTCATGACGCGTTCGGGGGCGACGATGAATCCGGATCCCTCGAGCGCGCGCTGGCAACTCGGTGCGACGCCGTTGATGCGTAGAACACTCGGACGCAACTGCGCCGCCAACGGACTGGCCAGAACGCTCGCGTCGGGTGCTTCGACCTCGGTGATGGGCGTACGCCCGAACGGGCCGATGACGTCCGGCAGACCGGAGGTGTCGAGCAACGCCGAAAACTCCGTCGGGATGCGGCGCAGCCACTGCGGCGCCAGTTCGTCCACGCTGGCGAGAACATCCGAACCACGAACAGCGGCGGCAATATTCGGCTGCGACGAAGAAGTGAGCGGAATCGCGAGCAACCACGCCGCGACCACGACGGCCACCGCCTGTAGACCCGCACCGATGACGCTGTCGACGGATCGCGCCGTCGGACTGTGCATTCCGCTGCGCGCCGCGCGTCCGAGCACCATGCCGGCGACTTCGCCGATGATGACCAACACCACGATCAGCGAGATGCCCGCGAGGATGCGCAGCTTGCCTTCGGTGACGTGCACGAGCAGGTGCGGCGCCAACAGAATCCCGGCGACGGCGCCGAGGATCACGCCGACGAACGCCAGCGCCGACGCCACCGCGCCCTGACGCCATCCGGACGTGGCCGCGATGAGGGCGACCAGAACGATGGCGATGTCCACCCAACGAGAACCTGTCATCGCGGCACCGCCGAATCCTCGACACCTTCACCGAACTCGGACAGCGCTGTGTCCAGGTCTCTCACGTCCTCGTAGTTCCACGGAATCTCCCAGCCCGACACCGTGAACAGCGCCGCGAGGATTCCTGCTGTGAACCCCCAGACCAGCATGCCGTCGGCGCGGAACGCCGGGCCCTGGTATCCGAGGGGATGGCGAACCTGAAACCGGTTGTCGGGGTCGAGCAACGTGCGCAGCGGCACCCTGGCCACCCGTCCGACCTCGCCCTCGTCCTGAATGCCCACCGTCGTCGGCTGCTCCCAGTAGCCGAGCACCGGCGTCACGTCGAAACCCGACGGCGGGATGAAGATCTCCGGCAGCACGGTGAGCGGCTGAACTCCGCTCGGATCGAGCCCGGTCTCTTCCTGAGCTTCACGCAGCGCGGTGCCGACGGGGCCGTCGTCGCCCGGATCGGCGGCACCGCCCGGGAATGCGACCTGTCCGCTGTGCTGACGCATCGTCGACGCCCGTTGGGTCAGCAGGACGTCTGCGCCCTCCGGCAAGCCGCCGACGGCGAGAGGGTCTGCCTCACGCGGTCCGCCGAAGAGCACGAGCACCGCGGCCGGACGCGTCACGGTGCCGCGCGGCGCGCGACGCTCGAGGACTGGGTTGATCCGATGGGGATCGGTGGGCTGGGTGCTGGCGACAGCGCGCAACCACTCGGGAACCGGTGTGCTCATACGACGACTCCCAGATATTGCGCCGCAGCGGCGGCGATCTCGTCCGCACTGCGGAAGGGTTGGGGCAAGACCTTGGCGACTGTTCCATCCGCGCGCACGAGCACCGACACCGGCAGCACCGGCGGTGCGCCCACTGCGATCCGTACCTTGCCGTCACCGTCCTGGACGCCGGGCAAACGCACCGAGTAGTCGATGAGTCGCGTCAAAGCGTTCTCCTGATTCGGATCCGAATGCACGGTCAGCACGTTGATGCTGCCGTCGGCGCGCTCCGCAAATTCCTGAAGGTACGGAAGCTCTTCGGCGCATGGCGCGCACCAGTACGCCCACAGATTGAGCAGAGTCGGCTTTCCGCCCACCGCTGCGGCAAGGTCGACGGGCGCTCCGTCGGAGACGCAGTCGAGGGTGATTCCGGCGAGAGCCGAGCCGGCAGGCGCTTCGCCGGTCGGAGTCGGGCAGGAAGCCAGAGCCGCCTGGCTACGGAGTTGATCGAGCGATTCCGACGACGGAGTGAACGTCGGCGGCTGATACGCGGACGAGGACGGGCCCGTCGACGTGGGCGTCGTGTCGTCTCCTCCGCGCGGCCAGATCGCCACGACGAGAGCCGCGACGACCACGAGCGCAGCGAGAGACCATCTTCCGGCACTTGTCATCGGCGATCACAACCCTGCCAGGGCGAGCAGATGATCGGTCTCGGGGCCTTTCACCAGGGCCGCGGCCTCGGTTTTGTCGGTCGGGCCGAGACCGTACGACGGGCAGTCCTTGGCCAGAACACACACACCGCACGCGGGCTTGCGCGCGTGGCAGACCCGTCGGCCGTGAAAGATCACGCGATGCGAGAGCAGAGTCCATTCCTTACGTTCGATCAGTGCCCCGACGGCGTGTTCCACCTTGACGGCATCTTCTTCCTCGGTCCACTTCCACCGACGCACGAGCCGACCGAAGTGGGTGTCGACGGTGATTCCCGGAATGTCGAAGGCATTGCCCAGCACGACGTTCGCGGTCTTGCGTCCGATGCCTGGGAGTTTCACCAGATCTTCGAGCTTGTTCGGGACCTGCCCGTCGTGGCGTTCGAGTAGCGCCTGACCGAGTCCGATCAGCGACGTCGTCTTGTTCCGGTAGAAGCCGGTGGAGCGGATGTACTCCTCGAGTTCGGTCCGATCGGCTTCCGCGTATGCCTTTGCGTCGGGATAACGGGCGAAGAGTGCCGGCGTGACCATGTTGACGCGGACGTCGGTGCATTGCGCCGACAGGATTGTCGCCACTGCCAGTTCCAACGGAGTCGTGAAGTCGAGTTCGCAGTACACGTGTGGGAAAGCCACAGCGAGCTCACGATTCATCCGACGCGCCCGGCGTACCAATCCGAGGTGTGATTCTTCCTTCCGCGCACCCCCCGAACGCGGTTTCTTCCGCTGCTCTGAACTGCCTGTCGGGGTGGTCTGCACTCAGACAACTGTACGGATACGACATGAGTGGAGACTCCGTCGTGTCGATTCTGAGACCTTCGACGTGTTTACTTCCCCCTATGCAAGGACTCGCAGTAATTCTCTTTCCGCTACTGCTTATGCTCTTTGCCCTGGCGATGGAACGAGTCGAAGGGCGATTGCGTCGGCTCTCGGTCCAAGAGCATGAAGTAGAAGACTTCCTCGACCAGGCAAGTCACGACGACGTCGCCCGCCTGGCAAGCGATGGGTTTCCCCATGCGTTCGCCCGCTTCCACCGGAAGCGTAAGGGCCGTCAGTCGGAGGCTCCCGAGAGCGCCAGCCTGGGCGAAATCCGGACACAACGGGCAAGTTGACGGCCATACAAAGTAGTCACCGCAGCGGATTCCGGAAGAATTTTCGGCTCTTACGTGGCATCAATCACTCGTCGCGAGCTAACGGGACGTAGACTTCGATGCCGTACCTGTTGCATTGAACACAGATTGCATTGGACACAGTGTCTCACTCATGAGGGCTGAGCCTGTGTACGACGGTTTGTGCGCAGCGCGGGTACAAAGATAGATAGCGCAAAAATGACACCACAAACGAACAAATCCCAACAAGGAGCGCACGTGGACGACGTCCTGGCAAGAGCCGGCATCTTCCAAGGAGTCGAGCCCTCAGCGGTAGCGGCGCTGACAAAGCAGCTGCAGCCCGTCGACTTCCCCCGTGGACATGTCATCTTCAACGAAGGTGAACCCGGTGACCGCCTGTACATCATCGTGTCCGGCAAGGTGAAGATCGGTCGACGCTCACCCGACGGTCGCGAGAACCTGCTGACGATCATGGGCCCGTCCGACATGTTCGGCGAACTGTCCATCTTCGACCCCGGCCCCCGCACCTCGACGGCTACGACCGTCACCGAGGTTCGCGCCGTGAGCATGGACCGCGACGCTCTCAAGGCATGGATCCAGCAGCGCCCCGAGATCGCCGAGCAGCTTCTGCGCGTTCTCGCCCGCCGTCTGCGTCGTACCAACAACACCCTGGCCGACCTGATCTTCACGGACGTTCCCGGCCGTGTCGCCAAGGCGCTCCTGCAGCTCGCGCAGCGCTTCGGCACTCAGGAAGGTGGCGCCCTGCGCGTCACTCACGACCTCACGCAGGAAGAGATCGCCCAGCTCGTCGGCGCTTCCCGCGAGACCGTCAACAAGGCGCTCGCCGATTTCGCACACCGCGGATGGCTTCGCCTCGAAGGCAAGAGCGTCCTGATCTCGGATTCCGAGCGTCTCGCTCGTCGCGCGCGCTAGTTTCTTCCTGTTCGACTCTTTCGGCCGCTCCCGCTTCGGTGGGGGCGGCCGAAGTCGTTCACTGGACTCTTGTTGTACCTATCGGTAAAGTTTGTACCGATAGGTACAAATCTGATCGAGGCCCCGCAATGACCGTCCGAGCACCGATTCCGCCCTTCACTCACGAAGCTGCCGTCCAGAAGGTCCGCCTCGCCGAGGACGGATGGAACTCACGCGATCCACACAAGGTGTCGCTGGCCTACACGCCGGACAGTTGGTGGCGTAATCGGTCGACGTTCGTCACCGGCCGATCCGAGATCGTCGAACTTCTGACCGAGAAGTGGACCCGCGAACTGGACTACCGGTTGATCAAAGAGTTGTGGGCACACAGCGACGACCGCATCGCAGTGCGATTCGCGTACGAGTGGCACGATCACGACGGGCAGTGGTTCCGCTCCTACGGCAACGAGAACTGGGAATTCGACGCCGACGGACTCATGCACCACCGTCATGCCAGCATCAACGACGTTCCCATCGAGGAGTCCGAGCGAAAGTTCTTCTGGGATCCGACCGGACCACGCCCGCACGATCATCCGGGCCTGAGCGAGTTGGATCTGTGATGAAAGGATGAATCCATGGCCAGACAGGTAGCTGAACGCTCGGACACGATTCCCGCTCTCGCAAACGTGTTTCGAACCTACGGGTTCGACGGAGCAAGCCTGGCCGTGATCACCGAACACACCGGTTTGGGCAAAGGCAGTCTCTACAACTTCTTTCCGCGCGGGAAGGAAGAGATGGCCGAGGCGGTGCTCGACGAGGTCGACAGATGGTTTCGCGCCGAAGTCTTCGAACCTCTTCGAGCAGAATCGGTTCCACCGAGGCAGCGCATCCAGAGCATGTTCGCTACCGCGGGCGACTACTTTCGGTCAGGGCAACGCATTTGCCTGTTCGGCGCATTTGCACTCGGTGAAGAGCGAAACCGCTTCGGCGCCAGGGTCCGAACATACTTCGACGAATGGACGGCGGCTCTCGAGGCGGCACTCGTCGGTGCCGAAGATTCCATCGGACTCGCCGAAGAAGCCGTGGCCGGGATCCAAGGGGCGATCGTGATGTCCCGGGCACTGGACGACGGTTCCGTATACAGCCGAGTGACGACGCGACTCGAAGATCGACTGGTACAGGCACTCACGCCGTAACGCATACCGCACGACCACAAAGGCATTTGTGCCGCGGCATCCACCTGGCATGCTCGAAAAAGCATGCACAAGAAGAAAGGAACCCATGCCCTCGTTCGAGACGGTGATCGCATCCACCCCTTCGGGGAAGGTCCGCGGCCGAAAGCGTGACGGTTCCTACTACTTCGGTGCGATCCCCTACGCCAGCGCACCGCGCTTCGAGAAGCCTCGACCGGTGGAACCGTTCTCCGACGTCTTCGACGCCACAGCGCTTGGAACGGTCTTCCCCCAACCACCTTCACGACTCGAACGCATCATGGGGCCACCGCTCCCCGAACCGGAGCACAGCGAGGACAGCTTCACCGTCACCGTCACAACCCCGTCGCTGACCGGTCATCGCCCGGTGATGGTGTGGCTTCACGGTGGCGGGTACTCCAGTGGCGGCGGCTCACTCCCCTGGTACGACGGCGGCGCTTTGTCAGCCGAGGGCGACGTCGTCGTGGTGTCGGTCAACTATCGCGTCGGCGTGCTCGGATACCTCCTCCTCGACGGCGTCAGCGAAGGCAATCTCGGGGTACACGATCAGATCGCGGCGCTCGAGTGGGTGCGCGAGAACATCGAGGCATTCGGCGGCGACCCAGACTCGGTCACCGGATTCGGGCAGTCGGCCGGCGCCCATTCCATTGTGAATCTGTTGAGCAGTAACAACTCTCGAACCCTGTTCCATCGAGCAATTCTGCAGAGCACCCCACGGCCGGACCTCAACTTCACGCAGGCTGCCGCGATCGAGAACGGGGAGACGTTTGCCCGACTGCTCGACGGAGATCCTCGGACCGCGCCGCTCTCCCACATTCTCGACGCATTCCGCGGCACGGCTGTCGAGTTCAGCCGGCGGTCCCCCAATGTCGTGCAACCGCCCTTCGCGCCGATCTCCGAACTGGAACCGGTGATCCGAACTTTCGAAACAGCGCCTGACGTCATCGTGGGATACACCCGAGAGGAGGGATCTGCTTTCGTGCGCGACGTAGCGGGAGTACCCGATCCCGAACACGTCGCCGAAAAGGCACTGACACAGAACATGTTTGCCGAACCGGCAATGGAGCTGGCCGAGACCATCACAGCGGCCGGCGCGTCGGTGTACACGTATCGCTTCGACTGGGCACCGACGGACGACGTCTTCGGGGCCACTCACTGCATCGAACTACCCTTCGTGTTGGGAACCGAGCAGTCCTGGCAGGGCTCACCGATGCTGGGCAGCAGCGACTGGCAGAGCATCGACGCACTGGGCCGTCGGATACGCCGGCACTGGACGTCGTTTGCGCACACGGGAAGTCCGGACAGCAGCGAAACCTGGGAGAAGTACACCTCGTCCCAATCGATCGGAATCACCTTCTCCTGAGCAACTTCGGGCGCCTACCCACCCGGAGAAATCCCGTCTAGGATTGCTCCATGGACATGCCCAAGCTCCTCGACGGGCGACTCAAACTCCGCCATCTCCTGCTCGTCGACGCATTGAGCCGTCAGGGCAGTGTGGTCGGCGCCGCTGCCGCACTTCACATCACGCAACCTGTCGCGACTCGGAGTCTGCACGACATCGAGTCCATTCTCGGCGTCTCGCTCTTCGACCGCGGCCCACGCGGCATCACCCCGACCATTTTCGGCGAGGCCTTCACAACTCATGCACGGGCCGTGATCGCGCAGCTGACCGAAGCCGGGCGACACGTCGTCGAACTTGCCGACGCCAATCGCGGAACCGTCATCGTGGGAACACATCTCGCCGGATCCAACGTGCTGCTTCCCGGCGCTATCGCGCGCCTGAAGGTTCACCACCCGTTGCTCACCGTCGTCGTGCGCGAAGGTACGCCAGAGCAGTTGCTCACCGATCTGGAAGCGGGCCGAATCGACCTGATCGTCGGCCGGCTCACCTCACCTACCGATGACACCGCGACAAGACGGAACCTCTACGCCGAATCCGTCGAACTCGTCACCCGCGTAGATCACCCGCTCGCTCACCGCGAGGACGTCCAACTCGAAGAACTACGCGGCTTCCCCTGGATCCTTCCCGGGGTCGAGACAGTGCTCCGACGCGAACTCGAGGAGTTCTTCGCCCGGAACGGCTTGCCGTTGCCCGAAAATCGGGTCGAGGCAACCTCTTTCCTCACCGTGCGTCAGCTACTGGTCGAGACCGACATGATCGCGGTACTACCGAGCCTCATCCCCCGCGACGATGCGCGCTTGACCACCCTGTCCATCACACTCGATCCGATCGGGCACAGCGTCGGCATCACCTCGTCGGCGACTCGCACGTCGAGTCCGTCCGCGCAGGCCCTGATCGCGACGCTGGAGTCCTTTGCAACTGAGCTCATGCGACCGTGAAACGCCGATCGGCCCGTTCCCTCCAGAGGGAACGGGCCGATGTCGGATCAACCAGGACTCAGGCGTTTTCGGAGACGCGAATCTCCTCGTGCTCCAAGCCCCGCGACGAATCGGGGACAATCTTGAACAGTGCGATGGCGCCGACCAGGCTGATCGTGCACACCCCGGCGAGATACCAGGTCACACCGACCGAAGATCCGGTGGCGTCGAGCAGAGCCGTGGCGATCATCGGTGCCAGTCCACCGCCGAGAATTGCACCGCTCTGGAGGATCAGAGACGAGCCGGAATAGCGGACCTTGGCCGGGAAGGTATCGGCGATGATGCTGCCCTGGACACAATGTGTGACCGGAACGATCAGGCCCATGCCCAGGAACGCGATGACGGCGACCATTTTGTTCTCGGTGTTGAGGAGCGGGAAGAACACGATGCACCACAACAGGATTGCGGCAGATCCGCCGATGAACATGTGCCGACGCCCGTACTTGTCGGCGATCTTTGTCCAGAACGGGATGGAAAGGAACCACAGGACTGCTGCCGCGGTCACGCTGAGCACCAGGAATTGCTTGTCGTAGCCCAGATGTTGAGTTCCGTACGACAGGGTGAACACCATGAAGGCGTACGCCACGGCGGAGTTCGCCAAGCACGCGGCAAGCGTGAGAGACAAACGGGGGAAGCCGACCTTGAGCGACTCACGCAGCGGGAAGCGGACTATTTCGCCCTTCTCCATGATCCCGGCGAATGACGGCGACTCGGTGACGCGCAGGCGAATCACCAGACCGATCGCCACCAGAACGAAGCTGAGCAGGAACGGGATTCGCCAACCCCACGAAGCGAATGCCGAGTCCGACATCACGGCGTTGGTCGTCAGGAAGATGCCGTTGGCGAGAACCAGTCCGGCGGGTGTGCCCATCTGAGGGAAACCTGCATAGAGATTCTTCTGCCCCGCCGGCGCGTGCTCCATCGACATGAGTGTCGCGCCGGCGCCTTCACCGCCCAGACCGATGCCCTGAACGACGCGCATCGCCACCAGGAGGACGGGCGCCCAGAAACCGATGGAGTCGTAGTTCGGGATGAGGCCGATGAGTGTGGACCCGATGCCCATCATCACCAATGAGACCACGAGCGTGGCCTTGCGCCCGATCCGGTCACCGAAGTGCCCGAACACGAGTCCACCCACCGGCCGTGCAATGAACCCGACGGCGAAGGTGCTGAAGGCAGCCAGCGTGCCGGCCGTGGGGCTCAGGCTCGGGAAGAATTGTTTGTTGAAGATCAACGCGGCGGCTGTGCCGTAGAGGAAGAAGTCGTACCATTCGAGAGTTGTGCCGGCCAGGGTTGCCATGGCAACTCGGCTACGGGCCGCTTTCTCCGGCAACGGCTTTCCGTCGCTCGTAGTGCTGTTGGATATCTTGTCTGACATCGCGGAACCTATCGATTGGATGGGGCAGGCGGACGATGAAGTCTGTAGTCACCGACCCCGTCTTCGGGATTGTCGGTATCACGAGCGTCGTCGATCGTTGTGTTTGGAATTGTGCTCGCTCGAGACATGACTCACAAATGCCGAATTCACCGTCCGCCATACCGGAAAAGGTATAGCCGGGGCCTCAGACGAGACCCAGGAAGCGTTCGGCATTCCCCCGCGAAATCAGTTGGCGCGCAGTATCGTCCAAGAACTCACTCTTGCGAACCACCTCACCGACCGGACGCTCCCCCAAGGGGTACGGGTAATCACTACCCACCATCACACGGTCCCCCCCCACCGTGTCCACCAACAGTCGCAGCGCACGCTCGTCGAAGACGACGGAATCCACGTAGAACCTTCCCAGGTAGTGCGAAGGCGGGAACTGCGACGTACCGATGATGTCGTTGCGGCCGTGCCAGGCGTTTTCCATCCGTCCCAACCAGAACGCGAAAGATCCACCACCGTGCGCAAATCCGATCTTGAGACGATCGTCGATCTTGTCGAACACCCCACCGAGAATCAGTGCGAGTATCGACAGGTGCGTTTCGGCCGGCATCGCAGTGAGCCACTGCGCCATCCAGCGATCGAGGCGCGGAGAGTTGGCCATGTCCCACGGGTGCACGAATACCGGCACGTCCAGCGACGCGCAGTACTGCAGGAACGTCACCACGCCCTCGCTGTCGAGGTCCAGATCGCCGACATGATTGCCGATCTCGACACCGCGGTGCCCGTTCGCGATGCACCGCTCCAACTCACGGCACGCTGCGTCGGTGTCTTGCAGAGGCACCTGGCAGAACGGAATCAACCGATCCTTCGCCGGCTCCACGATCTCGAGTGCGAGGTCGTTGAAGATCCGTGCAATGCGACTTGCCTGCTCACCGCTCCGGCCGTAGTTGAAGAACGCCGGAGTAGGTGAGACGACCTGCGTCTGCACGCCGTCGGCATCCATGTCCCGAAGCCGCACCTCGGCGTCCCAGGCATCGGATTGGATGCGACGGAACTCCTTGGTGCCCATCATGATCATTGCTTCGGTTTCCGACTCGACCTTCAGCCACGGCGCTTGCGGCCCCGCGTCTTCGGTCAGATCCGGCCACCCGTTGGGCACGTAGTGGGTGTGGATGTCGATCAGGTTGCTCATAGCTCAGCCCTTGCCGGGATGGAGCGTGCCGCACTTGTCACACGTGCGGGCTTCTTCGCTCTCGTAGAACTTGACGAACACCGGCGGAAGGTCGGCCACGATGTCGCGCACCTGAAGTTCGACCTCGTGAATCTTGTGATCACATTCGAGGCAGTACCACTGGAACTTCTCGAGCGTGCCTTCCTTGCGGACGCGTTCGATGACCAGGCCGATCGAGCCCGCGGTGGGACGCTGCGGCGAATGCGGAATGTCTCCTGGCAGCAACCAAGTTTCACCCTCGCGAATGTCGACGCGCTGAGGACCGTCTTCGGTCATGACATTGACGTGGATGTCGCCTTCGAGCTGGTAGAACCACTCCTCGTACGGATCGAGGTGGTAGTCGGTCCGCTGGTTGGGGCCGCCGACGACCTGCACGATGAAATCGTCTCCGAGCGCCATCGTCTGATTGTTGACGGGCGGCTGCAGGAGGTGGCGGTTGTCGTCGATCCACTTCTTGAAGTCGATGACGGGAGGAATCGTGGTCATGATGCATTCTCCGTATCTTCGGACGCCGTGCGTCGGGAGGCGGGCACGTACGCCACGCCGGAAATTTCGATGAGCAGGTGAGGGTGGGGCAGCTGGTGAACAGCCACAGTCGTTCTCGTCGGACCGTTTTCGTCGAACAGTTCGGCATACACCTCGTTGTATCCGCCGAAGTCGTTCATCGACACCAGGTAGGAGGTGACCTGAACCAGATCACTCAGTTCTCCACCCACTTCGGCGAGAATCGCCGCGATGTTCTCGATGACGGCACGCGTCTGCGCCCGAATGTCGAGCGCCGTGGTTCCCATCTCGTCGACCGCGACGCCGACAAACGTGTTGTCGGGCCGACGCGAACTAGTCCCGGAGACATAGACGAAATCGCCGACCACCTTGACGTGGGGGAACTTTCCGCGCGGCTTCGCCAGCCTCTCGATGACCTGCGCCCCACTCATCGCTTCACACCTTTCACCGTGACGGTTCCGAGTCCGTCGATCGTGCACTGTGCGACGCCCTCGTCGAGTCGCACAGCTGCTGTGGCGGCACCGGCCAGAATTACCTGCCCGGCGCGCAACGGGATTCGGCGTCGGCGGGCGATGTCGAGCAGTGCATGCAAAGCGCGCGCCGGATCGCCGAGAATGGCCGACGTGGACCCGACTACCGTCTCACCGCCGACTTCCATACGTACGGAACGGTCTTCGACGTTCTGTAGCGGCAGCCACCTCCCGATCACGTACCCGGCAGCGCTGGTGTTGTCAGCGACGACGTCGGTGTAGGTGAAGCGGAAGTCGCGGTACCGCGAGTCGATGATCTCCATTGCGGGAGCCAGCGCGTCGACGCAGGTTTCGATGTCGACGTTCGGATCGTCGAGATCGACGTCCTTCGACAGGCGGTATGCCACTTCGGGTTCGATCTTGGGATGAATGAACGTCCTCAGGTCGACTTCGCCGCCGTTGCTCACGCACATCGCGTCGGTCAACTGACCGACGATCACTTCGGAGACACCCATCTGCGCCATCTTCGCTTGGCTTGTGAAACCGAGCTTGATACCCACAATCGATTCGCCACGGCTGGTCCGCCGTTCGAGGAGTTCGTTCTGGATCCGGTAGGCCTCGTCGATGTCGATGGTGTATTCGTCGGCGAGGCTCGGGGTGTCGGTGCGAGTCTGCGCAGCGTCGTCGAGGCGACGCGCGAGCGCGGATACGGTGTCTTCGGGGGCTGTCATCACGCCTCGCTCATTTCTGGAAAACTTTTGCGGTTTCGATGTTCACAGTTGCACACATACATTCGTCGGTTCGGTGTAGAAGTGCAGCGAGGACTCGCCGCCCTCACGTCCGATGCCGGACAGGCCCATACCGCCGAAGGGAGATCGCAGTTCGCGGGTGAACCACGTGTTGACCCAGGAGATTCCGACGTTCATCTTCTGCGCGACGCGGTGTCCGCGGCGCAGGTCGTTGGTCCACACAGAGGCAGCGAGGCCGTACTCGGTGTCGTTTGCCAGGGCGATCGCCTCGGCTTCGGTCTCGAACGGAATGAGTGCTGCGACGGGTCCGAAGATCTCCTCGCGCACGACGCGATCCTTGTTGGTCAAGCCTGTCCACAGGGTGGGTTCGATCCAGGATCCGCCCGACAGTTCCTGTCCGAGGTCCGGAATACCGCCGCCGGTCAGCACTTTCGCGCCTTCCTGCTCGGCGATCTCGAAGTAGTCGAGAACCTTCTTCCGATGCGCCTGCGAAATGAGCGGTCCGGTCGTCGTTGCATCGAGCGTCGGGTCGCCCAGACGCAATCCTGCTGCCCGCTCGACGAGTCCACCGGCGATGTCGTCGAAAATACTGCGGTGCACGTACACCCGCTCGGTGCACAGGCAGACCTGGCCGGTATTGGTGAACACCGATTTGGTCAGGCCCGTCAGAGCTTCGTCGATGTCGACGTCGTCGAAGACGATCGCGGCGTTCTTGCCGCCGAGCTCGAACGAGACCGGACGGACTCGCGGCGCAACGGTTTTCATGACATGCGAACCCGTTGCCGAAGATCCGGTGAAGGTGACCCCGTCGATACCGGGGTGCGTGGTGAGGAACTCGCCGGCCGAGTTCGCACCGAATCCATGGACGACGTTGTAGACGCCGGCAGGCAGGCCGACCTCTTCGAGCACCTCGGCCAGCAACGACGCAGTCGCCGGGGTCTCCTCGGAAGGTTTGACCACCACGGAGTTTCCGCACGCGAGCGCGGGCGCAACCTTCCAGGTCAGGAGAAGCAGCGGCAGGTTCCACGGAACGATCACGGCGACGACGCCGAGCGGCTTGCGGATCGCGTAGTTCAGCGCCTGCTTGCCGCCCGCGAGATCCGTGACAAACGATTCCTGTCCCGCCGCGGCGACGATGTCGGCGAAGGTGCGGAAGTTCGTCAGGGCGCGCGCGACGTCGAGTTCGCGTGCCTGCGTGATCGGCTTGCCGGTGTCCGCCATCTCTGCGGCGACGAACTCTTCGAATCGCTCCTCGATCCGGTCGGCAGCGCGTCGCAGCAGAGCCGTCCGCTCTCGAACCGGCGTATCGGCCCAACCGTTGTCCAGAGCACGTCTGGCAGAGGTCACGGCCCGATCGACCAGGGCCTTGTCGGCCTCGTGGACCCGGGCGAGAACACGGCCCGTTGCTGGGTCGACCTGATCGAAGCTCGACGACTCGTCGGGTTCGACATAGGAGCCGTCCACGTAATTGCGGATCCATCCGTCGCATTGTGAGGTCATGGACTAACTATTGGGCCGTTACCCATATCAAACAAATGCAAAAACTGCCGCCAGCTATACCTCGATCGGCATAGATGGCGGCAGTTCGGCCACACAACTCAGCTCTTCGTGTCGGCGCCGAGCGCCTCAGCGTCGCAGATACGCCAACTGCACGTTGACGGATTTCTCCGCGACCGGCCACAGCTTCGGGTCGACGTCGGAGTAGACGTGCTCGACTACGTCGCGCACCGAGGCAGACTCGCCCAACGTCGACAGAGCAGCCCGCACCTGATCCAGACGCTCCTCGCGGTGGGCGAGGTACTGCTGCGAAATCGCCTGCAGATCGGGTAGGTCCGGACCGTGCCCGGGAAGAACCGTCAGTCCTTCGCCGAGTGCGGCCAGCGATCGCAGCGAGGTGAGGTAGTCCCCCAGATCGCCGTCGGAGTCGTCGAGAACTGCCGTGCCGCGGCCGAGAATGGTGTCGCCCGTCAGCACGCTCGCATCGTTCTCGATGACTATCGACACCGAATCCGCGGTATGGCCCGGCGTCGCGAGGATCCGCAACTTCAGGCCCGCTACCTCGATCACTTCACCGTCGACAAGCGCCGAAGCGCCCCCGCGAAGAAAAGTAGGGTCGACGGAACGCACTGGAGCCGAAGTCAATTCGTGGAAACGGTCCACCCCGCCGGTGTGGTCGTAGTGCCGGTGCGTGATCAAGGTCAGCGCTACCGGACCGATACCAGCGACACGTTGCAGGTGTTCCTCGTCGTTGTCGCCTGGATCGACGACAACACACTCGACGCTGCCCGGAGCATGCAGAATCCAAGTGTTCGTACCGTCCAGCGTCATCATGCCCGGGTTGTTCTCGAGCAAGACCGAAGCGATGTCGGTGACGCGGCGTAGCTGCGCGTAGGCGGGATGGACCGTCGACATCAGCGAACTTCGACGATCAGTTCCACCTCGACGGGTGAGCCGAGGGGAAGTTCTGCCACGCCGACTGCCGAACGGGCGTGGATACCGGCGTCGCCGAGCACCTCGCCGAGGAACTCGGATGCGCCGTTGATCACGCCGGGCTGGCCGGTGAATCCTTCGGCGGATGCCACGAAGCCGACAACCTTGACGACGCGAACGACGTTGTCGATGCCGACCAGGGCGTCGATGGCAGCAAGAGCGTTGAGCGCGCAGGTGCGAGCCGCGGCCTTGGCGTCCTCATCCGACACGCCCGCGCCGAGCTTGCCGGTCAGCGCCAGTTTTCCGTCGACGAACGGGAGCTGACCCGACGTGTACACGTGGTTGCCGCTGCGAACCGCGGGAACGTAAGCAGCGACGGGTGCCGCGACGGCGGGAAGTGCAATGCCCAGTTCGGCGAGACGCTCCGACCAGGTCTGTGTTGCCTCTGCCATGTGATTCAGCCCTTCGGACGCTTCATGTACGCGACGTGCTGCTCGCCCGACGCGCTCGGCAGGACGGCGACGAGTTCCCAGCCGTCGACACCCCAGTTGTCGAGAATTGCCTTCGGATTGTGGACCAGCAACGGAGTCACGGTGTATTCCCAGGAAGTTATTTCGCTCATGCGGTGAGCCTATCCCGCGTACATCTTCGGCCCCAGACTTATAGGCTCGCGGTGTGGTTGCATCCCAAGATGAGCTGAGCAGGACCTGGCCCGAGTCTGCGACGAAGGCCCGCCTGCACTTTGTGTCAGGTAAAGGCGGAACCGGTAAGTCCACGGTTGCCGCCGCGTTGGCGCTCGCGTTGGCCGAAGGCGGCAAGCGCGTTCTCCTCGTGGAGGTCGAGGGCCGCCAGGGAATCGCGCAGCTCTTCGACGTACCACCGCTTCCACCGCAGGAGACCAAGGTCGCGGCCGCCGAAGGTGGCGGTGAAGTGATGGCTCTGGCCGTCGACATCGAGACCGCGTTCCTCGAATACCTCGAAATGTTCTACAACCTCGGCTTCGCCGGCCGGGCGATGCGTAAGTTCGGCGCCATCGAATTCGCCACCACAATCGCTCCAGGCCTTCGCGACGTTCTGCTCACCGGCAAGATCAAGGAGTGCGTCATCCGCACCGATCGAACCGGCAAACGCGTGTACGACGCCGTTGTCGTCGATGCTCCCCCGACCGGGCGGATCGGCAGCTTCCTCGACGTCACCAAGGCGATGGCCGACCTCGCCAAGGGCGGCCCGGTGCATTCGCAGAGTGAAGGCGTCGTTCGGCTGCTGCACTCGCCGGAGACCGTCGTACATCTTGTTGCGCTTCTCGAAGCGCTGCCCGTTCAGGAAACCGCCGACGCCGCCGCAGAACTGGCGCGTGACGACCTCAACCTCGGTGCCATCATCGTCAACCGCGCCAGCCCGAGGTTCTTGCCCGAAGACCAACTCTCCGGTGCTGCAGCCGGCAACATCGATGCAGCTTCGATCCGGTCGACGCTCTCCGATGTCGGCATCGATCTGTCCGACGACGACTTCGCCGGCCTGCTCACCGAGACGATCGAGCACGCGTCGGTGCTCGAAGCTCAAGAATCCAGTGCGGAGAAGCTCCGCGAGATCGACGGCGCGCGGGTGCAACTTCCCGCACTCGCCGACGGCGTCGATCTCGGTGGGCTCTACGAGCTGGCCGAATACCTCACGGAACAGGGCGTGTGATGACCGAGACCACCGAGAACGTGACGGTCGGCAGTTCCAGGACCGGCCGACGCGCAGCTCCTGCCCTCGATATTTCGGCGATCATCAAGGACCCGACGGCCCGAATCGTGGTGTGTTGCGGCGCAGGTGGCGTCGGCAAGACCACGACGGCTGCGTCGCTGGCGTTGCGGGCAGCCGAAGAGGGCCGACGCGTAGTCGTCCTCACCATCGATCCGGCCCGTCGCCTCGCACAGGCCTTGGGTGTGGCCGAACTCGACAACACTCCGCAGCCGGTGAAGCTGGGTCCCGAGGCCACGGGCGAACTCCACGCGATGATGCTGAACATGCGTCGGACTTTCGACGAGATGGTCATCGAGCATTCGAGCCCTGAGAAGGCCGAGCAGATCCTGGCGAATCCCTTTTACCAAACCGTTGCCACGTCGTTCTCCGGAACGCAGGAGTACATGGCGATGGAGAAGTTGGGGCAGCTGGCGTCGAACGACGCGTGGGATCTGGTGATCGTCGATACCCCGCCGTCGCGCAATGCGCTCGACTTCCTCGACGCTCCACAGAGGCTCGGAACATTCCTCGACGGACGGATGATCCGGCTGCTCTCGGCACCCGGCCGTGGCCTGACCAGGCTCGTGGCCGGCGCGATGGGATTGGCTCTGAAGGGTGTCTCGACCATCGTGGGAAGCCAAATGCTTTCGGATGCATCGGCATTCGTGCAGTCGCTCGACTCGATGTTCGGCGGTTTCCGTGAACGCGCCACGAAGACCTACGAGTTGCTGCGTCAGCCGGGGACTCATTTCCTGGTGATCGCAGCGGCCGAGCCCGACGCTCTCCGTGAGGCGGCGTTCTTCGTCGATCGCCTTGCGGGTGACTCGATGCCGTTGGCCGGTCTGGTTCTCAACCGCACTCACCCGACGTTGACGGCTCTGCCTGCCGATCATGCGGTGACCGCCGCCGACAAACTGGAAGCGAAGGAAAATGCGACCGAGGCCGAGGCCCTCACCGCAGCCGTTCTCCGCATCCATGCCCATCGGGCAGTGATCGCGAAGCGAGAAATCGCCTTGCTGAGTCGATTCACCGCAGCTCACCCGAAGGTGCCGCTGATCGGTGTTCCGTCGCTACCGTTCGAGGTCTCGGACCTCGAGGCGCTGCGCGCGGTGGGAGATCAGCTCACTCGTAAGGGCTGATCCCCCGATCGACCTGGATCAGACTGCTGAGTGATGCTGGCGCTGGTCTTCGAAGAACTCGGACCAGGAGTCGACGTCGGGGTGCTGCTTGAGCAGTGCACGGCGCTGACGTTCGGTCATTCCGCCCCACACACCGAACTCGACACGGTTGTCGAGAGCATCTGCTCCGCACTGCATGAGGACCGGGCAGTGACGGCAGATGGTGGCTGCCTTGCGCTGTGCGGCGCCACGAACAAAAAGTTGGTCGGGATCGACCTCGCGGCATCGCGCCTGAGTTACCCAGGCAATTCGTGCCTCGGCCTGCTCGATGTCCAAACGGCTACTCGGGGTGGCTGTGTACATTCTGGGTCCCCTCTACAAAGTCTGACCGTCGCCATGAGGCGAGCAGCGCACCATCTCAGCCGTCTCGCGGTAGCACGTGAAAGCTGAGACACATTCGTGATCGAGTGTTACGTCGATCACACTGATCACAATTTAGGTAAAGAACGCCCCTAACGCAAGACGGTCGGGAGCATTTTTTGGTACGGCAGTACAAAGCGCGTGTTCAGGAGGTTTTGAACACCCGCAAAACACTGAAACCGGTTCCAATGGGTGGGCACACGTACTCTGTAGATCGTGTCGATTGCAAAAACAGTGGCGAAGCTCGCCGGAAGCTCCGCATTGGCGGGTGTCCTGGTCGCAGGGGTGATGTTCCCGGTGGCCGGCGGATTCGGATTCGCGTCCAATCGCGCTGCCGATACCGTCGACAACGTCTCGGCCGAACTGGTCGAAGGCACGGTCCCCGCGGTGTCCACCATGGTCGATGCGGCAGGCAATCCCATTGCCTGGCTGTACGACCAACGACGCTTCGAAGTCCCGAGCGAGAAGATCTCCAACAACATGAAGTTGGCGATCGTCTCCATCGAGGACCGCCGGTTCCCCGACCACAAGGGCGTCGACTGGCAGGGAACGCTGCGCGCCTTCCTCACCAACACGACGACCGGTGAAGTGCAGCAGGGCGCGTCGACACTCGATCAGCAGTATGTGAAGAACTACCAACTGTTGGTCGTGGCCAAGACGGATGCCGAGCGCCGCGCTGCCATCGAGACCACCCCGGCCCGAAAGATCCGCGAGATCCGGATGGCGCTGACGCTGGACAAGGAACTCACGAAAGACGAGATCCTCACCCGGTACCTCAACCTCGTACCGTTCGGCAACGGATCCTTCGGCATTCAGGACGCGGCTCAGACCTACTTCGGCGTCGACGCCGCAGATCTGACCGTTCCGCAGTCCGCGATGCTGGCCGGCATGGTTCAGTCCAGCTCCGCGCTGAACCCGTACACGAACGTCGAGGGCGTGACCGAGCGTCGTAACACCGTGCTCGACACCATGATCACGAACATTCCGGATCGTGCCGACGAGTTCCGTGCAGCCAAGGAAGAGCCCCTCGGCGTCCTCGAAACCCCCAACAACTTGCCGCGCGGCTGCATCGCTGCAGGCGATCGCGGATTCTTCTGTGATTACGCACTGAAGTACCTCTCGGATGCCGGAATCACCCGCGACCAGATCAACGAGGGTGGTTACCTCATCAAGACCACTCTCGATCCGCAGGTCCAGGCGTCCACCAAGGCCGGACTGAACGCGAACGCGAGCGCCAACCTCGACGGCATCGCGAACGTGATGAACGTGATCAGGCCGGGCCAGGATTCACACAAGGTCATCGCGATGGCCAGCAGTCGCACGTACGGACTCAATGCCGACGCCGACGAAACCGTCCAGGCGCAGCCGTACTCCCTTGCCGGTGACGGTGCGGGTTCCGTCTTCAAGATCTTCACGACCGCTGCGGCGATGGAGAAGGGCCTCGGCATCAACGCGACCCTCGACGTGCCCAAGCGCTTCGAAGCCAAGGGCATGGGTAGCGGTGGTGCGGCAGGCTGCCCGGTCTCGACGTACTGCGTGGAGAACGCCGGCAACTATCCGCCGACGCTGTCCGTGACCGACGCCCTGGCACAGTCCCCAAACACCGCTTTCGTCAAGCTCATCGAGGCGACCGGCGTCACGCCGACCGTCGACATGGCTGTCCGTCTCGGCATGCGCTCGTACGCCGATCCCAACACCTCGGGCTTCGACGAGCGCAGCATGGCCGACTTCCAGAAGGAACAAAACCTCGGTTCGTTCACCCTCGGCCCCACCTGGATCAACCCGCTCGAACTCTCCAACGTCGCGGCCACTCTCGCCTCGCACGGCAAGTGGTGCCCGCCGAGTCCCATCGATTCGGTCTTCGACCGCTACGGCAAGCCGGTGGCCGTCACCGAGCAGGGCTGTGAGCAGGTCGTCGAGCCCGGCTTGGCAGACACACTCGCCAACGCCATGAGCCGTGACGACGTCGGCGCCGGTACGTCTGCCGGTGCCGCGAGCAGCGCCGGATGGAGCCTGCCGATGTCGGGCAAGACGGGTACCACCGAGACCCACAAGTCCTCGGCGTTCCTCGGCTTCACCAACAACCTCGCTGCGGCCGTCTACATCTTCGGCGACTCCCCGACACCCGGCGAGATCTGCTCGAGCCCGCTACGCCCCTGCTACAGCGGCAACCTGTACGGCGGTACCGAACCGGCGAGATCCTGGTTCGCGGCAATGAACCCGGTCGCCAACAACTTCGGGCCCACCTCGCTGCCTCCGATCGACGAGAAGTACGCACGGGGATCACAGAACGGCCAGGTTCCCGAGGTTGTCGGCCTGAGCCAGTCGGCGGCGACGTCGAGGTTGCAGGCGTCCGGCTTCACGGTCAATTCCGTGACCACGGCGTCCGGAGCACGCGCGGGAACGGTCACCGGAGTTTCGCCGTCCGGGTCCGCGATCCCGGGTTCGACCGTCACGATCTACATCAGTGACGGGTCCGTAAGGGCTCCGGCAGCACCCGCATCCCCGGCAGCTCCAGCAGCTCCGGCACCGGGCGCGACTCCCCCGGATGCGACTCCGCCGGGAGGCGAACCCGCACCGCCTGCGGGGACCCCACCGAACTGACGGCCCTGAAAACTGACGGCTCTGAAAACAAGAACGGCCGCGATCTCCGAGTGACTCGGAGTTCGCGGCCGTTTTCGGTTTCCGGTGGCGCGCTTCTACAAGCGGGACTTCACTGCTGCAGAGATACGTGCGCCATCGGCCTTGCCCTTGGCCAGCGCGCTGGCGGCCTTGATGACCTGGCCCATCTGACGCATACCCGGACGCTCACCGAGCTCCTCGGACACCTGAGCGAGGGCGGTGTCGACGACGTCGACGAGTTCGGCGTCGGTCAACGGCGTCGGCAGGTACTCGTCGATGATCTGAGCTTCGGCGCGCTCTTTCGCGGCAAGTTCACCGCGGCCGTTCTCGGTGTAGATCTCGGCCGATTCGCCGCGCTTCTTCGATTCCTTTGCAAGGACTTTGATGATTTCTTCGTCGGTGAGGACCCGTGCTTCCTTACCGGCAACCTCTTCGGTCTGGATGGCTGCCATGAGCATCCGAAGGGTGGCTGTACGTAGCGGATCCTTCGCCTTCATGGATGCAACCATGTCGGTTCGGAGGGTGGCTTTGAGCGATGGTGTCGTGTCGGACATGGTGGAAACGCTACGCGCTCGGCGTTTCGAGCGTGCCGATAGTTACCTCCGCCCGGACACAATTCTCTGTGGAATAGCTGTAAAAGGCGGCGAGAGCGACGCAGAAGAACGCCACACCCGTATCCTTGAGAGGTGTCTTCCCAGTTCCGCACCAATCTGACCCGCACCGCACTTGGTGCCGCGGGCGCCGCTGCACTAGGGATCGGGTACGCATCCGGCATCGAACGCAATGCATTTGCACTGCGTGAGGTGACGATGCCAGTCCTGGCGCCCGGTTCGTCGTCGCTGCGGGTCCTCCATCTCAGCGACCTGCACATGATGCCGAACCAACGGTTGAAACAGAATTGGTTGCGTGAGCTCGAAGGCCTCGACCCCGACCTCGTGGTCAACACCGGCGACAACTTGTCGCATCAGCGCAGCGTCCCGGCAGTGGTCCAGGCGCTCGGCGATCTGTTGGCTCGGCCGGGTCTGTTCGTCTTCGGCAGCAACGACTACTTCGCTCCGAAACCGAAGAATCCACTGAGCTACATCTTCAACAAGGACAAGCGCATCACCGGGGATCCCCTCCCCTGGGGCGATCTGCGGGCCGCGTTCACCGAACGTGGATGGCTGGACATGACCCACGTGCGCCGCGAACTCGAAGTGGCCGGTATTCGCATTGCTGCCGCCGGCGTCGATGATCCGCACCTGAAGCGCGATCGCTACGACACCGTCGCCGGAACACCCAATCCCGTCGCCCAGCTCAAGCTCGGCCTGACGCACTCACCCGAACCTCGAGTTCTCGACCGGTTCGCCGACGACGGCTACGACCTGGTGCTCGCCGGCCACACGCACGGTGGTCAGCTGTGCCTTCCGTTCTACGGCGCGCTGGTCACCAACTGCCAGATCGACCGATCCCGGGTCAAGGGACCGTCGAAGTGGGGCGCACACACCCAGCTGCACGTCTCAGCAGGCATCGGCACTTCGCCGTGGGCTCCGGCACGCTTCTGCTGCCGCCCCGAGGCAACTCTGCTGACTTTGGTTCCGGCGACCAGGCGCGAACCGGAACATGTCTCCGCACACAGTTCCGCAGAGTCTCCAGCGTCGGTTCTACGCAACTGACCTGCGGATTTAATGTCAGTCGACTCGGTAATGTAAGCTAACCGAGGTTCGACACGGGGTGTGGCGCAGCTTGGTAGCGCGCTTCGTTCGGGACGAAGAGGTCGTGGGTTCAAATCCCGCCACCCCGACAGTGAAGAACAGAAATCGAGGCCCTTCCGCTTACGCGGGAGGGCCTCGATTTCGTTGACGATAAGGTGAAGCCGTGGCATCCGAACCAGACTTCGCGCACAACGACATGGCGAGCCGTAGCCGACGTGAGAAAGCTGTCGGTCTTGCCAAGTTCGCCTGGGATCGCGATATCAGTAGTGCAGAGTTGCTCGACATGCCCGACGATCGGCTGCGCAAGCTTGCGCGGGCGGCGGGCGCCAATCCGCCGAGCACGCGGGAGACCTGGACGATCGCGGCCGGACTGCTCGACGAGAAAGCCGTGTGGGCAGCAGCCAACCCAGACCGTCCCGAAGCTCGGCGTGAGCATCCGGACGAGAAGATCATGTGGGTGAAGAAGCCGATCGAGCCCTGGCTGTGACAGCCGAATTCAGCGCAGGTGTGACAGCCGAATTGAGCGCAGCTGTGACAGCCGAATTGAGCGCAGCTGTGACAGCCGAATTCAGCGGAGCTGTGAACCGGTGATCGGGCAGGTCGATGAAGTAGTTGTGGATTGCTCCGCACCAGCCCAGTTGGCGATCTTCTGGGCCGGAATCCTCGGTGGGCAGCCGGTGGAGCGGAGCGCGGAGTGGGCGTTTGTCGACCCTCCAGGATGGACTCGCCTCGCCTTCCAACGTGTACCGGAATCCAAGCTGACGAAGAATCGTCTACACATCGACGTCAGTGTGGATGACGTCGTCGCTGCGACCGAAGCTGCCGAGCGCCTCGGCGCAACTCGGGTCGGCACTGTCCAGGAGGACCCGGCCGGCACCTTTCAGGTGCTGCTGGATCCCGAGGGAAACGAGTGGTGCGTCGTCCGAAGTGCCGGAAGGTGATTTACGCTCCCGCTACGGTTTCGCGAGCCCAACGGTAGTCGGCCTTACCGCTGGGCGAGCGGAGGATGGTTGGTACGAGCACGATCGAGCGGGGGATCTTATACCCGGCGACGTGGGTGCGGCAATGCTCCGACAATGATTCCGTCGCAACATCTTCGAATCCCGGTCGAACCTGCACCACCGCGGCGACCTTCTCACCGAATCGAGTGTCGGGCGCACCCGCCACCAAAGCGTCGAAAACTGCCGGGTGAGTTTTGAGTGCCTGCTCCACTTCTTCGGGGTAGACCTTCTCGCCGCCGGAGTTGATGCACATCGAACCGCGCCCGAGCAGCACGATGGTTCCGTCGGCTTCCATCGTGCCCATGTCCCCGAGTACCGCCAGACGAACCCCGTCGACGACGGGAAAAGTTGCAGCAGTCTTGGCCGGGTCGCCGAAGTAGGCAACAGGAACATGGCCGGCCCGGGCGATGAAACCGACTGTGTCCGAGCCTGGTTCGATGCGACGGAATTCGTCGTCCACAAGAATCATGTTGGGGTTGGATCGAATTCGCTTGGAACCGTCCTCACCGAATTCGACGACGCCGTCGTTGCCGGATTCCGAAGCACCGAATGCATCCTTGATCACCAACCCCGGTAGTCGGGTTGTCAGTTCTGCTTTCAGGTTCGGGGAGAACAACGCGCCACCCGACCCGATCAGTTGGAGAGTCGAAAGGTCGTAGCGCCCTTCGCTTGCGGTGATGGCGTCGGCGATCGGCCGAGCAATTGCGTCGCCGACGACGGTGATTCCGGTGATCTTCTCGGCCTCGACCAGTCGCAACACTTCCATCGGATCGAAGCTGCGGGTCAGCACTCGGGGCGCTCCCATGAGGAATGCCGTGAGCAGTGAATAGATTGCGGCTCCATGCATGAGCGGCGGGATGAGTAGCAGCACAGTTGGATTGGTGTTCGCTACAGCTGCATCCACAACCTCTTCGAGGCTACGACGCGGCGGCCCGCTGAGGTTCGCTCCGGACAGGGCGGCAAAGAAGAAGTCCTCGTGCCGCCACACCACACCCTTGGGCATTCCGGTTGTGCCGCCGGTGTAGATGATGAAATGGTCGTCGTTGCTGCGAGGGCCGAAGTCGCGGGTATCAGTCTGCGCGGCAAGGGCGTTCTCGTAGTCTTCGCCGACGATCAACACGTGGGTGATCTCCGGACACTGCGGAACCACGGCCAATGCCGTCGGCGCGAATTCCTCTTCGACCAGCAGTGCCACCATTTGAGAGTTGGTGTAGATGTACAGGAGTTCTGCATCGGTATAGCGGAAGTTGACGTTGATCGGTACCGCTCTGATCTTCAAGCAAGCCAGGAGCGCTTCGACGTACTCGACGCAGTTACGCATGTGAATACCGACGTGCTGCCCAGGCTCGACGCCCACCGACTGCAGGTGATGAGCGAGTCGGTTCGATCGCAGTTCGAGTTCGGCGTAGCTCAATCGCACGTCTTCCAGAATCAAGGGAACTCGATCGGGGATCGCATCGGCAACGGCCTCGAACAGATCGGCAATGTTCAGGGTCATCGAAATCCTCACTACACGCGTCTTCGCTTACCAGTACAGGTCTTTCGCGAAGCTAACACGTTGGTCGCACCCTGTAGTCCGAATTGCGTAGCGGTCCCGCTGAGCGAGACCTGACGCGCCGCTCACCTGGCGTCAACGGTGCGGATACCTCCCTGACCAAGCCCGATAGCCGAAAGGTAGGGTAGCCTAATGCACTCACGCACCACTCTCCGGAGCCGCACGTCGGTCCGGGTCGCCATGGTTGCCTTGGCGACTGTTTTTGCCGCTACGGCCTGCGGCTCTTCCGACGCCGGCGGCAACGCGAACGGCAACACCGATGTCGCGACCGGCGGCAAGCTGTTCAGCACCGCCGACACGGAAACCGCGAAGCTCGGCAGCGATGCCGCGCCAGGCGAGTTCCCTCGCACCATCACCCATGCCCTGGGCGAGACCACCCTCGAGGCCAAGCCGACCCGCGTCGTCGTCCTCGACAGCGGTGAACTCGACGAGGTTCTCTCGCTCGGGATCACCCCGGTCGGCATCGCCAGCCCGGAAAGCGCCGCCGGTCAGCCGTCGTACCTGGCGGACAAGTTGGTCGGTGTCCCCGATGTCGGCACGACCAACAACCTCAACCTCGAGGCGATCACCGCACTGCAGCCCGATCTGATCCTCGGCAGCAAGCTGCGCCAGGACAAGCTTTACCCGCAACTCGCGGCAATCGCTCCGACGGTCTTCAGCATCCGCCCCGGCTTTCCGTGGAAGGAGAACTTCCTCCTTGCCGGTGACGCACTCGGCGAGGAGACCAAGGCTGAGCAGGTTCTCAACGACTACCAAGAGCACGCCGATAAGGTACGTGAGTCGATCGACGGCTCCCCGACCGTTTCACTGGTTCGTTTCATGTCCGGGAAGCTGCGCCTGTACGGCAATCTGTCGTTCATCGGCGTCATCTTGAAGGACGTCGGCCTGCCCCGCCCGGCGATCCAGGACATCGACGAACTGGCCGTCGAGGTCAGCCCGGAAACGATCACCGAGGCGGAGGGTGACCGAATCTTCTACTCCAGCTACGGAAATCCCGCCGACACGGGCCAGACCACGGTTGTTGCCGGACCGCTGTGGGCCAGCATGGACGCAGTCAAGGAAGGACGCGCCACCGAGGTGAGCGACGAGACCTGGTTCCTGGGCCTCGGCCCGACAGGTGCCGGCCTGGTTCTCGACGACCTGCAAGCCAAGCTCGGCAAGTAGCCGTCACCGGCACAAAGAACGCCGCCCGACTCTCCGGAGTCGAGCGGCGTTTTTTGTTCAGCGGTTGTCCTGCTCGAGGTGTTCGTTCATCGTCGAGTGAAGGTCGACGAGAAATTCCTCGAATCGACTGAGCAGTTCGGGCGGGTACTTCGCCATCATGGCGTCGAGTCGCACGGCAAGGGGCCCGAAGAACTCGTCCGCCAGGTCCTGCACATGCGCACTGCTGTGCAGCGTGACCACTCGCCGGTCGGCATTCTCTCGGGTCCGGACGATATGTCCCGCCTTCTCCAGGCGGTTGAGCAACGCGGTGGTTGCACCCGACGTCAGCGAGATCCGCTCTCCGAGGCGGGCGGGTGAGAGCGGCGTCCCCTTCTCCTCGGCAGCGGTGATTTCCATCAAGGCAGTCGCGTCGGTGGAATGCAGGCCGAGCCACGACGCGAATCGATGGCTGAATTCGGTGAACGTGCCACCGTACGCGCGGAATTCGTCCATCAGCCGCTCCCGCTCCACGGAGATGTCGCGCGGTGCCTCCACCTCGGTGATCCCACCTTTCCTGTGCCAGACGGCGGCCGGTCGAGCCCAGCGCGCACGTTGACAACTTACCGCCTCAAATATACCTTCATTGTAAAGTTACTTCACAATGGAGGTTTATTCGTGAACATCTCACCCACCACCCGCAAGTGGTTGGGCCTGATCGCCATTGCACTCGGCGTGGCACTGATCGTCGTCGACACCACGATCGTCAACGTCATAGTTCCCTCGATCATCGAAGATCTCGGGATCAATTCCGTTCAGGCCCAATGGATCCAAGAGTCCTACGCAATCGTGTTCGCGGCACTTCTGCTATTGGTCGGCAGAGTTGCCGATCTGGTCGGCGCTCGTCGCATCTTCATTGCCGGTGTCATCGTGTTCGGCGCGACGAGCCTGCTGGCCGGACTGGCGCCGAACGGCGGTCTGCTCATCCTGGCGCGCTTCCTGCAGGGCGCCGGCGCGGCCATGATCCTGCCCACGTCACTGTCGCTTCTGAACGCGATGTTCACCGGAAAGGCGCGCGGCCAGGCCTTCGCGGTCTGGGGCTCCACCATCGGCGCTGCATCCGCCCTCGGCCCATTGCTCGGCGGCTGGCTTGCCGAACATGCCTCATGGCGTTGGGCATTCGGGATCAACATTCCGCTTGCTGCGCTCATTCTGATCGGCGCAGTGCTGTTCATCGCGCCCTCACCCCGCACCGCTGGGCGCATCGACGCCACCGGAGCAGCACTGTCCATCGCCGGGCTCGGCCTGCTGGCCTTCGGCCTCGTCGAGGGACGAACGTACGGGTGGCTGACGACGAAGGAACCCTTCGATCTGTTCGGTCTTTCATGGTCCAGCGGACCGTCGCCGGTTCTGGTGGCGCTGGTTCTCGCCGTTCTGTCGCTCGGTGCGTTCGCCTACCGTCAAACCATGCTCACCCGCAGCGCCGATCCGTCGCGGGCACTGATGGACGTACGGTTGTTCTCCATCTCGTCGTTCCGCAACGGCAACATCGCGACGCTGATCATCGGACTCGGCGAGTTCGGAATCGTTGCGGTGCTTCCTCTCTGGCTCCAGTTCACGCTCGGATACAGCGCCCTCCAGGCAGGGCTCGCGCTGGTTCCCATTGCCATCGGCAGCTTTGTCGCCAGTGGTGCGAGCTTCGGGCTGGCATCGAAGGTCTCGCCGTTGGGCTTGGTCCGTATCGGCCTGGCTCTCGAAGCGCTCGGTCTCGCCGGCCTCGGATTCATCGCTGCGACAGACAGCCCCTGGTGGACTATCGCCGCAGTGCTGTTCTTCTACGGAATCGGCGTCGGTTTTGCGACTGCCCAGGTGACCAACGTGGTGCTCGAGGAGATTCCCGAGCAGAGCGCCGGTCAAGGCTCCGGCATTCAGAGCGCGTTCCGCCAACTCGGATCCGCACTGGGCATCGCTGTCCTCACCACGGTCTTCTTCAGCACTCTCAATTCGACGCTGAACAACGACCTCACCGGATCCGGTGTCGACCAAGCTCAGGCTGATCAGTTGACGCGGGCAGTCACCGACAGCGCAGGCGCCGCCATCGACTCGCTGGCCGGTTCACCGAACACTGCCTTCGTCGCCGACGCTGCCCAATCTGCGATGACTCACGGCATCACACTCGGCGGATACCTTGCGGCCGGATTTGTCGTGGTGGGCCTGATCGCCACGGCGCTCATCCCGAACAAGCCGGCCCCGTCAAACGAGGAGGAAACGAAAGCAGCAGCCGACGTCGCCTGACGGTCGGATCGGTGCAGTACGGTGCCGGTATGCGATTGCCCTGGTCACGGTCATCACAGTCACGGTCAGCACAGTCACGGTCAGCACAGTCACGGTCAGCACCGGTGCTCAGTGAGGCCGACATCGTCGCCGTAGGTGAGCAAGCACGCGAACTGGTACTCCCAGGTTTCGCGACGTTCGACGAAATCTGCGAAGCCGCCCGAGACTGTGTCGAGGGCGGCTTCGAGAACGACGAACTCGGCAGACAGATCGACGCAGTAGTGCGTGAGGTCTGGGACCACAGACTCGGGGAGCAGACCCAGTGGACGGCTCCCGGCGACTTCGAGCGCCTCTCCGCAGCCTTCGCTGATCTCGAGCGCAACGGCATCGTAGCCCGGATGAACTTCACCTGCTGCATGCAGTGCGGCACTACTGAAATCGACGACGAACGCACGCCGTCCGAACCCGACGAGAACGGGTATCCCTTTGCTCAGTGGGCGTACACGTTCTTCCACATGCAAGATGCGGAGCGTCTCGGCGACGAGCCGTCCGATCTCTACTTGTCCTACAGTGCGTTTCGTCCGGCCCACGATCTCGATCCCGCACTGGTCGCCGCTGCCTTCGGCGGCGACGAAACCGCCAAGGCACACATGATCGCGCACACCGATCAGACCGTCGGGCGCCAGGTAGCCGACGCACTCCGAACTCAGGGGCTGAGCGTCGATTGGAACGGTGACAACAATCAGCGTATCCGTGTCACCGACGTATGTTGGCGCAAACCGCTTCCGCAGTAGGAGATTCAGCTGGGTGGCAATACGCGGTCGAGGAACGTATTGCTGAAGACGCGGTGTGGGTCGTGTTCGTCGAGAGTGGCGAGAGCGAAGTCCCAATTCCCGTCGCCACCGGCACGGAAGGTGGCAGGCACTGTGCTGGTGAGGAATTCGTCGTCCTGGTACGCCGCCTGATCGGTGAATGCCCACCCCTTGGACCACTCCGGACGGAAGGTCGCGTAATCGCCGGAGTAGTTCGCGACCATCCACCGTTCCATTTCGCGAAGGAAGGCAGGCAATCCCGCGGTGCCGGGAATCGAGACCACGTTCATCCAGATCGCTGTGTCCCAGTCCTGACGATCCGCCCGCGGCCGCACCGCTGACAGGTCCGGCACTCCGGCGCTGTCGACCAACACCTCGCCGTCATCGTCGACACCGCAGAGACGCACTTCGAACGGCATGTTGACGGGATACTGCCCCAGCGACGCGTAGTGCGTCATTCGTTCGTTCAGCCAACTCGTCATCTCGTGGACGACTCGGCCGATGTTGGACCGCTTGGTGATCACGGCTCCGCCCCCGGCTACGACGCGCAAGGTCGTGTGCCGGAGGTAGAACAGAACGTCTTTCGACCAGCCCCAGAGATCGTCGGTGTCGGTCAGCACCAATCCTGCTGCTACAGCGCCGAACTGAGAGGCGCCGAACAGCGGTGTCGCAGCTTGGAGACCCTGTGCCACCATCCCCAACGGGGTGGTGACCTCTTCGGGAATCGCGTCGGAGAAGAAGTAGTTGTACGGACCGCTCACCTCTCGGGACTCCGGCGGTTTGACCGGGGTCGGTGTCCAGACCTTGAGCCACGGTGTTTGCGTGAACGGGAACCAGATTGCTTCCACCCGTCCGGATTTCTCGACGAAACTCTCGTAGGTACGCCCTGGCGAACCGGGAGCAGCAAAGAGTTCTTGCCACGGAATGTCGGTGAAACTCTGGCACCGCAGCCGATAATTCTCCCCGGCTTGCAGCGTCACGGAGGTGACGAAGGTTCGACCCAGATGGGTCAGGAAGGCGGTGCTCTCGACGTCCGATCGGTGAAATGTCTTCAGTGCGTACCGATTGATGCCTTCGTCCCACGCCACCACCGTGATCTCGGTGATCAGGTTGCTCAGCGAACCATACGATTGACCAGGGGTGATCGTCTCCCCCACAGCCGGATAGGTTGCCCCGTGAGCACCGATCGCCAGCGCGCCGGCGATGGACAGCTCACCGATCGCCGGAGAGTTGGCCCAGCCGAGCCCTTCTCGCTCGAGCGCTGTCAGAATCGCTTCGATACTGGCGCCGGCGCCCGCCGTGACCGTTGCGGGCGTGCCGTGCTGCACCACAACCGAATTCAGTTTGGCCATCGTATCGACCAGCAGAACTCGATCCGAAGGCGCGCCGGGCACCACCGTCAACGGACTCCACCCGTGCATCGTTCCCTTCGCACGCACTGTGTACCCGTTGTCGAACGCCCAGTTGGCGAGGGTGACGACGTCATCGCTGTGACGTGCCGTGGCCGTCCACACGCTGTCGAGCATGATTTCTCGCGACCAGTTCGCGTACGCCTGCTGTGACAACGGAATGTCCGACGGAAATCCGGGCGGTGGCGCGATGGTCGATGCCGAACCCCAGGGAACTGCTCCCGCCGGCGCCCAGGAAATGCCCGCGAGAGCAGCTGCGCCGGCACTCGCTGCGAGAAATCCGCGCCGGCTCACTCCGTCTTCGCTCGAGCTGTGCTCTGCCATGCGCTCTGCTTGATGCACCACTGCTCACTCCGTCAGCCGACTCGGTTCATGTCAGGGACGAACGTAGAACAAATATGATTACGATGCCAGTGGTTCCGTAATAAAAGTTTTCCGAAGCTCACTGCACCATCGGAGCGAATACCGCGTAGATCGCTTCCGGGGCACCGTCGAACGCACTGATGATCAACCAGGCAGTCAGAACCGTCAGAGCCGGCCCGATCAGAACCTTCTCTAGGTTCCCACCTGCACGGATGGACAGGAATGACGGCAGCCGTTGTTCCCACCATCGTTTGCCGCCGAGTGGGATCAGGGGCGCGAGAAACGGCACCCCTTCCTTGGTGATCGCATCGCCGAGACAGTGCGTGGCGCAGCCCAAGGCCACCGCAACACCTAGCCCCGTGGATCCGGCCTCACTCGGATACCACTGCCAGGTGAGGGCAGAGAGCACCAACGCAACGGCGGAGACCGCGAGCCAACCCTTCTCCTTGGCCAATTCACCCGCCAATCCACGGATGGCCAACCCGAGGCAGAAGAACAGGGTGATGATGATGGCTGGCTTCCCGAACTGAACAACCAGCGCCGAGACCCCGGCACCCAACCCGGCGGCGAACAGCGCGGTGTGCGTGAGCGTCCGATGCCCACCACGACGCTTGCCGTCCTTCTTGCCTTTGGTGATGCGGTAGAAGGTCACCGAAAGTGCGTCGATGCCTTTGGCCAGAGCCTTGCTGAGCGGACCGAATGATCGCGAAACCGTCGACTGACCGGTATCGAGGTCGGGAAGCAAGGCGGCTCCGGCGCACACCCCGGCAAAGGTCAAAGTTTCCGCAGTGGATGTGGGCCCTCCCCAGTCGAGAGGCAACAACTCCGCAACCACCAACCCCACAGCAGCACCGGACATCGCGTGGGTGGGGCCAATGACCATGAAACACAACACCTTTCGAAACGCGCCCCGCATCAGGCCGTACCGCACCTCTGCAAGACACCACACACATGACGCCGTCGGCGACGGCCCCGGCATGCTCGCCGAGACCGCCCCGAACGTAGCAAGTGCTACCGACAGGCTTGACCAACCTCCAGACCCAGTTGAGTACGGCCGTACCGTTCCAGGTCAAAGCGGTTCATGCGGAGCTTTTTTCGCTCGTCAGCCCGCGGCAACCGTGCATGACAGGGCAACACCCTCCTCCAGCGGAGCGACACCGGCCATGTCGAGCACCTCTGCCGGAACACCTTCGGTCGTCGGAGCCCATTCGACGGTCGGCAACGCCGGCACCCCTTCACGCGCAACGAATGTCGCAGCTTCGCTCGGCACTTCGATTGTGACTGTGGCCGTACCGGCCTCCTCCGCGCGCACGACCTTCCCCTCGTCGATGAGCTTCTGCAGCTCCTCGTCGGAAATCGGCGCCGCGACACCACACGCTACTTCGGGAGCCACACCCAACTCGGCTGGAGCGGTCGCGATCGACCGCACCGCCACCGGTGACCCGTCGGAAATCGGGTTGGAAGCCCAGGCGATTCCCGGCGCCACTGCCATACCGAGGACCGCCACGGACGCCACCACCACACCGGTCCGGCGGGCCCGCTTGCCGTTCACTTTCAATCGCGTCATCGTAGTTCTCCTTGATCGAACGTTCTCGAGTTCTCGGCGCGGTCGCATCCGAGAAACCCGAGGTTATGAAGCCAACACTGCAGATCTGTTGTCGGTTTCTTAGGAGTTGATGAGAATGCGACGGCCCTCGCTCCGAGCGAGGCCCCAGGCCTTGATCCGATGGCACCATGGCTGGGGTGAGTACACGCGAGCGCATCCTGATCGTTGACGACGACGCGAAGGTTCTGAATTCGCTCGAACGTGGACTCCGATTGTCGGGCTTCGACACGGCAACTGCCGTCGACGGACGATCGGCCTTGTCATCGGTGAACAAGCAATGCCCGGCCGCGCTCGTTCTCGACGTCAACATGCCCGGTCTCGACGGCGTCGGGGTGGTGACCGCCCTGCGCGCGATCGGCAACGAGGTTCCGATCTGCGTGCTCAGCGCCCGAAGTTCCGTGGGTGATCGCATCGCGGGGCTGGAGGCGGGCGCCGACGACTACCTCACCAAGCCCTTCGAGTTGGCCGAGCTCGTCGCCAGACTCCGCGCATTGCTTCGACGCACGACGCGAGCCACCCCGTCGGTCGACCATCCGATCACGGTGGGACCGCTGACGGTCGATCTCCGCGGCCATCGAGCGCACATCGACGGTAGGCGAATCGAACTCACCAAAAGAGAATTCGACCTGTTGTCGGTACTCGCCGAGCACGCCGGTGTCGTACTCAGTCGCGCACAACTCCTGCGACTCGTCTGGGGTTACGACTTCGCCGCCGACACCAATGTCGTCGACGTCTTTGTCACCTACCTACGCAAGAAACTCGAAGTCGACGGAGCGCCCCGCGTGATCCACACAGTGCGTGGGGTGGGCTTCGTCCTGAGGGCCGAACGATGAAGCGGCCGCTGTCACTTCAGACTCGCGTAGCCATCGCCTCGGGCCTGGCCGCCGGAATCGTGATTGCCGCGATCGGAATTGCGTTCGCGGTCTTTCTGCGTGTCAACGGATCCGAACAACTCGAACGCACTCTCGATTCCGTCACCCTGGGCGTCGCGGCGAGCGCGCCGAGCCCGCTATTCATCGAAACACCAACTGCAACAACAGAACCATCCGTGGTCAGCCCCGGATTCAACGCCGCGACCGTCAGCGCCTTGGCTACCACCGATGTTCGCAGTCGTGATGTTCTGGTGCCCGGCGACAGCGGCGCCGCACTGGCCGTCAGCATCCCCGAAGACCCACTGACCCAGGCAATCCGTGAGCAGCAGTTCCAAGTGGCCGCTGCAGCAGTGGTCGCCATCCTTGCCGCGGCCGGGCTCGGTTGGTTCCTCACCGGCCGAGCCGTCCGGCCACTACAGCAATTGACCGAGACCACCAGTTCGATCGGCAACAACCTCGACGTCGACGGACTCTCGCGCCGGGCACCGTCGGTACGTGGAACGCGAGAAGCCGAAGAACTGTCGGAGGCAATCCACAGCATGCTCAGTCGCATCGAAAGCGATCGAAGCCGCACCGAGGAGGCGTTGGAGTCGGCACGCGATTTCGCTCGCGTCTCCGCCCACGAACTGCGCACACCTCTCACGTCGATGCGTACCGATCTCGAAGTTCTCGCAACACTCGATCTCACGGAAAGCCAACGGCGCGAACTGTCCGGCGAATTGTTGGAAGCGCAGCGCCAGATCGAGCGCACCCTGACCGACCTCGAGACTCTAGCCCTGGGTGACGTGGCCGATCCCGAGGATTGTGCCGACGTCGATCTCGTCGAGGTTGCCGATCGCGCCGTCGCTGACGCCGGCCGTCTGCACCCGCAGGTCGACGTTCGTTTGAAAGCACCGGAAGAACTTTCGATTCAGGCCTTTCCCGCGGGTATCCGTCTGGTGCTGACCAACGCCGTCACCAATTCCGTTCGGCACGGCAATGCCGACGAAGTCGAGATCACCGTCCGATCAGGGGCTGCGACGGGTTCGGCGACGGTTTTCGTCGACGACAACGGTACCGTGATCGCGCCTTCGGAACGCGAAGCGATGTTCGAGAGATTCGTTCGTGGTACCGGTGCGGGCGACGCCGGAAGCGGTTTGGGACTGGCCCTCGTCGCGCAGCAGGCGAGGCTGCACGGCGGTAGCGCGCGACTCGACAAGAGCCCACTCGGCGGAACTCGATTGATCTTCTCGATCAACCCAATTCGACGTGCAGAGCCTCGAGCAGCGGCTTGGCCGCCTCGTCGAAGAATCGGTCTTGGGTATCTCCCCCGATCTGTACCAGTGCCACATCGGTGAATCCGGCGTCCGTGTATGCCTTGACCGCTTCGACGATCACATCGAGATCGGGACCACACGGAATGCTTTCAGCTACATCCTCTTTGCGCACGAACTGAGTCGCACCCGAGAAGCTCGCCGGCGTCGGCAGTTCGGAGTTCACGGACCACCCTCCGCCGAACCACCGGAACTGCTGATGAGCTCGTGCAATTGCCGTGTCGCGATCAGGGTCCCACGAGATCGGAATCTGACCGATGGTCCGGCCTGCGGGAGCCAATCCGTATGCTCGGCCGTGCACGTGCTTCCACAAGTGCACTAGCTCCGAATCCGGTTGCACAGCAATCAGATCGTCGGCCATCGGACCGAAACGCTCGACGGACTTGTCTCCGGACATGGCCAGCGCCAGCGGAACCGGGTTCTCGGGGAGATCCCAGATCCTGGCGGACTGGACGTCGAAGTACTCCCCCTTCCAGCTCACCAGATCTCCGGCGAGCAGTGCGCGAATGATGCTCACCGCCTCCTGCAGCATGTCCTGGCGGGTGTCGATGGACGGCCAACCCTCGCCGACCACATGCTCGTTCAGGCTCTCGCCACTTCCCAATCCCAGGGTGAAGCGTCCGTCCGCGAGGATCTGGATCGTCGCAGCTTTCTGAGCGACGACGGCGGGGTGGTACCTCACGGTCGGACAAGTCACGTACGTCATCAAACCGACTCGCTCGGTGGCGTGGGCGACTGCCCCCAGCACCGACCAGGCGTAGGGCGCATGCCCCTGCTCGGTCAGCCACGGCGAGTAGTGATCACTCATCACTTCGAAGTCGAAGCCGACTTCTTCGGCCCGAACTGCATGGCGAACCAGTTCTTTCGGACCTGCCTGCTCCGTCATCAAGGTGTAGCCGAATCGTGCCATCACTGATCAACTCCCGGTATCTAGGCCTGAAACGAGTTCGGAAATCACACTGCCGTCGAGGTGGTCGAGGAGGTCGCGGGCGTCGTCGTACACGGCAGTCGCACCCGCACCTTCGAGTTCGTCGGTCGACATGCCACCACTGCGCACTCCCACAGCCACAACGCCCGCCCATGTCGCCGCCTTCATGTCCCAGACGGCATCCCCGACCATGACCGCATTGCCCGCGTCGACACCTGCCTTCGCGAGCGCGACCTCGATCAGGTCCGGATCAGGTTTGGCCTCGTCGACGGATTCCGAAGAGGTGGCGGCGTAGATCATTTCGTCGATGTCGAGCGTCCGGCGTAGCAACTTCAGTTCGTCGTCCGGCGCCGAGGTAGCGAGCACCACATGCAGTCCGAGCGAGTGAACTCGGCGGATCAACTCGCGCGCTCCCGGCAGTACTCGGAGACGGTCGGCCGACTGCCGGTAGTACGTGGTGTGAAGTTCTTTGGCTCGCGGTCCGCACCCGTCGATGTCTTCGCCGAGCAAGGACTCCAGTAGTTGGTCTCCGTCCATGCCGATGCTGCGGTGTACCCGCCACGCGTCGACCGGGCGACCTACCTCGAAGAAAGCTCGCGACCACGCTTCTACGTGCAGATAGTTGGAATCGACGAGCGTTCCGTCGATGTCGAAGAGAACCGCACCTATTGCCATGGGAATTGACTGCCCAACACCTCGGTTCGCGAAACTTGTGCCCCGAGCATTCTCAGCTCGAGAAGCGGATCATGGAGAGTGCGAACAGCAGAAGTGCACGTCGAACAGGGGTGTCGTCATGGAGTCAGTCGTTGTATTCCTTCTCGCATGCTTCGTCTATTGGTTTGCGCTTCTGTAGTTGGGTAGACGGAAACGGACCGCTGCCGGGAAGTGATTTCCCTTGCAGCGGTCCGCATTCGGTAGACCTAAGCGATGCTCATGTCAGCGGGTCACTGACCTGCGCGTACACCTTCTTCGACGCGCTTGCCCAAATCTGCGTCGACGTTCTTCCAGTACTCGAAGACACGCAACAGAACTTCCTCACTGACGCCGGCAAGGGCGTGGCCGACGATGTTGCTCACCAGGCGCTCACGAGCTGCGTCGTCGAGAACTTCACGGACCAGCGTTCCGGCCTGCGTGAAGTCGCCGTCCTCGGCGTGCTCGATGTATCCGGCGCGCACTGCCTTGCCGTCGAACGCCCACAGTCCTTCGTCACCGGCAACCGACGGATCGGCATGCGGTCCGCCGTACGAGTTCGGTGCGTACACCGGCGTCGACGGGGAATTGAAGCTGTAACGCATGGCGCCCTCCTTGGAGTAGGAGTTCACCTCGTTCTTCGGGGCATTGACCGGCAGGTCGGCGTAGTTGGTGCCGATGCGGTAACGATGTGCGTCGGCGTAGGAGAAGACGCGGCCGAGAAGCATCTTGTCCGGGCTGAATCCGATGCCGGGCACCACGTTCGACGGCTCGAACGAAGCCTGCTCGATCTGCGCGAAGAAGTTCTCCGGGTTGCGGTTGAGCGTCCACTTGCCGACCTCGATCAGTGGGTAGTCCTTCTGGGACCAGACCTTGGTGAGGTCGAACGGGTTGAAGCGGTAGCCTTCGGCCTCGTCGACCGGCATGATCTGAACCTTGAGTGTCCAGCTCGGGAAATTACCGGCCTCGATGGCGTTGTACAGATCCGCGCGGTGGTAGTCGGGATCGCTACCGGCGAGGCTGTCTGCTTCGGCCTGCGTCAGGAACTCGATGCCCTGATCGGTCTTGAAGTGGTACTTCACCCAGAAGCGTTCACCCGCAGCGTTGACCCACTGGTAGGTGTGCGATCCGAAGCCGTCCATGTTGCGCCAGGTCTTCGGGATACCGCGGTCACCCATCAGCCAGGTCACCTGGTGAGCGGTCTCGGGACGCAGAGTCCAGAAGTCCCACTGCATGTCGTGGTCACGAAGACCGGAGCCGGGCAGTCGCTTCTGCGAACGAATGAAGTCGGGGAACTTGATGGCGTCCTTGATGAAGAACACCGGGGTGTTGTTGCCGACGAGGTCGTAGTTTCCCTCTTCGGTGTAGAACTTCATCGCGAAACCGCGCGGATCGCGCCAGGTGTCCGGGCTGCCCTGCTCACCGGCGACGGTGGAGAAGCGGACGAGGGACTCGGTCTTCTTACCCGGCTGCAGGAACGCGGCCTTGGTGTACTTGCTGACGTCGTGTGTGATGACGAGTTCACCGAAAGCGCCGCCGCCCTTGGCGTGGACGATGCGCTCCGGGACACGCTCGCGGTTGAACTGCGCGAGCTTCTCGATCAGGTAGTGGTCGTGAAGGAGCACCGGCCCCTGAATACCCGCGGTCAGCGATTCGTCATCACTTGCGACCGCGATACCGAAATTGTTGGTGGTGGGCTTGGTCATGGCGAAGCCTCCTAGCGTTGTGGGCTGGGCGTCAGAGGAGCGGGGCTGCATCCGAGTCGAACGCATGGGCTGCATGCGAGGTGGCTGACTCGGAGGTTCTGGACGCATCAATTCGATTCTGCGAGACCGCGTCCGACTCGGTGTCGGATTCGGCAGAATTCTTCAGGCAATCTTCGCAACGGCCCCAGAACACGACCTCGGCTTCGTCGATTTCGAAGCCGTGATTATCGGAAGGTTCGAGGCAGGGAGCTTGGCCGACAACACAATCGACGTCGACGACCTTGCCGCAGCCGCGACAGACGAGGTGATGGTGGTTGTCACCAGTCCTCGTCTCGAACCGTGCGGGCGAACCCGCCGGCTCGATGCGTCGCAGCAATCCTGCGTTCACGCATGCCTTCAGCACGTCGTAAACGGCCTGTGTGGATACCGATCCGAGCTGCTGCCGCACGAGTGCTGCAACAGAATCGGCGTCTGAATGCGGTTGGGCTGTAACCGCATCCAGCACGGCGAGGCGCGGAGCAGTGACCCTCAACCCGACGGCGCGCAATTGCGCTCGGGGGTCGAAGTCATGCTCTCCGTCTCGCATGTTTCCCAGTATGCCGCTTTTCTGGAATTAGTCAAGAAAAGGATTGCCTAAGTTGAATCGAGACCGGTGTCACATATCAAGGACGGGAACAAATCCGGGGAGACCGCCGTTGAACACCCTGTCGGCGTCCGAACAAGCCCCGGGCCCCACCCCTTTTGTCGCTGCGAGCGACCACCCGCCGAGAGGCGCCTGTGGGACGTCGACACCTGACTTTCACACCACACCACACGACCAAGGCCGCCCGGTCACTGACGGGCGGCCTTGGTCGCTTTTTCTCAGGTCAAACCCCCGCTACCGATGCTTGGCCGCTCCCGTAGTCATTTTTCCGCCCAGAATCACGACGCCGTGATGGGTGCCCGCAGCAAGCCAGTCCGGCAGGGTCTGCCCCTCTGCCTCGACGCCCACGCGCGCGTATCGGAACGATCCCGTCAGCCTTGCCGACGCGATCGCCAGACCTCCACCGGACTCCGGCTGCGCAAATCCCAACGCCCCGGCAATCGGCAGACGCGGCCCGAGCATCCGCGTATCCGAACGCACCCGCCAACCGTCGCCGGTTGCAGTGAATTTCTGCTGCACGTCTCCGTCGAACTCGGCCAGAACCTTGGGTAGTTGCCAGTGGACTCGCCCACCGTGCACCGACGGTTCCGAATCCACCGCGATGAAAGGGACCGCCATCCGCGGCATAGGCCCGATCCGTTTCCCTGGCGCATGCAAGACCGGACTGGCGAGGATCTCGCGATACGGGCCGACCGGCGAATCGAGGTAGTCCACCATCATGGCCACCGTCATCGGAATCGTTCGACCATCCGGGCCGAGCTCCCGCGCCGCCGACGTACTGCGGTGCCACCACAGTGTCGCGCGAACGCGAGCCGGCCACGGCGGCGGATCACTCACCGGCCAGTCGACGCGGTCACTTGTCGATTCAGGCACGCTCCACATCGGACACCTTCTCAGCTCGAATGGTCAGGGGAAGCCGCAAAGCGCCTGGTGCATGCGTCGGCACCACCGGATCGGACGGCAAAGTCGGATCGATACGTACGTATGGCTCGCCGGTCTTCGGGCGGGCGTCCGCGCCACCCTTGTTCGGCCACATCGCGCACGCTCGTTCCGCCTGCGCAGTGATGGTCAGGGAAGGATTCACTCCGAGATTTGCGCTCACCACCGAACCGTCCATGACGTGCAGTCCCTCGTGACCGTATGCACGCAGATACGGATCGACGACGCCACTCGACGCGCTGTCACCGATCGCGCAGCCACCCAGAAAGTGTGCCGTCATCGGGATGTTCACGATCTCGGCGATGGAACCACCCGGGTCGCCGTCGATCTTCTCGGCGACCTTGCGAATGGCTGTATGACCCTGCGGAATCCACTGAGGAGGTGGATCGCCCGGTCCCGGTCTACTGGTGAGGGAGCGCCCGAATCGTTTGGTGTTCTTGGAAAGTTCGAGGGAGTTGTCGTCGGTCTGCATCACCAGCGCGATGACGGTTCGCTCGGACCAGTTCCGTACCGACAACGACCGCAAGAACGCTCCTGGGTGTCGGGCCGCGACTGCCAGAGTCTTCAGCACCCGGGGAGTTCGCCCACCGCCGTCACTCAGGACGGTCTGCAGAAGTCCTATTGCATTGCTGCCCTTGCCGTATCGCACCGGCTCGATGTGCGTGTGATCATCCGGGTGAAAGGACGACGTGATGGCTACGCCCTGCGTGAAGTTCCGTCGACGCGACTTCGACGTTGCGGCCAGTACGGCTTCGGAATTGGTACGTACGACGGTGCCGAGAGTATCCGACAGGCCCGGCAGGGCACCGGATTCCTTCATACCGAGCAGCAGTCTCGCCGTTCCGTACGTTCCGGCGGCAACCACCACCTGATCGGCGGTGAACCGAACTTCTCGCCGGCGGACGCCGTCCGTTCGCCTCGCGAGCAGGCGGTAACCACCGCTTGCCGCCGGCCGAAGGTCGGTGACGGTCGTGAGCGGATGAACCCTGGCGCCCGCTTGCTCGGCGAGATGGAGGTAGTTCTTGACCAGCGTGTTCTTCGCACCGACTCGGCAACCGGTCATACATCCCCCGCATTCCGTGCAACCTGTGCGTTCGGGTCCTTTTCCGCCGAAGAACGGGTCCGGCACGGAAACTCCTGCCTCCCCGAAGAAAACCCCGACGGGGGTGGACGTGAAGGTCTCCCCCACGCCCATCTCTTCGGCTACGTCCTTCATCACCGCATCGGCAGGAGTGAAGGACGGATTGGTGCGAACACCCAACATCCGTTTGGCCTGGTCGTAGTACGGCGCCAGTTCGTCGTGCCAGTCAGTGATGTGCGCCCACTGACGGTCTTCGAAGAACCGATTGGGTGGCTGATACAACGTGTTGGCGTAGTTCAACGACCCACCTCCGACGCCGGCCCCCGCCATCACGAGCACATCCGGAAGAAGATGGATGCGCTGAACCCCATAACATCCGATCCACGGCGCCCACAGGTACTTTCGAAGTCTCCAACTGGTTTCAGGCAACTCGTCGTCGGCAAACCGTCGACCGGCTTCGAGCACCCCGACGCGGTAGCCCTTCTCCGTCAGGCGAAGAGCGGCGACACTGCCACCGAATCCCGAACCGATAACCACCACGTCGTAGTGCGTCGCGGTCATGCCTCGACGCTTTCGATCTTGCGAGCGGAGTAGTTCTCCCGATCGAAATGCTCCAGCAGCGAACGGAATTTGAAAGTGAACGTCGGCCACTGCACCGAGTTGCGCCCCTCCGGATCGATGTACCAACTCGAGCATCCGCCCTTGTTCCACACCGTGTGCTGCAACTCGTGCTGAATTCCCTTGTTGTAGTGCACCTGCACCGTCTCGTTCACGTCGAGGGCATCGATCCGCTCTCGCTTCATGGTGTTCAAGGCGTCGTTGACGTACTCGGCCTGGGACTCGAGCATGTACACGATCGAACTGTGTCCGAGGTTGGTGTTCGGACCGTACATGAGGAACAGATTCGGGAACCCGCTGACCGCAGTACCCTTGTACGCGTTGGGGCTACCGTTCCAATGTGCGGCCAGCGTCTCGCCACGTTTTCCGGTGATCAGATGCGCAACAGGCGGTTCCGTCGGCGTGAACCCCGTGGCGAAGATGATGGTGTCGACCTTGTGCTCGACGCCGCTTCCGTCGACCACTCCGTTTTCGGTGACCGAGACGAGCCCACTGTCGACCAGGCTCACGTCCGCGCGGTCAAGGGTGCGCAACCAGTCGTTGGACAGAAGCATGCGCTTGCAACCGATCGTGAAATCGGGAGTCAGTTTCCGGCGCAACTCCGGATCTTTCACCTGTCTGCGCAGATGAAGGCGCGCGGCCGCCTCGAAGGCAGGCAGCACCCACGTCGCGTGCGACATCGCGGCACCGAGTAGCTCGCGGAAGCCGTAAACCCACCCTCGAATCACCTTCTGTGTAAAGGGAATCCGCGAGTACACGGCCTTCTGTGCAGCAGGCAGGGTGCGATCCATCCGCGGAATCACCCAGGCCGGAGTTCGCTGGAACACGGTGACATGGGCAGCAGGGTCGGCAATTTCGGGAACGAACTGAACCGCCGACGCTCCCGTTCCGATCACGGCTACGCGCTCACCACGCAGTTCATGTTCGTGGTTCCACGTCGCCGAATGGAAAGTGGTCCCCGAGAATTGGTCGAGGCCGGGGAAATCCGGGATCTTGGGCGTCGACAACGCTCCGGTCGCGGCGACCAGAGCTTTGGCCGTCAACGACCCTCGAGATGTCCGAATACGCCACAGCGCCGCATCCTCGTCCCACACAGCAGCTTCGAGTTCGCAGTTCAGGACTACGCGTTCCACGATGCCGGTGTCTGCGGCCACCTTCTTCAGATAGTTGTAGATCTCGGGTTGACGAGCAAAGGTATGACTCCAATCGGCGCTCGGCGCAAAAGAATACGAGTACAACGCCGTCGGCACGTCACAGGCACAGCCTGGATAGGTGTTGTCGCGCCAAGTGCCGCCGATGTCAGCTCCACGCTCGATCAACACGACGTCTGCAGCGCGGTTGTCGCGAAGCATTCTGGCGGCCAAGCCCATACCGGCAAATCCGGCACCGACGATCAGCGTTTCGACATGTTCGGGAAGCTTCACTTCTTCTCCACTCGGGATTGCCAGGCCGGCAACAGTCGCGCTCTGAGCGCGTCGTCGGCTTCGGATGTACGAAACAGGGCTGAGACGGCAAGCCCACGAACGAGTTCGATGGTGAGTTCGACCGACTCGGAATCGAACCGATCACCGAACAACTCGGCGCTGCCGAACTCGAGCGCCTCACTCACCTTGCGTTCGAGGGGCACCGTCGCCGCATGCAGAACGGGATCGGTCCGCGCCGCGACCCACAATTCGAGGGCGGCATAGAACAGCGGCCCGGAGAACGCGTCCGACAGGACCTCGAGGCCTCGACCACGATCCACTTCAGCGGTGAGGATTTCTTCCAGCCGCTTGTCGACCAGATACTCGACGGCCGCGACGACCAGCGATTCCTTGGTCGGAAAATGATGCAGTTGCGTACCCCGCGAGACGCCTGCGCGGCGGGCGATCTCTTGCGTGCTGGTCCGTGCGTAGCCCAGCTCGACCAACGATTCGACGGCGGCGTCGAGGAGGCGCCCACGCATCGCCGCTGTACGTTCGGCCTGGGTACGGCTTACTTTCGCATCGGAAGTGGTCTCGGTCACAAGACAACTGTAGAGCCGAAACGTAAAACAGTCCAGGCTGACTTCAAATCTTGACACGTAACATACCGGTCAGTCAGCTCTGCCTGATAACGTCCTCGCATCGAGCGGAGGGAAACAATCGCTATGCCAGAGCAAACAGCATTTCCACACCGCCGTGTCGGGTTGGTGGAAGACCACGAGTCGGTAGCAATCGGCGTGTCCGTGATGCTCGAGGACGAGCCGGACCTCGAATTGGTGTGCATCGCGACCACTGTGTCCGAGATGCTCGCTCAGAACGTCGCCTTGGATCTGGCAATCCTCGACCTCCGGCTGGCCGACGGTTCATCGCCCAAGAGCAATGTCGAGCAACTGCGGGCCGCCGGGCTCGAGACATTGATCTTCACCGGGGCGGAAAACCCGTACCTCGTTCGCTCGGCCGCCCGTGCCGGCGTACTGGGTGTTGTACGCAAGTCCGAACCGACTGCCGTCGTGGTTGATGCGATACGCGCCGCCGCGTCGGGAAGGCAGGTGGTGACGACAGAGTGGGCTGCCGCAATCGACGGGGATCCAGGTCTCGACGAAGTGGGTCTGAGCCCTCGACAACTCGAGGTCCTCGAACTTTACGCATCCGGAGAGAAGGCGGATCGAGTTGCGCGACTCACCGGTTTGGCGCCGCAGACGGTTAACGACTACCTCCAGCGCATCAGGCAGAAATATGCGGCTGTCGGACGACCCGCACCGACAAAAACGGATTTGTACAAACGCGCGGTCGAAGACGGGGTGTTACCAATTCCTGAACGGCCTACTTCCGGAAAAAAGCTGACTTTGACCAACAATGAGGTTCGGCAACAATAACTCTCACAGCGCTGCCCCTGAAAATATGGGCAGAGGAATTGATGTCTGGGAAAAATTTCCCTCTTCGAATTACATTCATCTGACAAGAAGACGGCACTGTCGGGGGTCTGTCATTCCGCTACAGAGAAGTAAGGACGAAACTCATGACAGTCACTGTGGAAAACTGCATGGCACAGGATCCCGTAGGACCGCACCTTTCGGAGCGCGAAATCGAGGTTCTCAGGGAATGGCTACTGAGTGATTCGAAGTCACGCGTTGCTCAAAACCTCTACATCAGCGTGGGAACGGTGGGGACCCACCTGTCGCGGATTCGCGAGAAGTATGCCGACGTTGGAAGGAACGCACCGACGAAATGCGAATTACTCGTGCGAGCGATACAAGATCAGATAGTGACGATCGACGAACTCTGATCGACAGAGTTGCTTTCGACAAAACAGCCAGTGCTTCTGACGAAATTCTGAGGCTCTTCGGCCGCTTCATCGGCGCCGGCTATGTCTGCTATTTGATATTGCTTGCCCCTGCGATTGCAGAAGCCACCACGATGTCTGCGTCGTGGTGGACTCCACTGGCGGTGGTCGCGACTTTCGGTAGTGGGCTGGCGCTGGGAGCATCGACGTTCCACGCCGACACCCGATGGGTGAAACGAACTGCGAGCGCAAATGCGGTTCTCTACGTCGTGGTCATCCTCCTGTGGTGGCCGGCGTGGAATGGTGACCACGTCACAGATTTCACCTTGTGGATTTCCAATTTCCCCGGCGTCGCCAGCCTTGCTGCCGCTGCAGCTTGGCGACCGGCCGCTGCCGTCGTGCACCTTTTCGTAGTGGCAACACTCGCACAGTTGACCAATCACATAATCCGGACGAGTCCCACGACGCACCTGTTGGTTCCCGACCTCGCCTTCGCCTGGACATTTTGCGCGGTTTTCGTAGCAGCGGCCGTCATGGCCTTGCGAACCGGACGAGTACTGGATGCGACCATCGCCACCACTCATGCCGCTGCCGCCGGCGCCGCCGCGGCCGAGGCCAAATCCGTCGAACGCGAAAGATTCGACGCACTCATCCACGACACCGTGATGTCGACTCTGCTCGCTGCTTCGAGAAACGACGCCGATCCCTCGGTCGTCGCTCAGGCGCGAAGGACGGTGGCAAGACTCGACGAACTGCGCTCCGGAACCGACCACGAGACGAGTTTCGACTTCGACGGAATCCTCGCTCAGTTGCGTTCAGCCGCTTCGGAAGTGGACGAAAACATCACGTTCGAGACCGCCCTCTCCGACGGGTCTGATCCGAGCGGATACGCACCCGACTCGATTCGTGCGATGGCCGGTGCGATGGCCGAGGCACTGCGCAACAGCGTCAAACACGCCGGAAGCAGTGCACGGCGTTCGGTCACGGTCACGGCAACCGCCACCCACCTCGAAGTAGTCGTCACCGACGACGGCGTCGGCTTCGATCCGAGCTCCGTCGAGACGCATCGCCTCGGAATCACTGTCAGCATCCGCGGCAGAATGCGTCAACTCGACGGCGGATCGGCAACCATTCGATCGTCACCCGGCCGCGGCACTTCGGTGACTCTGACGTTGAGCTTGCCCGTAGCGGTGATGACATGACCAGGCCGGACGGACGAGATGTCCGCGATCTTCTCGGCATGCACAGCCGTGCTGCTCGATTCATGGCTGCATGCTTCGCGCTCACCTGCGTGATCTCGGTCGCCTACACATCCTCCGACGTCCGCGCAGTCTGGCCGATGATCTTGGCAATTATCGTGTGCTCGACTGCGGCTTTCACACTCGTACTGAGCAGAGGCGACCCGATGCCGCTGGGGCAGAGCGTTCTGGTGTCTCTGACCGGCGCCGTCACGAGCGGCCTGGTGTTGTCAGTGGTTCCCGTCCCCGTCAACGACATGACTCAACTCTGGATGTTCGGGATGTCGACGGCAGTCTTCACCTTCATGTGCGTTCGTGGGCGTACAGCACTCGCGTGGCTCGGGCTTGGACTCATGGTGTTGGCGACCGCCATCTGGTCCTCCACCACCGGCCAGGGGGCCATGTACGGAGTGTCGTTGACGGTCATCAACGCGGGCCCAGTTCTGATGTCGACCTTCTTCGCATACACCATCCGTCCTCAAGCCAGGGTTATCTACGAACTTCGTGAGCAGTCCACCCAACGAATTGCCTCCGCATCCGCCAGTGCTGCGATTCTCGAGGAACGCGACGCGCAACTCGACAGGCTCGATGTCCTTGCACGCCCGCTCCTCGAACGGGTCGCTTCCGGGGTTCCACTGACAACCACCGAGCGGCAAGAATGCGAACTCCTCGAGGCGCAACTCCGAGATTCGCTGAGGGCGACAGGCTTACAACAAACAGATGTCATCGATGCTGTGCGTGCCGCTCGAAACCGCGGCGTCGAAGTGGTCCTGCTCGACGACCACGGAATGGATGGCGCGAACCCCGACGTGCGCGACCGAATCCACTCGAGCATCGTCCGGGAACTCACCGCGATCACGCGAGGAAAAGTGACCATACGGATCCTTCCACCTCGGCGTACCGCTATGGCCACGATGCTGGTCGACACTGAAGACGTTCGACGAATCGAGTTCGATCACAACGGAATGCAGCTGCTACGGCAGGGGGACCGGGGAGAGCTCGGCACCTCGTCCATGTCCGTCGATTCGACTACAGACAGCGCCGTCGAACCCGAATAGCTTTCGAGGAGAGTGAGATTCACCGGGTCGATCACCAGGAGAAATGAATGATCTTCGAACTGCGTCCAGCGCATGTCGCGCGTGCCCTCGCCGCATTGTGTGCCCTTCCGATTCTGTGGACCTTCGCAGTAGAGGGAATCACCACGACAACGGAATACGACTACAGCACGGGCGAAGTGTCCTCGTCGAGCGACCTGGGCTCTCAGATCGGAAGCGTCGCGATCTGGATCGTCCTCGCGATCGCATTTGCCGCCGGTGCATGGTATCTGGAGAAGCAGCGCATCGGTTGGCCGGCCGCGGCGCACGAGCAGCTGGTCAAACTGCAGCTGGCATCACCCAACCGAGAAGAGTAAAGGTCCCTACCGCTTCCGATCGCCGGCGCGGAGAAGATTACTGGGAACCGTATGGCCCACTATCTCCTCTGCAACGGCAGCGGCACGAATGCTCGCATCCAGGTCGATACCCGTCGCAATGCCCATGTCTTCGAGCATGTAGACCAGTTCCTCCGTCGCGATGTTGCCACTGGCACCGGGAGCGAACGGACAACCGCCGAGACCTCCGGTGGACGCGTCGAGGTTTCGAACACCGTGCTGCACAGCCGCAAACGCGCAAGCAAGACCAGCGCCACGCGTGTTGTGGAAGTGCGCACCCAAGCCGAAGTCACCTACTCTTTCGCCCACAGCGTCGATCAATCGTCCGACACGTCCCGGCGTGGCAGTGCCGATGGTATCTGCGATCGAGAACTGATCAGCACCGAACTCCTTGGCCTGCTCCGCAATCCGCAGAACACGATCCGGGTCGGTTGGACCGTCGAACGGACAGTCCCAGGCTGTGGCCACGATGACCTCCACCCGTCCTCCGGCGTCGTGGACGATCCTGACGACCTCTCCGATACGTTCGGTCGCTTGCTCCGTCGTCGACCGAGTGTTGGCCTCGCTGTGGCCATTCGATGCCGACACAACATATTCGACGGTTTTCATTCCTGCGGCGACGGCCCGTTTCGCTCCACCGATTCCGGCGACCAATGCCGAGAACTCGATGCCGGGCCACTGGTGCAGTTCTGCTGCCAACAATTCCGCGTCGGCCAACGCCGGCACAGCGCGCGGTGAGACGAACGACGTCGCCTCGATACGCGAAACACCCGTCGCAGCCAGAGCGTCGACAAGACGAAGTTTCTCCGCCAGCGACACCGGGTCTTCGATCTGCAACCCGTCCCGTGGTCCGACTTCACGAATACTGACTGCTGGAATACCCACGCCAGGTACCGACATGTCAGATCACGCCCTTCATCTTCAGTTCTGCCTGCTCGTCGTCCGAGAGTCCGAGGAGCCCGCCCCACACCGAGGAGTTGTCGTGACCCGGCGCCGACGCTCCCGCGTTGCGCACGGATCCGGGTGTCTCACTGAAGGTAGGCACGATGCCCAAGCCGAGGACGTTTTCACCGATCCGCTCGTCGTAGTGGTCGACGAGCATCCCCCGCTCGATCAGCTGCGGATCCTTGACGACATCTTCAACCGTATTGATCGGCCCGGCAACAACTCCCACTTCGGTGAGGCGTTCCACCAGGCTGGTGGGATCTTGGAGCGCGACCCAGGCGCTGATCAGTTCGTCGAGCTCGTCCTGATGTTTGCCACGGGCAACATGATTGGAGAAGCGGTCGTCATGCGCTAGTTCCGGTCGCCCCATGATGGTGCACAGACGCACGAAGAGCGTATCCTGATTGGCTGCGATCACCACCCAGTTTCCTTCAGAGGTCTGATAGATGTTGGACGGCGCAATACCCTCCAATCTCGTTCCCGAGGGCTGCCGGATGATCCCGCCCCGATCGTAATCCGGGATCGTGGATTCCTGCACCGCCAGACAGGATTCCGTGAGGGCAACGTCGACCACCTGACCATGGCCGGTCCGCTCTCGTGAGAGCAACGCCGCCAGCACTCCCTGAACGGCGAACATCCCGCCAAGAGAATCTCCGAGCGAAAGGGCAATACGCGGAGGCGCCTGCCCTGGATAACCGTTCAGATGCCGAAATCCGCTGACCGCTTCGGCAACCGAGGCGTAGCCGGCGCTCTTGGCTTGCGGTCCGCTCTGCCCGTAACCGGATACCCTGGCCAACACCAACTTCGGATTGCGCGCACTGAGAACGTCGAATCCCAGGCCCCACTTCTCGAGGGTGCCCGGCCGGAAGTTCTCGACCACCACATCGGCATGTTCGATCAGATTCAGAAACAGGTCTCGTCCCGCGTCGACGCGAAGGTCCAACGTCACACACCGCTTGTTGCGGGCGTGAACCGTCCAGAAGAATCGATGACCGTCCTGCTCGGCCTGACCCCAGGTACGAAGCGGGTCCGGGCGGTCCGGCGATTCGATCTTGATCACGTCGGCGCCCATGTCGCCGAGCAGTTTCCCGGCGAAGGGCCCGGCGATCAAGGTTCCGAGTTCAATCACCCGATATCCGTCCAGGGGCCCGGTGGGCGCACCTTCCGACACAGCTGCCTCCTCTGGGAACTTTTCTCCCCTTGAAGGCTACGTCACCACCCGATATCGCAACATCATGTCGTGGTCTTCGTGATCGAGCATGTGGCAGTGCCAGACGTACCCCTGCAAGTCCCCCATGCCGACTTCTCCGTGTGCCGAGTGGTCTGCCATGGAACCTCTCGCGAAAGTTGCATCCGGATCGAAGCCCAACTCGTCGGCCGTCGGAAAGCGCACGATCACGCGGGTAATCGAGTTGGCATCCACGATGACAGTGTCTTTCTCCCCCGTTTCCCAAACTTCGGGAGGCCGCAGCGGGGAGGTCACGAATTCCTCTGCCGACGGCGTCCACCGGACCCCCAGATCAGGTACCGGGTACCGCTGCATGAGCGCTGCAGTGTCGATGTTCTGGCGCCCCACAACGCGGAACGCCACCAGGTGCAGATGAATCGGATGTGGTTCCGTGGTGATGTTGATCAGATTCCATTGCTCGACGGCTCCCTGACGTGGCAGTTCGATATCCGAATCGGTGAACCTCAAATTGTTGAGCGACATAGTGATCGACGGGTAATCCGAGGGACGCGACAGCTGCATGATCGTGAGATTTCGCACCACATCCGGGGACGCCGGTTCGGCAGCAACGGAATTCAGCTGCTGCGGGATCGAGCCGGTGAGTCCCTTTGCGCTGCCCACGTCGAACCGACAGAAGACCGGCATCACCTGTGTGCCGCGTTGCGCCACCGCAAGGGGTACCGGTTCGTCGTTGCGCAATTCCACCGTCGTGCCCGGCTCGAGCATGCTGAAGTCGACCAGCAGATCAGCGCGTTCACCCGGACTCAGCCGGACGTGATCCGTCGGCGCAGGAGCGGCCAAAAAACCACCTTCGGAACCGATCACCCAGAACCGCATACGATTTGCGAAGTGCAGATTCCACACCGAATAGGTTGCGGCATTGAGCAGTCGCAATCGGTACAGCCCGCGAGCCACCTCCACTTTCGGCCACACGACGCCGTTCACCACGCCAACGTCACCGGGGGTCGCCGGATCCCAAGAACCCTGCGGAGTGAGCCACGTGGAACGGACACTCTGCTGACCGTCGGAGGTGAAGACCTTGTCCTGCAGAATCATCGGAAGCTCGAACTCACCGGACGGCAAGCCGAGAGAATTCCCGGCGGCGCCCGTGTCAACGTCGTCACGGAGAAAATACATCCCGACCAGCCCGGCGTAGACGTTGAGGCGCGTCATTCCCATGGCGTGATCGTGGTACCAGAGATTGCCGGCGGCACGACCATTCGTGTATTCGTGGACCAAACCTTCGCCCGGACGCTGGATCAACTCCGGATGCCCGTCGAACTGCGGTGCAGTAACTCCTCCGTGCAGGTGAAGCGAGGTGGGGACCTGTGTGCGGTCGAGGTCGCTGACGCCGTGCAGACCCGGATCGACATCCGCGGCAAGCGGATACGCAGAAATGTCATTGGCATATCGGACTGTGACGAGCTGATCGACGTGAGCTTCGATGGTGGGGCCCAGATAATCCATTCCGCCGTAACCCAGCGACGGCGACGACGGTAGGTCCGGATGGAATCGGTGCATCGACGATGCCGCACGAAGCTCCAGGTTGCCACCCGAAATGCCCGGCAGGACAGGAAGGGTCTCCCGAAACGGTTCCAGACGGGGCGACGGAAGTTGGAACGGGCGCAATGGATCGACATCAGGTGGTCGAGCCGTCGCTGATCCAGCGGACAACGCGCTGAGACCGGCCAGCAGGCCAAGCCCTTGAACAAACGATCGGCGACGGATCTTGTGTGACTCGTCCACTCACGGCCCCCTCACGCTGACGGCATCCGGAGCGGGTTACCCGCGTGCTCGCACGGTCAAACACCGACCACCTTCTCCAACCAAAGCTCGAAAATCGGCGACCTTACCCCACCGCACCGGTCGCCGTACTCGACGACCTCCTCCGTCCCGACGAAACACGTTTGCGGACAACGGATGCACTCTTGCAGCTTTGCGAGAAGCCGAAGATTCGAAAACGCTCTTGACTCGAACGCATGTTCGAGTATGATTTGGGGAGGGGATCGGGGGATTCAATGAGTGTCTTGTTGTCGGATGTGGTGTCTGGTTCTGCGGTGGGGTTGCGCGGACGGTTGTGGCAGTTGACTGCTTCGGAGTTACGCGCTGCTGCTGTCGAGGCGAGTGCGGAGATTCTGCGCCTCGAGGCGGTTCGAGTGGCAGTGGTGGACGAGTTGTCGTTGCGCCCGGATGATCAGGTGATCGCCAGCCGCGGGGTCGGTGCGTGGTTGGCGGCGAATACGATGCTGCAGGTTCGGGACGGGAAGAAGATCGCCGCGTTGGGTGCTGCTTTGCGGCCGTTTCCGGCGGTGGCTGCTCGGTTCGATGGCGGGGATTGCTCGTTCGAGCATGCCGTGTTGATCGTGGCGTTCTGTGAATCACCACCGAAGGGGATGCCGGAGGAGGCGCTCCCTCGCTGTATCGATTTGTTGTTGGCTGCTGCGTCGGGTGTGGAGGCGACGACGACGAAGGTGCGGAACGTGATCGCGACCTTGGAGCGGTTGTTCGAATCGGATGAGATCCCGCCCGCCGAGGATGTCGATCTCAACGAGTTGCGGATCGCCTCGACATTGAACGGTCGGGTGGTGGTGCGTGGGGATTTCGACGCTCTCACCGGTGAGATGTTGCTGTCGGCGTTGTCGAGTCTGACGATGCCGACCCCAGCACCGGACGGGACGCCGGATGCCCGGTCGGCGGCGAAACGCACCGCGGACGGGTTCACCGAACTGATCCGCCGGTATCTGGACTGCGCGAAAACCGGTACCGATGGTGGTCAGCGTCCGCATGTGAACGTGCACATCAATGCTCGTGATTTGGCTGAGCATCGGGATTGCGCCGCGTCGCCTTCTGATGTGGACGACGAAGGCTCACCCGATCTGGACTTGTCGGATCTTGATGTCGGGCACATGCCCTGGCTCGGGCCACTGTCGGTGTCGCAGACCCGACTTCTCGGGTGTGATTGTTTCCTGTCGACCGTTCTGCTCGACGATCACGGCGCGCCCTTGGATGCGCAACCAGGGAAGAGGTTGGTCACCGCCGAACAACGCGTCGCCCTCATCGCCCGAGACAAAGGCTGCGCCTTCCCGGGCTGCACATGCGTGCCCGCGTGGACTGATGCGCACCATATCCGGCACTGGGCCAACGGTGGCCCGACGGTGATGAACAACCTGGTCCTGCTGTGCCGTTCACACCACCGACTGATGCACCGAAAATCAGGGTTCGTCGGGAAATGGGAAATCCGAATAGGAGTCGACAACAAACCCTGGTTCATCCCGCCGCCCTCGATCGACCCCGGGCAGCAACCGCGCCCAGCGAACACCACATTCCAAACCTGAGAACGAACCTCAGGCACAACAGAACACGGCCGAGCACCGCATCGAAGGGATCCCCCCGATGCGGTGCCAACAGGCCGTGGCGAACCCGTCAGACGGCCTGCGCAACCTTGGCGGCTCGCGGGAATCGCTCCCGAATCTCCGCTGGCGTGACAACTCTCGGGTCCAGGGGTTGCTCGTCACGCAGGTGGCGCTCCAACACCTTGCCCGTCATCGGCGCAATGACTTTCAGAGCAGTGGTCATGTTCTTCGGTGAACTACCCAACCGGACTGCCGTTCGCACCGCGGGCGCAATTGCTCTGTCCAACAACGCTGGCTGATCGAACCCACCCATCGTTCGCATCCAGCCGGGCAAAGTCGCGATAGTGGCCGGCGCGACCAATCGGCTGAATGTCGCGAACTTCGTCTTCCCCTGCGCTCTCGGTGTTCTCAACAAGTAGTGCATCGCCCGGTTGGCACGCTCGGAGGTACACAATCTGGGCCTGACTTCAGCGAAGTACTCACGTACCTCGTCTCGGGAGCGTGGAACGTCGGAGGTCTTGCATGTCTGTAGTTCGGCAGCGATCACGCATTCTTCCCAGTACCGCTGCTCTTCGACAGCTGAAAGCGGGCCCGGCCCATACATCTCGTAGCACTTGAGCACCGAATGCCAACCCGTCACGTGGATCCAGAGTTGTGACGCCGGATTGTTTGCGCTGTAACGAGTTCCGGTGATCGGTTCAACGCCCGTAGCCTGAGCATGAACTGTCATGAGGTGGTCGGACAGCGCCAGTGCTGTCCGCCCGTCGGCAGTGGCGACGGTCAGGAAGTACGCCAAGGTTCGGTCGAGTCGCCCGGCCGGATCGCTGTAAATCCCGCTCATGTCTGCCACTGCGGCAGCCAAGAAGGGGTCGAAGTGCTCGAGCACCACCGACCGCTGGAACCCGATCAGCGCTGTCGGCGCGGCCCAGATCTTCCAACTGGGTGATCCTGGGCCGAAGAAGCCGTAATCCTCACGCGGTCGATTCATCGTCAGTTCAGACATTTCATTCCTCCCCGTTCGTTGAGCCGGCACCGTTCATTTCGTAGGCACCAGACAAGGCGACTACTTGCTGCCAGACGTACTCGAATCGCTCCGCCGCGAACGTGGGGCGCCGAATAGATGCCAGTGCCAACCGTTGCTGATCTTCACTGGCGCTGGGTTTTCCGTACAACTCCACCGCTGCAGCACTGAAGTCGCGGACCAGGACATCGAAGATCTGATCCAGCACCCCACCGCTCCGCTGCCCCTCGTCCAATCCCAAGATCTCGGCTTGTTCGAGGATCAACTGGCCGTAGACGACGAGGGTGAAGAGTTCGGTGATCGCAAGGCCGAAGTCCAAGTCGACCTGCTGCGCCGCATCCGGTGCAGCTTCGGCCAAAAGGGTCACGAGCGCTTCTGCCTGCTCCATGAACAGTGCAACGTTGGGAACATCCGCGAACTTCGCGTACACCGCTCGCCAGTCGTCGAATCGAACCTTCGACAACCCCCGTGCCGGGCCCTGACGGAACAGGAACTCGTCGTCGGCTGCATCGTTGCGCGTCGGAATCGCCGGAAATGACTCGGGGGCAAAGAGGTACGCCGGCATGAACTTGGCGATCAGGGCGAGATTGACGGCGACGGTCCCCTCGAGCTTGGGCAGCCCGTCGACATCCATCTTGGCCACCGCGAGGTAGCTGTCCTTCTCGAAGCCCTTTGCCGCAGCGATGTCGGAGAGCAGTCCGATCACCTTCTGTGCCTCGGTTGTCACCTTCATCTTGGTGACGGGATTGAACAAGAGGTAGCGGCGGTCCTCGGGCGATGCGGTGCGGAAGTAGTCCACCGCACGATCCGAGAAGAGCCTCATCGCCAGCAGGCGCGCGTACGCGTCGACGAATTCACGTCGTACGTGTGGGAACGCCGTGACGGGATTGCCGAACAGGATTCGATTGTGCGCGTGGGTAATCGTCTCGTACAAGGCATGAGTCGACATACCGATTCCGCCGAAGCACAGGTTGAACTTTCCGATGTTCACGGTGTTGAGTGCGGCACTGAATGCTGCCTCGCCGGTATGCAGGATATCCTCTGCCGCAACGGGATAGTCGACGAGTGAGAACTCCGCTACGTACATCTGGGCCGGAACGATGTTCTTCACCACGGTGAATGCCGGATGGTCCGAGTCGGCGTAAAAGAAGACGTACTGATCAGTGCCCTCCACTCCGTCGACACGGCCGAAGACAGAGACCGTGTTGGCGCAGTTGCCATTTCCGATGTAGTACTTCGAACCGCTGGCCAGGTACCCGCCGCTGCCGTTGGGCGTCAAGACTATGTCCGTGGAGTAGACGTCCGCGCCATGCTCTTTCTCGGACAGTCCGAATGCCGCAACGCCTCCGGAAGCCAAAGCGGAAGCTGCTCGCGCCCTTGCCGTCTCGTTGTCGCTCTGCCACACCGGCCCGAGACCGAGGATGGTCACCTGCCACGGGTACCAGTAGTTGAGTCCGTAGAAGCCGAGGATCTCGGACAGCGCGGCGATACGACTGGTATCCCAGCGCTTGTCAGAGTCGCCACCACTGTCGCGGGCGGGCGTCAGAAATGTGGCGAACAGACCTTCCTTCGCCGCGAAATCGAGGAAATCGGAGTAGAAGATCTTGTCGTGATAGTCGGCCAGGAGTCGGTTCTTTCCACGCGCCTCGAACCAGTCGACGGTCGCGCCCAGCAGTCTCCGCGTGGTCGCGTCGAACTCCGGCCGATCGTACGTGGAGGGATGGAGCAACAGATCATTCGGCACTAAAGAGGTCGACGCTGTCATAGCGGTTGTTCTCCTCGAGATCTCGGCAGAGGCGCCTCACTGAGCACCATTCGAATACAACGCCACCGTAACAATTGCAGACGATGAATACAACGGTTGCGTATTATTCACGAAGAAGTGGCAGGCAGATTAGGGTGAGAGCGGAGGTGATGCACACGATGACCAGGTCACAAGCTGACGCAACGGATTCACCGCGGCGCAAGTACGCCCCTCGCATGGCGCCCGAGCAACGTCGCGAGCAGCTCCTCGACGCAGCATTCGAGGTCACCGGCCGCGTTGGCCTGCACAACCTCAGCATGGAATCCGTCGCTGCCGAAGCCGGTGTCGGCAAGCCCGTCCTCTACACGATTTTCGATACCAGGACCGATCTCGTCGCTGCACTGCTGCGCCGTGAGCACGAGCGAGCCATCGCTCAGGTACTCGAAACCATGCCGACAGATCTGAGCGAACTCGGCCCAGCGGCGTCGTACACCGGGACCGTCGGCGCCTTCGTCGACGCCGTACTGGAGAACCCGACGCGCTGGCGCCTGATTCTGACGTCTGTCGAGAACGCCCCCAGCGAGTATCACGGCTTGTTGAAGCTCTCTCGCGGAGCTGTCTTCGCCCGCGCCGAAGAACTGGCCCGCGCCGGGATTGCCCTCGAGTCGAAGCTCGAAGGCCTTGATCCGGTTCTCCTCGCACACACCATGATGTCGTTCGCCGAAATGCTCGGACGACTGGCCGTCAGTGATCCCGAAACCTATACCCGAGAACGACTTTCCAGTTTTGCCGTGGCTCTCGCACAATCGGTCGGGCGTTAGCGGCCGACTGAAACCTGTCGGTCGGATCTGCTTCAATACACGCATGACATCACCATCGATCGAACCGCTACAGCTTTTCGAAACGTCTCCGGGCAACTGGTCACTGATGCTCACCGACCAGCATTTCGGCAAGGTGGCATCGATATTCGAGCAGGTAGAGGGTTTCGAAGGCTCCGGTTACGACTGGGCGTCGGTCGCCCACGCAGTGGTAGGCCGCGATGCACCGCATCTGGAGGGCCGCTTCGGCACCGATCCCGAAGCGGGCATGTTTGTTGCGTACGGCAGCGACAACGGAGCTCTCGGTGAGCTCGGAGCGCTACTCGCCAAAGCGTATTCGGATGCCGAGTACCTCGGTGGCCTGGTCGCCATTTCCGAACTCGACTAGAGCGCCTGTCGAAACGACACCGGCCCCACACCTAGGTGCGGGGCCGGTACCGAACGAAAGATCTAGCCGACCAACAGCTCGGCAATCTGAATCGTGTTGAGCGCGGCACCCTTACGCAGGTTGTCGCCCGAAACGAAGAGCGCGAGTCCGCGTCCCTCCGGGACACCCGGATCCTGACGGATACGACCGACCAGCGACGCGTTGCCACCGGCAGCGGCCAGCGGCGTCGGAACCTCGACCAGCTCGACGCCCGGAGCGTCGGCGAGGATCTCCTTGGCGCGAGCAACCGAGAGCGGGTTGGCGAACTCTGCGTTGATCGCGAGCGAGTGCCCGGTCACGACGGGAACGCGCACGCACGTACCCGAAACCAACAGATCGGGAAGTCCGAGGATCTTGCGGCTCTCGTTGCGGAGCTTCTGATCCTCGTCGGTCTCGCCGCTTCCGTCGTCGACCAGCGAACCTGCGAGAGGCAGGACGTTGAACGCGATGGGGGCGACGTAGTTGTTCGGGGCCGGGAAGTCGACGGCACTGCCGTCGTGAACCAGCTTCTCCGCGTCTCCGACTACGGCGCGCACCTGGCCGAGGAGTTCCTCGACGCCGGCGATGCCGCTACCGGACACGGCCTGGTAGCTGGAGACGATCAGACGCTGCAGACCGGCTTCGTCGTGCAGAACCTTCAGCACCGGCATCGCTGCCATGGTGGTGCAGTTGGGGTTCGCAATAATGCCCTTGACCAGGTTCTTCGTGTCCTGCGGGTTGACCTCGCTGACCACGAGGGGAACCTCGGGATCCTTGCGCCATGCCGAAGAGTTGTCGACAACGGTCGCGCCGGCAGCAGCGAAGCGAGGAGCCTGGGCGCGCGAGAGCGTCGCACCGGCTGAGAACAGGGCGATGTCGATGCCCTTCAGGTCCTCATCCGATGTGGCGGCCGCATCCTCGACGATGATCTCTTCGCCGCGGAAGGGCAGCTTCTTACCGGCGGAGCGTGCAGATGCGAAGAACCGCACCTTGTCCGCGGGGAAGTTCCGCTCTTCGAGCAAAGTGCGCATGACGATGCCGACCTGACCGGTCGCACCGACAACAGCGATAGTCGTCATGAGAAATTACCGTCCCGTTCCAGCGTGTACTACTGCTTCTTCTTCGCCACCGAGCCCGAAAGCGTCGTGGATGACACGTACAGCGTCGTCCAATTCGGTGTCCTTGACCAGCACTGAGATGCGGATCTCAGAGGTCGAGATGAGGTCGATGTTGATGTCTGCCTTGGCCAGCGCCTCGCAGAACGTGGCGGTGACGCCCGGGTGGCTCCGCATTCCGGCGCCGACCAGGGAAACCTTGCCGATGTGGTCGTCGAACAAGATCTGCGTGAAGCCGATGTCTTCCTGACGCTTGGTCAGGATCTCGACGGCGCGGGGGCCGTCGGCCGTCGGAAGCGTGAAGGTGATGTCCGTCTTGTTTGTCTCCACCTTGGAGATGTTCTGCAGCACCATGTCGATGTTGATCTCGGCATCGGAGACTGCGCGGAACACCTTGGCAGCGTGTCCCGGTGTGTCCGGCAATCCGACAACGGTGATCTTGGCTTCGCCGCGATCGTGCGCGACTCCGGTGATCAGGGCCTCTTCCACAGGAATGTCCTCCATCGATCCGGACACGATTGTTCCGGGCTTGGTGGTGTATGACGAACGGACGTGCACAGGCACGTTGTAACGACGGGCGTACTCGACGCACCGGAGCATGAGCACCTTGGCACCACACGCTGCGAGTTCGAGCATTTCCTCGAAGGAAACCGTCTCGAGGCGGTGAGCGTCGGGGACGATGCGCGGATCGGCGGAGAAAACGCCGTCGACGTCGGTGTAGATCTCGCAGACGTCGGCGTTGAGTGCAGCTGCCAACGCCACGGCAGTGGTGTCCGAGCCACCGCGTCCGAGCGTCGTGATGTCCTTGCTGTCCTGGCTGACGCCTTGGAATCCGGCGACCAGAACGATCGAGCCTTCGTCCAGCGCAGTGCGAACACGGCCCGGCGTGACGTCGATGATCTTGGCGTTTCCGTGGCTGCCGGTCGTGATGACTCCGGCTTGTGAGCCCGAGAACGAACGAGCTTCGGCGCCGAGGGAGTGAATTGCCATCGCTACCAAGGAGTTGGAGATGCGCTCACCCGAGGTCAGCAGCATGTCCATTTCACGGGCCGGCGGGGAAGGGCACACCTGCTGAGCCAGATCGAGCAGCTCATCGGTGGTATCGCCCATCGCTGACACCACGACGACGACATCATTGCCGGCCTTCTTGGTCTCGACGATCCGTTCAGCGACTCGTCGGATGCGCTCGGCGGTTGCCACCGAGGATCCGCCGTACTTCTGGACGACGAGAGCCACGCGTTTCTACCTCCAGGTCGAAATTGTTTACAGATACCAGAGGTCGAGCTTACCGAGGTGGTCCTGGGACTTCCCGATGCGTACTGCTGTTCGCCTCAGATCCGCGCGGGATCAGTTGCGAGATCCGCGATCGCATCAACGTCGCAGAACGCGAGCCACCGGCAACGTAACCGACCACCGTGACGGCAACTCCGCAGGCGAGAAGCACGCGGATACTGCTGACCAGCGAAACTGCCAGCGCGTCGTACACCGCGACTGCCGCCTCAGATGACGGTATGTCTGAATTCTGTAAATAGACCCGCCGCACGACGGCCAGCGCCACCAACAGGGCGATCATCGCCACCGCCGTCGCCAGCCCGACCAGGGACAGTGCGCGCATTCTCCTCGGCGCAACTGCGACGGCCGCGATCGCACAGGCCAGCGACACCCACGGCAGCCAGGCCGCTGCCCGGTCGAGAGTGTTCGAGAGGTCCTGGGCCCGCACCAGCTCGTCGGATTGCAGGATCTCGAACTGCGGATCGAACGTCGGAAGACGATCGACGACGGTGAATCCGCGATCGCGGAGGTTCGTCCGCAGTTCTGTCATGATCGGCTCGAGGGACAAGGTGACTGTTCCGCTGTCGTCGGACCGAACGATGCCGTCGGTGGCTCTGCCGGTCACCATCGCAGCAAGTTGCGCGTGCGCCTGACGGTTGGCCGCGGTCCAGAGCGTCGCGAACTGGTCGCTGGAGACCAACGACTGAGCCGCCTCCCGAACAAGTTTCTCGGCTTGTCTCGTCACCACCTGCGGAAACCGGTCCAACCGCTGCGTCAGTTCCTCGGTCAGCCGATCAACGACAGCCGCTTGGACAGCAGGTTCGGAAGCCAACGGGGCAACCGTCTCGACGTAACTGTCGGTGTCGTTCACCTGGGTGTGGACGAACAGCGCGAGCACCGAGCCGGCAGCACCGAGACCAGCGAGAACGATCAGCAGTGAACAGACGATCCAGCGGATCGAGCGCATCACGTGTGCTTGGCGCGCGCCGGTCGAATCTTCGCGGTGATGTGGTGAATGCGGTGATCGTCAGCGGGTATCCGGAAGGTCTCGGTAACCCGAACGGTCATCAGGTTCCGCCCGAACAACCCGGCGTCGAGGAGGTAGTCAGCCGTCAGGTCGTCCCCGTCGACCGTCCACTCCACCTCACGAATGTCGCGGATCACGCGATACTGAGGACCTCCGGAAAGGCTGCGCCGCAAATGATTCCCCGAAAATCCGGTCTTGAGCCCGACCTCGTGGCGTACCGCGTCCGGAGCCAGCGGTACGGAACTGCCATCGTGACTGCGGAGCGCGTCGAGGTACGTCCTCGCCACGGCGATTCGGGGATCCATGGACGACAGTCCACCATTTTCGGGGCCGAAACGGCAGCACAATTCGGCGACAAATTGGACATGAGGGCGAACCCCACCGATTTCTCGCGAAATCCAGGAGTAGAGTGCTGTGCATGCAGCGCGCACTCCTTCTTGGTTGCCGCGACGGGGTCTGATCCAGACTGGCCTCCCGCCGCGGGGTTTTTGTGCGCCGGTCGACCAAGCCTTCCGGACTCATGGTCTTGACCAACAGGTCAACAGGCCGGGTCCACAATCCTGGAGATCACACCCATGTCCCCCGCTGACGCATTCACCACCGGCACTCGCACCATCACCCCGCCCACGAAGCCGGCACCGTCCGACCAGCCTGCGTGGAACACGCAGAAGAACTCGTCGATGCCGACGTTCCGCTACCGCCCGTTCGCCGAAGAGGTCGAGACGGTCACGCTGCCCGACCGCACCTGGCCGGACAAGATCATCGACCGAGCACCCCAGTGGTGTGCCGTTGACCTGCGCGACGGCAACCAGGCGCTGATCGATCCGATGAGCCCGGCGCGCAAGCGTCGTATGTTCGATCTCCTGGTTCGTATGGGCTACAAGGAGATCGAGGTCGGCTTCCCGTCCGCGAGCCAGACGGACTTCGATTTCGTTCGCGAGATCATCGAGGACGGCGCCATCCCGTCCGACGTCACCATCCAGGTGCTGACGCAGTCGCGTCCCGAGCTGATCAAGCGCACGTTCGAGGCCTGTGAAGGTGCCGAGAACGCGATCGTGCACTTCTACAACTCCACCTCGATTCTGCAGCGCCGCGTCGTGTTCCGCGCCGACAAGGACACGATCAAGAAGATCGCCACCGACGCCGCCGAACTGGTCCTCGCCGAGTCGAAGAAGTACCCGGACACGAACTGGCGCTGGGAATACTCGCCCGAGTCCTACACCGGCACCGAGCTCGAGTACGCCAAGGAAGTATGTGACGCCGTCACCGAAACCCTGGGTGCGACGCCGGCCAACCCGGTCATCCTGAACCTGCCCGCCACCGTCGAGATGGCTACACCCAACGTGTATGCCGACTCCATCGAGTGGATGCACCGCAACCTGGCCCGCCGCGATTCGGTCATCCTGTCGCTGCACCCCCACAACGACCGCGGCACGGGTGTCGCTGCAGCCGAGCTGGGCTACCAGGCCGGCGCGGACCGCATCGAAGGCTGCCTGTTCGGCAACGGTGAGCGCACCGGCAACGTCTGCCTGGTCACTCTCGCTCTGAACATGTTCACGCGCGGCGTCGACCCGCAGATCGATTTCTCGAACATCGACGAGATCCGTCGCACGGTCGAGTACTGCAACCAGCTGCCCGTCCACGAGCGTCATCCGTACGGCGGCGACCTGGTCTACACCGCGTTCTCCGGCAGCCACCAGGACGCGATCAACAAGGGCCTCGACGCCATGAAGGTCGACGCCGACAGCCAGAACTCCGACGTCGACGACATTCTCTGGCAGGTCCCCTACCTGCCGATCGACCCGAAGGACGTCGGCCGCAGCTACGAGGCCGTCATCCGTGTGAACTCGCAGTCCGGCAAGGGCGGCGTCGCATACATCATGAAGGCCGATCACGGTCTGGTGCTGCCGCGTCGTCTGCAGGTCGAGTTCTCGCAGTCGGTCCAGAAGATCACCGACGGCGAGGGCGGCGAGGTCTCGCCGAAGGAAATGTGGGACGTCTTCCACGAGGAGTACCTCGCTCCCATCACCCCGCTCGAGCGCATGAAGCAGAAGGTCACCGCGTCCGAGGAGGACGGCGGCACCGATGCGATCACCGCAATCGTCAAGGTGAACGGCAAGGAGCAGGAGATCTCGGGAACCGGCAACGGCCCGCTCGCTGCCTTCGTCGACGCGCTGGGAAGCATCAACTTCGACGTTCGTGTCCTCGACTACTCCGAGCACGCGATGTCCGCCGGTGACGACGCCCAGGCCGCGGCCTACGTCGAGTGCGCCGTGACGGGCCCGGAGGGTCAGAGCACCGTCGTCTGGGGTGTGGGTATCGCCACGTCGATCACGACGGCCTCGCTGCGCGCTGTGGTCTCGGCAGTGAACCGCGCCAGCTGACACTCAGCTCCTGACTCGTGAACAATCCCTGGTCTCACCCGATTTTCGGGTGGGGCCAGGGTCGTTTTCAGAGCACTGAAGATTTTCGGTCGATGTTTTCGATTCGGCATGACATTGGTCCCGAAAGAGTCGGTTAGCGAAGTTAACAAAAAGAATTCACCCATCGAGGATGATGCAGACGCCACGTGCGCGTGAGATAGTCAGCTCAGACAAATCCGACTTGTGAAATGGAGCTCGACAATGGATTCCTTTTGGGACTTCCTCTGGCTGATCATCATCAGCTTCGCGTTCATCGCGTACTTGATCCTGCTCTTCTCGATCATCACCGACCTGTTCCGCGATCACAAGACCTCCGGCTGGGTGAAGGCAATCTGGATCGTCTTCCTGTTCTTCATTCCGCTGCTCACCTCGCTCGTCTACCTGATCGTTCGCAGTGACGGAATGGCACAGCGGTCCCTCGAGGCTGCGCAGCAGGTCAAGAACGCACAGGACAGCTACATCCGTGAGGTTGCCGGAAAGTCCCCGGCCGAATCCATCGCAGATGCAAAGGCACTTCTCGACGCCGGCACCATCAGTGAAGAAGAATTCGCAGCACTGAAGGCCAAGGCTCTCGCCTGATACCGGCCCTCACTAAGCGACCCTCACTAAACCGTGAGGATTGCACTACCGAAACGGGAGCGACACTAATCGTGTCGCTCCCGTTTTGTGTTCATTCACCAACAGCTGCTCATTCACCGACAGCCGTTCATTCACCAACGGCCCTTCATTCACCGACAGCCTTCATTCACCGACAGCACGCGCGACGTCACGAAAGGCGTCGAGCACGACTCCGATAGCCGGACTGCGGTTGGCGTGTAACCGAGTTGCCAATTCATAAACTCGTGCAGCGCGCACTCCCGCCACCGGTTTCCTCGAAACTCCGGGATGCGTGATCGCGTATCGCGGCATCAAAGCCACGCCGTGGCCCGCCGCCACCAGTTCTTCGATGACGCGGAAATCGTTTATCCGATGAGCGACGCGAGGCTGGACGCCGGTTACCGACGCAACCGACAGCAGAACGTCGTCGACCGGAAACCCGCCGCGCACGCTTATCCAGTTCTCGTCGGCCAATTGTTCCAGCCGGACCGAATCCTGCTCGGCGAGTGGATGATCAGGCCGCAGCACCAGATCGATCGGTTCACGCATCAGCGGTTGCACGCTTACCCGGGGAAACGACGTCTCGGCTCCGCGTTCGTCACGGTGAGTGAGGATCACATCGTGATCGGCCAACAGCCCAGGGACGGCGGACGCCGGTTTGTCGACGTCGTAGGCGTCGATGTCCACGTCCGAGTTCTTCAGCGCCGTCAGGACACCGGGCAGCAGGAGCGCCGCGCCGGAGGGAAAGAACGCGACTCGCACCTTTCCCCGCGGCGAGCCTCGGTACGACGCCATCTCGTCCGCCGCCCGGTCTAGCGCCGCCACCACGTCGTCGGCGCGAAGCACCAGCGCTCGACCCGCGTCGGTGAGGCGCAGCGTGCGCCCGTCCGGTTCGAGGAGCGAGACCCCCGCTTCTCGTCCGAGGATCTTGAGTTGTTGCGAGACGGCGGACGGCGTCATCGAGAGGGCGAGAGCAGTAGCGCCGACGGTTCCTCGGTCGGCGAGCTCGCGGAGGATTCGCAAGCGCGTGGCATCCATACGGTGACGAATATCCATGTAGCAAAACTACATGGATAGTGCATCTATATTCGCTTGTTCTGATGCTTCGTAAGGCTCACGATTAACGCATGACTCCCCGCGACCGTCTCCTCGGCCTGACCGTGATCGTCTTGTGGGGTCTGAACTTCCTGGCCATTCGCGTCGGCCTGGATCATTTCCCGCCGTTCTTCTTCGCAGCGCTGCGGTTTCTGATCATCGCGATTCCGGTGGTCATCTTCGTGCCGCGTCCACAGGTGCCGCTCCGCTGGCTGCTGCTCTACGGATTCGGTTTCGGATTCGGCCAGTTCGTCTTCCTCTTCTGGGCGATGCATTCGGGGATGCCGACGGGCCTTGCATCACTTGTCCTGCAGTCGTCAGCACCGTTCACCGTCCTACTCGGCGCTTTCCTGCTCCGCGAGAAGCTCAGCGTCTGGCAAGTCTCCGGTATCGCCGTCGCCGTTGGCGGGATGTCCTTGATCGGCTGGGACCGCTCGCACCACGCGGCACTGCTGCCCGTCGTCCTCACACTCCTCGGCGGCCTGTCCTGGGCGTTCGGCAATCTCGGCAGCCGCTTGGCTGCGGCAAACACCGTCGGCGAGCCTGCACCGATGCGCTTGATGTTGTGGATGTGTGTCATCCCGCCGTTACCGATGCTCGCACTGTCAGCCGTGGTCGAAGGCCCCACAGTCGGCTGGCACGCACTCGGCACCGCATTCAGCGCCGACGCCTGGCCGTCGCTGGTCGGACTGGCCTACATCATTCTGCTCGGCACCATCGCCGGATCCGGGCTCTGGACGATGCTCATGGGCCGCTATCCCGCCGGCATGGTGGCGCCGCTCTCCTTGCTGGTGCCAGTCGTGGGAATCGGCGCGTCCTGGCTGTTCCTGCACGAGGATCCGAGCCCGTTGTCACTGGTCGGGGCGGTCATCGTGATCGCCGGAGCGAGCGCCGCACAGATGAGGCGTAAGCCCGCGAACACTGTTTTCTCGGACACACCTGCAGCCTCACCACCGGCGCGACTCGGCGTCTGACGACGCCCTGTGCCAAACTCGGGCCGTGGGAACTGGACTATCGATCACAGCGCGCGGAAAGCTCGCCATGCGAGCTGCCGCAGCAGCATCTTGGGCATCGCAGAAGGCCGGTCGCGGCAAGGGTTCGATGATCGGCGGGCTGATCGCCCTCAAGATCGACCCGACGCTCATGACTCAGCTCGGACGCGGCAAGCGCACCGTCGTGGTCACCGGCACCAACGGCAAGTCGACGACCACGCGTATGACCGCCGCAGCGCTCGCGACACTCGGTGACGTCGCCACGCAGGCCGACGGCGCCAACATGGATGCCGGGATCGTGGCCGCCCTGGCCGCGCGTACCGATGCGACGCTGGCGGCACTCGAGGTCGACGAACTGCACGTCCCCCACGTAGCCGACGCCGTGAACCCGGAAGTGATCGTGCTGCTCAACCTCAGCCGCGATCAACTCGACCGGGTCGGCGAGATCAACATGATCGAACGGAAACTGCGCGCGTGCGTCAACGCGCATCCGAATGCGGTGATCGTCGCCAACTGCGACGACGTACTGGTCACCTCCGTGGCATACGACGCCACCAACGTCGTGTGGGTTGCTGCCGGCGGCGGTTGGGCCGGCGATTCCGTCAGCTGCCCGCGCACCGGCGAACCCATCGTGTGGGAGGGAAAGCACTGGCGCAGTACCGGTTCCGACTTCGCGCGGCCCGAGCCGACCTGGTGGCTCGACGACGACAATCTCTACGGCCCCGACGGCCTGAAGATTCCGATGACGTTGACCCTCCCAGGAAAAGCCAACCGCGGCAACGCAGCTCAGGCCGTAGCGGCTGCAGCGGCTTTGGGTGCAGATCCGGTCGGGGCAGTTGCCGCCGCATCGACGGTTCAAGAAGTCGCGGGTCGATACAGCACCGTCGAGGTCGGACCGCACTCCGTTCACATGCTGCTCGCGAAGAATCCCGCCGGCTGGCAGGAAGCGCTGTCGATGATCGATCCCACGGTGGACGGTCTGGTCATCGCGGTGAACGGTCAGGTGCCGGACGGCGAGGACCTCTCCTGGCTGTGGGACGTGAAGTTCGAGCACTTCGAAGGTGTCAAGGTAGTGGCCGCCGGTGAACGCGGAACAGATCTGGCAGTTCGCCTCACGTACGCGGGCGTCGAGCACACTCTCGACCCGGACCCGTTGCGCGCCATCGCTTCCTGCCCTCCCGGACGTGTGGAGGTACTGGCGAACTACACAGCCTTCCGTGACCTCAACACTGCCATCGCGAAGGAGTCTCGCAATGTCTGACTCGACAGTTCGCATCGGTCTGGTACTCCCCGACGTCATGGGCACCTACGGCGACGGCGGCAATGCCCTGATCCTGCGTCAGCGTCTGCGGATGCGCGGCTACGACGCCGAAATCGTGGACATCACCCTCAGCGATCCGGTCCCCGATTCGCTCGACGTGTACACGTTGGGTGGCGCCGAGGATTCCGCTCAGCGCCTCGCAACGCGTCACCTCGCGAAATACCCTGGTCTGCAACGCGCCGCAGAGCGTGGCGCACCGGTTCTGGCGATCTGCGCTGCCATTCAGGTGCTCGGCAACTGGTACGAAACCTCCAGCGGCGAACGCGTCGACGGTGTCTCGATGCTCGACGTCACAACCTCGCCGCAGGAGAAGCGTTCCATCGGCGAAGTCATCACGAAGCCGCTGATCGACGGACTCACCGCGCCCCTCTCAGGTTTCGAGAATCACCGCGGCGGAACAACTCTGGGTAGCTCAGCCTCTGGATTCGCACGTGTCACCCATGGTGTCGGAAACGGCGTCGGCGACGGATTCGAAGGCGTCGTGCAGGGTTCGGTGATCGGGACGTACATGCACGGACCCGCTTTGGCTCGCAACCCCGAACTCGCGGACCTCCTGCTCATGCGCGCCTTGGGTGTGAACGAGCTTGAACCCCTGCATCTGCCCGAGGTCGACAAGCTCCGCAAGGAGCGACTCGCGATTCGCTGACCCGGTTCAGACGGTTTCGGATTTGCCCTCGGTCAGAATCAGTTCCACGGCCAACAGCGCGGCGCAGGCCAGTCCCGCGACCAGTTCGGGCACCGCGGTGTAGGTACCACCGAGCACGACGACTATCGCGACCGAGAACGGCACGAGGGTGCGTACCGAGGAGTCGTGTAGTCGAATGTGGATGAACCACAAGGCGGCAAGGATGACCGCGACCGGAACGGTGACGGCAGCACCCGTCACCAACGCGCTGCCGTCACCGTGATGAGTCCAGAAGTCGACGCGCGAGGCCAACCCCGCACCGATGGCGGCAGCGGCGGCGAAGATGAAGTAGTGACCGAACCCCCAGACGAAGGGTGAGACGTTGTCACCGCCGATCACTTCGCCTGCATTGCGTTGGAAGTACAACCACCACAGGCTGAAGACAATCAGAATGCCGCCGATCACGACGTAGGTGACCTGCGCTGCCGGATGCTCACCGTCCACGGCGTCCTGAATCGCGATGGTGGTCGAAAGGATCGTCTCGCCCAGAACGATGATGAAGAACAACGAGTACCGCTCCGCGATGTGATGCGGGTGCCACGGCGTCATGCCCGGCTTCTCCGACCAGATCGGTACCGCGAATTCGCACAGAACCAACACCAGGAACGTCGGGACGTAAACGGCGGACGGCACGAAGTAGAAACCGATCCAACCGATCTGGACCAACACGATTCCGAGAGCGTATCGACGCGCCGTGAGCGCATGCTCGGGGTCGTTCCGCGAGACCCTGAGCCATTGGATGACCAGGGCTATTCGCATGATGACGTAGCCGACGATGATCAGCAGGGCGTCGTCGTTGAAGAAGCGGACGATGCCGGCTGCAAGGACCAGCGATCCGAGGATCTGGAATATGGTCAGCAGCCGGGCGATTCCGTCGTCGTTGTCGTACGCCGAGGTGAACCACGTGAAATTCAGCCACGTCCACCAGATCGCGAAGAAAGCCATCGCGAAGTGCCCGACGCCCGAAGCCGCATGCCCTTCGCTGATCGCGTGGTGCAGACCGGTGGCCGCTTGAGCGACCGCCACGACGAAGCAGAGGTCGGTGAGCAGTTCGAGCGGCGTCGCCACCCGGTGCGGCTCGTGCGGGTCCCGCGGAACCAACGGCCTGATGAACGAACTAGTGCGATTCACGAAGGGCAGAGTAGCGCGATGATTGCCGACGCGCTGCCCGTGACTGGAACCTGTCGTCTCAGATATTCACGCCGACGCCCCGATCTGGGCTCGGATCTCCAACTGATCGGCGAGTTCGGCGCCTATCGCCCCCGCGCTCCCCAAAGTGAAGGCGATCTGCCGTCCCCACAGGAAATAGCGGTGAATCGGATAGTCGACATCCGCGCCGATTCCGCCGTGCATGTGCTGGGTCGCGTGCACCACGCGCAAACCGCCGCGCGACGCCCACCATTTGGCGACCAGCGCAGCCGCTTCCGCTTCACTCTCGACTCCGCTGTCCATCAGCCAGGCAGCGCGGTGGGTGGTCAATCTTGTGCTCTCGGTGTCGAGGTACGCGTCGGCGGCCCGGACGGCAACTGCCTGGTTGGTCGAGAGTGGACGTCCGAATTGCACTCGCTCGGAGGTGTATTTCGCCGTCATCGCCAGCGCTTCCTCGCAGACGCCGGTAGCCAGGGCCGCCAGAGCGACCCGCGCACGTCGTAACGTCCAGTCTCGAACCACCGCGCCGTCCGCGGGAAGTGCGTCAGCTGCAGTAACCGCAACCCCGTCGAACTGCACAGCGCTGTTGCTCTCGCGGTTCGTCACCGCAAGCGGTGTACGCACCAGCGCGTCCCGGTCCGTCGGCACGATCATCACGGTGACACTGCCGTCCGGCATCGTCACCGGAACCACCAGTGCGGCAGCGAACTCGGCGGCCGGTACGGAGTCGACGTGGCCCGACAGAACCCAGCCGTCAGGAGCCGGCTCGGCGCGAACTGCCGTCTCGGCGTTGTAGCCGGTGTCGAAGGCGCCGGTGACGATCACCGAGCCGTCGAGCAGTCCCGGAAGCCACGACGCTTTCTGCTCCGTACTGCCGAACTCGGCAATCGGCAGCGCCGCCGTCGAAATCACCGACCAGAGCGGCACCTGGGCGACCCGGCGGCCTTGTTGTTCGAGCACCGCTGCCAGGCCTAGCATTCCGAGTCCCGCTCCCCCGACTTCCTCTGGCAGAGGAATTCCCAGAACGTCGGAGTCGGCGAGGAGCTTCCACAGTTCGGCGTCGAAACCGCCGGCGCCCTCCACTTCCCGCAGTCGGTCCACTCCGGACTTCGCCGAGAAGATCGATTCACTCAGATCCCGCACGGCGGACAAGTTGTCGTCGAATTCGAATTCCATGTCAGCTCTTTTCGTTCTGTGCAGCGGGCCGGCGACGCGCAGCAAGCGCCATGCCCAGACATTTTGCGGCGACAATTTCACGCATCACTTCGTTGGTTCCACCGCCGAAGGTGTTGTTCTGTGCGCGTCGACCCAGGTTCTCGACCCGCCCTTCCAGTACCGCTCCGGGTGTGCCGGGGCGCAGTAAGCCCTTGGCGCCCAGCACTTCCTGCAGCATGCCGTACGCACTGACGACGGCTTCGGTACCGAAGATCTTGGCCGCGGCCGAATCCCCGCCGCCCAAGGTGTTGGCGGCGACGTCCGCCACCAGTCGTAGGTTCATCAGGTCGGCAGCACTGAGCAGCGCGTAGACTTCCGCCAATTTCTCACGTACCCAGCCGATGTCGTAGACGTGGCCGTCACCGGCGGGTTCGGTCTTTGCCCATTCGACCACCTCGGCAAAGAGCTCGTTGGCTATACCACCGCGTGCCGCCAGGGCAACACGTTCGTGGTTGAGCTGGTTGGTGATGAGCTTCCACCCTTGATTGAGCTCACCGACGACATTGGTGATCGGCACCCGAACATCTTCGTAATAGGTTGCCGAAGTGCTGATTCCGCCCACGGTGTGAATTTCGGTGACCGAGAACCCCGGCGAATTGGTCGGCACCAGGACCACGGAAATGCCCTGATGCGTAGGCGCGTCGGGATCGGTGCGAACGGCAAGCCAGACCCAGTCGGCAAACACACCGGCGCTGGTGAAGATCTTGTTGCCGTTGATGACAAGCTCGTCACCCTCGATGCGGGCGCGTGTTTCGAGGGCCGCGAGATCGGTGCCCGCATTGGGTTCGGTGTAGCCGATGGCAAAGATCAACTCGCCCGCCAGGATCGGACGCAGGAAGAAGTCCTTCTGAGCTTGCGTCCCGTGCTTGATCAGAGCGGGTCCGACGGTGTTCAGCGTGACCAGCGACAGCGGCGCATTGGCGCGAATCACCTCGTCGTAGAACACGTACAGAGCTTCGGGGTTCTCGCCCCGACCGCCGAATTCCTCCGGCCACCCCAAGCCCAGCCAACCGTCTTTACCCATTCGGCGCAGAATGCGATCGAAGACGGGGCCGCCTTCGGTCTGATCCACGAGAGCACGGCGGTCTTCGTCGTTGATGATCTCCGCGAAGTACGCCCGCAATTCCTTGCGCAGAGTCTTCGACTCCTCCGACAAATCCAAGTACATGGTGAAACTCCTAAGATCTACGAACGCGGCAGGCCGAGTACGCGCTGCGCGATGACGTTGAGTTGAATTTCGACGGTTCCGCCGCCGAACAGAATCGAGGGAAGTCCGATGTGGTCTATCGCGTAATTCGCCGACGGGTCGACAACGGCGGCACGAGGTCCGAGCAGTCGCAACAGATCCCGCGAGCCCTCACGCTGCGCCAGGGCGTTGTACACCTTCGACACGCTGATCTCGGAGCCCGGTTCCTGACCCGCCAGTCGCGCCGACACCCCGCGTAGATTCATCGCGGACAGTGCCAACTCACGAGAGATACTGCGGCCGAGGCCCTCCACTGCGTCTTCGCGAGGGCAGTCGTGGCTCGCGTCGGCAATAACCTGACGGAACAGCCGACTCGAACCGTGGTGCAGCGTGCTGCCCATACTCAGGCGTTCGTTGGACAGCGTTGTCGCAGCAAGCTTCCACCCTTGCCCCGGCTCCGCCACCAGGCAGTCGTCCGGGACGAAGACGTCGTCGAGGAATACCTCGTTGAACTCCGACTTACCGGTGGCTTGTTTCAGCGGACGTACGTCGATACCTTTCGAGGTCATGTCGACCAGGAAGTACGACAGCCCACGATGTTTCGGAGCGTCGGCGTCGGAACGCGCCAGGCATACTCCCCAATCGGCCTCGTGCGCGCCCGAGTTCCACACTTTCTGACCCGACAGGACCCAGCCACCGTCGACCTTGCGCGCTTTCGTGCTCAGACCGGCCAGGTCTGATCCCGCGCCCGGCTCACTGAACAGCTGGCACCAGATGATGTCGGCGCGCAGCGAAGGCTCGACGAACCTGTCCTGCTGCTCGGCGTTGCCGTGTTCGAGAATCGTGGGCAGCACCCATTCCCCGATCACCGTGGACGGTTGAGCCCAACCTCGCATCGCGAATTCGTGTGCGATGACGGCCTGTTCTCTCGGTCCTGCTCCCAGCCCGTACGGCGCCCGATAGTGCGGGGCAACCAGTTTGGCGTCGGCAAATCGGGCGCGTCGAGCGCTCCCCTTGGCCGGCGCCCAACTGGCGCTGGTGGTTCCGTCGTCGGGCAGCAGCGCAACCTCGTCCAGAACCCTGCGAACCTGCTCTCGTAGTTCAGGCAGCATGTCCGGGTCGACAAAGGAGAAATCCCGTTCCGAATCGGCAGACCGGTCTCCCAACGTGTGTGCCCACTTCACCTCGGAACCCGCCACCGCAGCGATACTGATTGCCCGGCGCCAGTACAGATGCGCGTCATGCTCCCAAGTGAATCCGATTCCGCCGAGCAACGTGACACATTCGAGGGCGTTCTCGATGCCGACGGGCAAAGCGGCCAACGCAGCTTGAGCCGAGACAAGTCTGTGCTGATCCTCGTCGTGCTCTTCGGACCGAGCGGCGTCCCACGCTGCGGCACAGGCAATCTCGGAGCGGACCAGCATCATGCCCGCCTTGTGCTGAACTGCCTGGAAGCTTCCGACCGGACGGCCGAACTGCTGCCGGGACTTCACGTAGTCGACCGCGGTGCGTAGCGCCCACCCGGCGATACCGCTCGCCTCCGCAGCCAACACCGTGTTGACGATCAGTTCGACTCGGTGCGCCTGGAGACCCTCGACGATCAGCCCAGCGTCGACCTTGTGATCGGTCAACGTCAGCGTCCCGATCGAGCGTGTCAGATCCACTCCGTCTTCGACCTCCACCGCAGCGGAAGACGACTGCTCGAGCCGGAACCACAACTCGCCGTCGTCGCTGTTCGCTTGCACGAGAACGACATCGGCTCCGGGCAGACCTAGAGCCGGGTCGGCAGAACCGCTCACGGTCCACCCTGCATCGCTGCGAGCCGCGCGCAATCCCACGCCGGTGCAGACTGCTCCGGTTGCACCGGCAGCCAATTCGGTCAGCATTGATTCCGCAGCCGGGCCGGCAGCTTTTGCGAGGATCCCACTGGCAATGACCGTCGGAACGTACGGTCCCGGGTAAAGCGCATCACCCAATTGCTCGACTACCACCGCCAGTTCGGCAAGACCTGCCCCGTCACCGCCGTACTGCTCCGGCAGGTGCACTGCGTGCAGTCCCTGACGGACCAATCCATCCCACGAGTCCGGCCGATCACCGGCGGCGTACCGCTTGACGTTGCTGCGCGTATCGGCGATTCCACCGAAGCGGTTCGCGAATGCGGCTACCGCTTCCGCCAGGTCACGGTGATCTTCGAGCAGGGGCAGTGCCATGGCAGGTTCCTCAATCTTCGGTTCTTGTCAGATGCGTTCGAGAATCAGGCAGGTGGTTGCGGCGGACGCGCAGATCGCGATCAGCGCGATGGACTTGTCCCGGCGCTCCAGTTCGTCGATGGCATTGGCCAACAGTCTGATTCCGGTTGCACCGGCCGGGTGGCCCAGTGCGATCGCACCACCGTTGACGTTCAGCAATTCGGGATCGACGCCGTGAACCTGCGCGAACGACATCGGTACCGAAGCAAATGCCTCGTTGACCTCGAACAGGTCGATGTCGTCGATCGTCAGACCGGTGCGTCCGAGCACGATGTTTGCCGCGTCCACGGGGCCGTCGAGCATGAACTCGATGTCTCCGCCGATGACGCACTGCGCCAATATCTTTGCCCGTGGCCGCACGCCGAGCATCCTGGCTCGATCCTCGGACATCAGTAGAGCGGCACTCGCACCGTCCGAGACCTGCGAAGACGTTCCAGCGGTGTGCAATCCGCCCTCTTGAACGGTCCGCAGTTTCGCGAGTCCTTCGAGACTCGATTCGCGCAGACCCTGATCCCGATGGACCGGAGCGTCAGAGCCCGGAGCGACCACATCGATGATGTGCGAGTCGAAGCGTCCTGCCTCCCATGCTGCTGCGGCTCGCTGCTGCGAGCGCAGCCCGAAGGAGTCGAGATCCTCGCGGCTGAAACCGCGCTTGACAGCAATCCGATCGGCCGCGGTGTACTGATCGACGGTATCGAGTGACCACGACTCCGGACGTGGTGTTCCGAGGCCGGTACCCACCTTGTACGTCAACGGAGCGCGGGACATCAGTTCCACACCGCATGCCACACCCACGTCGACTGCACCGATGGCAATCTGCCCGGCAATCAACTGCACCGATTGCTGCGCGGTTCCGCACTGCGCGTCGATCGTGGTGCAGCCCGCTTTCAACGGAAGGCCCGCATGCATCCAGGACGTACGCACGATGTTTCCGAACTGCTCACCGAGAGGCGTCACACAGCCGCCGATGACCTGGTCGACCGCGCCAGGATCCACGCCCACCCGATCCAGCACGCCTTTCTGCGCATAACCCAACAGTTCCGCCGCGTGGACTCCGGACAGCCAACCCTCACGCTTGCCGAACGGCGTTCGTGCTGCGTCCACGATGACGGGCTTCATGCCAACTCCTCGGTTCGTAATGCTGGGTTCTCCGGTAATGCTGCGCCGTCCAGACCACGCACGGTCAGGGACCACTCGTCGATCAGGTCCAAGCTGACGCTCGAGCGCGCGGTGAACTCGGTGTCGCAATCACACAGCGCTGTGACCGCTTCCACCATTTCTTCCATAGATTCGACCTGATCCGGCCGGATAGTCTCACCGACCAGGACTCTGGCGCCCTCACTGAGCACCGCTGCCCGCGGTTGAACCGTGTTGACGCGAACCCCCTGGCCGTAGAGTTCCACGCCCATGCCGTTGCTCATCCTGTTGAGCGCTGCTTTGGAGGCGCCGTACACGGTCATGGCAGTTCCCGGTTCGACCCACGTGAACGGCGGGCCATGCCACGGTTTGACGGTGCCACTGGACACGTTCACGATCCAGCCGTGTCCGTTTGCCACCATCCCCGGCACCACGGCTTGCATCAGATCGAGCGGTGCATGGACATTTGCCTCGAACATCAACCGTCGCCGCCGCAGTGGGTAATCCGAGAGCGGCTGATAGATCGCCGCTGCCGCGTTGTTCACCAGGATGTCGATCGTCCCGCCAAGCTTCTCGATCGCCAGCGGCACAACGGTGTCGCGCTGCTGCTCGTCCGTCAGATCTGCGACAAGTATCTCGACTTTGTTTCCGTACTTGGCAATTCGAGCAGCAGTCTCTTCGAGACTGCCCGGCAGGGTTGCATGCGTGCCGAGCGTCCGGGCCACGAGAGCGACGTCAGCGCCTTCCGCTGCCAGCCTCTCTGCGACGCCTGCACCGATTCCGCGGCTGGAACCGGTGACAAGCGCTCGGCGTCCTTCGAAGCGCCTCGTCATGCTATTTGAACTTCGAGGCGAAGCGATTGATGCTCTCCGCAATCCGGGCAACTTCGTCGTCACGCAGGCCGTGGCTCATGCCGAGTGTCATTCCTCGGGCGAAAACCGCGTCGGCTTCCGGCAATCCTTCGGCCGGCTGACGGAACTCGATGTTGTTCATCATCGGATGACGAGTGACGTTGCCGCTCCACACAGTTCGTGTGTCGATACCGTCGGCCTCGATGGCTTCCTGCAGGTCGCTGCGCGTGAAGGGGGCGTTCTCGTTGATCATCACCGGGTAACACAGCCACGCCGTGTCGAGACCGTCGAGTTCTACCGGCGTCGTGAAGAATTCAGGATGGGCGCCGTATGCCGCCGTGAAGGCCGCAAATGTGGCCTTACGCGTCTTGTAGTTCTGTTCCAGCTTGTCGAGCTGCACGACGCCGTAAGCTGCGCCGAGTTCGGAGGGCTCGAAGTTCCACGACATGAGCTCGAAGATGAAGTCGTTGTCGTAGTCGACGCCGTCGAGTTCTTCACGGAAGACTCGGCCGGACTTGGTACTGCCGAACAGGTTCGGCTCGCTACGACGGCCCCAGCGGCGAAGCAGCAAAGCCTTGTCACGGCTGGCTTCGTCGTCGACGCACACCATTCCACCGGTTCCCGCGCACGTGATGATGTGTGCCATCGAGAAACTGGTGACGACGATGTCCGCCCGAGACCCGGTGGGAGTACCGCGGAGCGTGGCGCCGATCGCGTCACACGAATCCTCGATCACCTTGAGTCCATGGCGATCAGCGATATCACGGATGACGTCCCAGTCTGGGCAGTTGCCGGCCAGGTTCGGCATCAGGATGGCACCGGTCTTCGCGGTGACCATGGCTTCGATCTTGGTGACGTCGACGTTGAACGTGTTGGGTTCCACGTCCACGAACACCGGCACCAGACCGGCACGCACGATCGGTGCGATGTCGGTGGAGAACGTCAACGGCGACGTGATGATCTCACTGCCGGCAGGCAGTCCGAGCAGCTCGACTGCCAAGTACAAACCCGAGGATCCCGAGTTGCACATGACACCGAACTTCTTGCCGGCCAAGGCCGCGATACGTTCTTCCATCTCGAAGACGTTCTTGCCGATGCGCAATCCTTGATGCCCGCTGCGCAAGACGTCGACAACAGCCTGTATTTCTTCCTCGCCGTGGGTGGCCCTGGCGTAGGTGATCCGCTCGCTCATCTTGTTCCTGCTTTCTCGAATAGGCGGCAGATTCAGCGATCTGCCGAGAGGACGAGCGCACTGTGCGGGACGGGAGAGCCGCCGGTCACGAGCACGTTGTCCAGAGTTTTGGTCGGTTGATTGGTGGAGGTGCCGCGGATCAGGCGAACACCTTCGGCAATACCGTTGACGCCGTGGATGTATCCCTCACCGAGTTGACCGCCGTGGGTGTTGATCGGCAGGCGACCGTCCAGCTCGAGATTGCCGTCGGCGATGAAGTCTTTTGCCTCGCCCCGACCGCAGAATCCGTACTCCTCGAGTTGAAGCAGAACCATCGGGGTGAAAGCGTCGTAGAGAATTGCGGCATCGATGTCGTCCGGCCCGATACCGGCCTGGTCCCACAGTTGGCGCGCCACGAGTTCGACTTCCGGCATGCTGTCGATGTCGTCGCGGTAGTAGCTGCTCATCGAAATCTGTTGCGGACCTACACCTTGCGCAGCGCCACTGATGACCGCAGGTTTGTGCGGCAGGTCGCGGGCGCGCTCCGCACTGACGATGACCAGCGCCTGTCCGCCGTCACTTTCCTGGCAGCAGTCGAGCAGGCGGATGGGATCGGCGATCATGCGTGAGTTCTGATGGTCCTCGATAGTGATCGGGCGTTCGTAGAACCAGGCCTTGGGGTTGTTCGCCGCATGCTTGCGTGAGAGGACCGAGATCTGGCCGAAGTCGGCGCTTGTTGCCCCGTACTTGTGCATGTACAGCTTGGCGAGGAAGGCTTCCTGCTGCGCCGGGGTCAGAAGCCCGTACGGGTTGATCCAGTTCCGATACTCCTGGTCCGTCGACGCGTTGTACGCAAAAGGTGGCGGGCCGGCGCCGAATCGGTGACCTGATCTTTCGTTGAAGGCACGGTAGACGACCACAACGTCGGCAACTCCGCTGGAGACGGCAAGCGCTGCTTGTTGAACCGGTGCGCAGGCACCGCCGCCGCCGTGTGGAATTCGGCTGAAGAACGTCAATTCCGGGATCCCGAGGGCGCGTGCGACCGCAATCTCGGGATTGTTCTCCATGGTGAACAGCGCAAATCCGTTCACCTCTTCTGCCTCGATGTGAGCGTCGTCGAGTGCGGCGATCACGGATTCGCACGCCAACTGCCATTCGCTACGGCCGGAGTTCTTGGAGAACTCGGTTGCGCCGATTCCGGCGATGGCTGCTTGCCTCGAAAATCCTCGTGTCATGCGATTACCCTTTCCACCGGTTCGAGAGTCACGTCGGCCGTCACGTGTGTTCCACGGGCGTTTTTCCCGAGAACCGTCACGGTGAGCGCCCGGCCGTCTGTGGCGGTGACCTCGCCGGTGAATGTCATGGTGTCTCCGGGATAGTTCGGAACACCAAGCCGTAGTGATGTTTTGACGATCCGTGATGCCGGGCCGGACCAGTCGGTGATATAGCGGTCGATGAGCCCGTTGGTGGTGTTGATGCTCATGAAGATGTCGGGAGTTCCGCGATCCTGGGCCTTGCCCGGATCGTGATGCACGTCCTCGAAATCCTGAGAAGAGATCGCAGTGGCGACGATCAGCGTTCGATCCAACGGCAATTCGAGGCTGGGGAGGACCGAACCCATCTCGCAGTCAATCAGTTTCGTCATTGCACCGAACCCCGTCGCCTCAGTTGCGGCAGCATCTCGCCGTGAGCGTGCTCGGAGAAGGTCACTTCGAGTTCCAAGCCGAAGTCGAGTTCCTCGTGATCGATCCCCGCGATGTCGGCAACCAGACGCGTGCCTTCTTCGAGATCGACGAGTCCGACGGCGAGTGGGTACTCGAAAGCAGGATCCTTCGGGTGATGGATGACCGTGAAGCTGTGCAACGTGCATCGCCGCGTGGATTCGACTGTGTCCCAACTGAACGAGCGGCATTCCGGGCAGGCGGGCGCTGGCGGGTGGCGCAGAGTCTTGCAATCCGCACACCGTTGGATCTCGAGGCGACCCTCTTTGGCCGCGGAGAAGAAGAAATCGTTGTCGTCGGTGACGGTGAGTCTCGGCACCGCGGTGTGGCGGGAGCCAGTCTCGCTCATGCGATTACCTCCTGGGCTTCGGGCTTGGTATCTGTCTGGGCATCTGGTTTGAATCTGAGCAGTCGAAAGCGCTCTTCGACCAGCGTCTTTCCGTCCTGGTCCACGTACTTCTTGAACAGAGTGATGAAGCACCCGTGACCGAGAGCCGTCTGTTTGAACGGCGAGATCGCTTCGATGGTGAAATGCGCGGTGACGTGGTCACCGGGGCTCAGCTCCGCGCAATACTCCTGCTCGACGTTGGTCGCGACAACGGAGGTGTATCCGGCCTCGTCCAACAGCGCCAGCAGTCGTGAATAGGCGAAGTCCTCGGAGACTCCGTCGGCACGAAGTTGCTGGACCTGCCTATAACGTCGGTAACCCGCCATCACCCAGGTCGAGATCATGGCGGGCGGACAGACGACGTCTCGACGACCGGTACTGCGAGCGGCTTCGGCGTCGACGTAGATCGGGTTGCGGTCGTCGTGCGCCTCGACCCAGTTGCGGATCATCGCCTCGTTGACGGCGTAGCGGGCGACGCGGGGTGGTTCGGCCTCTGCGCCGATGAAATTCGGAAACTGCGTCTGCAGGCTCTGCACTGAAATCCTCCGTGAACGAAAGTTGAGCAAGCGCTTGATTTTGAAGCTAGCATAGGAATCCGGAAGTGGAAACACGCGATCTCACCGACGAATTGGTTCGAGCCGGAGCTATCGGGCAGGATTGCGCTACGTTCGACGCCGGCAGCCCGGCACCCCCGAAACCCTGCCCTGAGCAGGACCGACAACCAGTGGAGATTTCAGTGGCATCACCAGATCGTCGGGAGAAGATCCTGGAGAGCTCAGCCGAGCTGTTTGCCAGGAAGGGTGTCGCCACCACGACCGTTCGCGAGATCGGCGACGCCGCCGGTGTGTTCTCGGGCAGCCTCTACCACTACTTCAAGTCGAAGAATGCGATAGTTGCCGAGCTCATGCGCGGCTTCATCACCGACATTCAGCTCCGCTTCGATCAGGTGGAGAAGACGGCAAACGACCCCGAGGAAGTCCTGCGCGGCTTGATCCGCGAGACGCTGGTCGTCATCGAACTACACCCGCACCCGACGGCGATCTACCAGAACGATCGGGCTTATCTTCGCGACAACGATCTCCTGCAATCCGTCGACGGGCCTTCCCGCCAAGTCCGCGAGCATTGGATGAAAGCGATTGCCGAAGGCGTCGATCAGGGAATCTTCCGCAAAGACGTGGCACCGGAAATTTTCTATCGATCGGTACGAGACACCTTGTGGTCGACAACGCATTGGCCGGATCGCCAGAAGTACACCACCGACGAGTTCGCGGATCTGATGATCACGCTCTTCCTCTCGGGATTCAGGGTCGCCTGACCAGATCCGGCAAATCCAGATGTTTCGGGGTTCGTCCCTGCGGCAACAGGATCGACACCGCGAACACGACCACCGCGCAGCCCGCGCACACCAGGTAGGCGACGGAGAATCCGGTCCACGACGTGGAATGTTCCGAACCGCTGATCACGAATGCAGCGAGAATGGTTGCCACCGTCGCACTGCAGATCGTGCTTCCGGACGTCCGCAGAAGTGAGTTCACCCCGTTGGCGGCCGCCAGTCGCTGACGAGGTACGGCAACCAGAATCAGCAGCGAGAGCGTGCTGTACACGATGGCAGTCCCGACCGCTGTGATACCCAGTGCTGCAACCACCCCCCACAGTGGCTTACCGGCAACGGCGTGAATCCCGTACCCGCCGGCGAGGAACACGGCGCCGGTCAACATCGCGGTCCGTGAACCGAAGCGGTCGGTGATACGCACCGCAACCGGTGAGAACAGCACCATCGCGATACTCGCCGGAATCTGGCAGAGCGCTGCCGCGATGATCGACAGGCCGTACCCGGCACCCGGCCCCTTCATCCCCTGCAGCAGTTGTGTCGTGATCAGCGTGTTCCCGAAAAACGCGAACCCGACCAGCAGAGCCGCCAGATGCGGGATCAACACCGCACGTTTCACGAGAGCACGGACGTCGACCAGCGGATTGACGTTGCGCCGCTGTTGAATTACCCAGAGCGCGAACAGCACCGCCGACGCGGCCAGCATGGAGATCACCGCTCCACTGGTCCACCCCCAACTCGACCCCTGAGTGATCGGCACAAGCAGAGCAATCATCGCGGCGCTCAGACCAACCGCCCCGACGCCGTCGAATCTTCCCGACGGATTCGGCTCGGACTCTCGAATGAACAGCACCGCAGCAAGAGTCACGGACAGCCCGATGGCGGTGGTTACCCAGAACAGGACGTGCCAATTCGAGTACTGCGCGATCATCGCGGAAAACGGTATGCCCAAAGCGGTTCCGACGCCGAGCGTCGAACTCATCATGGCCACTGCGCCGTTGACCTTGTTCCGTGGCAATTCGTCTCGCAGCATGGAGATTCCGATGGGGATGACTGCCGACCCGGCCCCCTGCAACGCTCTCGCGAAGATGAGTACAGCGATGTCCGACGACAGCGCACACAACATCGAGCCGAGAGTCATCATCGAGAAAGCAACCAGAAGCATCTTCTTCTTGCCGAACATGTCGGCGAGTCGACCGAAGATGGGAGTGACGACAGCGCCGACCAGCAGCGTGACGGTCACCAGCCAGGACACGGCCGTGCGTCCAGCGCCGGTGAAGTGCGGCAACTCCGGCAGCAGTGGAACGATGACCGTCTGCAGAACAGCCTGGAACACTGCGGCGGCGACAACGATGGGGAACAGGAAGCGGGAGCGCGGCTGCGCGAGTCCCGCATCGGAGGTGGTGACTGCAGGCGTGCCCGGCGGACGGTCGAGCGTCGTCACCCCACACCGCCTGTTCTCACTAGGTAAATATCCGTTCACCCACATTAGGTGAACGGATATTTACCTAGCAAGAATTGTGACGTCGCTCACCCGTCGAGCAGCTTTTGCACCAGCGGTGCGTACAGCGCAACCACCTCGTCCTGGGTGCCGGTGGCATGGCCGGCCATCATCCGTCGGCGCATGATCGCCACTCCGACCACCATCGACATCGCCAGTTCCGCGCGCAATCTCGCGTCGGGGCCGGACAGGCGAGCGGCGAGGGTGTCGATCATCTGCGTCGAATAGTTCTCGCGCAGCTTGCGGTTGCTCTCTTCACTGACGCCGCTCATGAACAACAAGCTCATGGACAGCGGCTTGTACGACTCCAACGGCTTGGTGAACAGCGAGACCATGCGCTCGCCGAGCGAGTCGTTCGGGGCGTCGAAGACCGTGACCGCCGCTGCCCGGAAGTCGACCAACTCGTCGTACAACTGCTCTTTGGAACCGAAGTACTTGATGATCAGCGGTGCGCTGACGCCTGCGTCTTCGGCGATGTCCTTGAGCGTGATTTCGCGGTACGGCCGAGTCGCGAATGCTTTCCCGGCCGACGCGATGATCTGCGCACGCGTCTGCTCGGACGTACGACGCACCTGCTGACCTTGCTCCGTGCCGCTCATCAAGCGTTCCGCGACAATTCACGACGGCCGGACAATGCCCGACCCAGCGTCAACTCGTCTGCGAATTCGAGATCGCCACCCATCGGAAGACCCGAAGCCAACCGAGACACCGTCAGCCCCGGAATGTCTCGCATCATGCGAACGAGATAGGTAGCTGTCGCCTCACCCTCCGTGTTGGGGTCGGTGGCGATGATGACCTCGGACACGTCGACGCCGTCCTCCTGATTTGCGATGCGAGCCAACAACTCCCGGATACGCAACTGGTCAGGCCCGATCCCCGAGAGCGGATTGAGCGCACCGCCGAGCACGTGATAGCGACCCTTGAACTCACGGGTGCGCTCGACGGCCTGAACGTCCTTCGGTTCTTCCACGACGCAGATCACCGTGCGATCGCGACGTGCGTCGGCGCAGATGCGGCACTTCTCCTGATCGGAGACAGTTCCGCACACCGTGCAGAACTGAACGCCGTCACGGATGCGCTGCAATGCATTTTTCAAACGGTCGATCTCGGGAGGCTCCACGGAGAGCAGGTGAAAAGCGATGCGTTGAGCGCTCTTCGGCCCGACTCCGGGAAGCTTCCCGAGTTCGTCGATCAGATCCTGAACCGGACCTTCGTACACGCGTTCTCGTTTCTAGAAGCCGGGGAGACCGGGAAGGCCTCCGCCGAGTCCGCCGGCCAACGGGCCGAGCTTCTCAGCAGCGACTTCCTGTGCCTTACGCGAAGCGTCCTCGATCGCGCCGATCACCAGATCCTGCAGCGTCTCGACATCTTCGGGGTCGACGACCTTGGGATCGATCTGCAGACCGACAACCTCGCCGGTGCCCTTGACCGTGGCGACAACCAGTCCGCCACCGGCCTGACCGGTCACTTCGGCCTGAGCCATTTCCTGCTGCGCCGCCATCAATTGCTGCTGCATCTGCTGAGCCTGAGCCAACAGAGCAGACATGTCGGGTGCTCCACCTGGTTGCACGAGCGGTCCTTTCTACAGAGTTATCCCCACCAGCGTAGTCGGTGCGCGCTACCGTGAGCGGGTGCGCCGGAACCAGTCAGACACCGTAAAACCGTCAAGAGGGTCAAACATGGCATCTCGTGTGTTCCGCTCCACTGCCCTGATCGCCGTGGTCGGGGCCGGGCTTCTGAGCGCTGCGTGCACGATTCCGACCGAGACTGCCGAGGCCACGACTTCGGTCGAGGTGTCTCCGCTGAGCACTGTCGCCGCTGACGTCCCCGCTGCGCTCACCGGCAAGGTCGTCTTCCTCGATCCCGGGCACAGCGGGGCGAACGACGACAGCATCAACACCCAGGTCCCCACGGGCCGCGGCGGCACCAAGAACTGCCAGACCACCGGCACCAACACCGATGCCGGGTTCCCCGAGCACACCTTCAACTGGGAAGTCGCGAGCCTGGTCAAGAGCGAACTCGAAGGCCAAGGCGCCACAGTGGTCCTGAGTCGACCGGACGACATCAGCGTCGGATCTTGCGTCGACGCACGCGCCGAAGCTGCCAATTCCTCCGGCGCCGACGTAGTGGTGAGCATTCACGCGGACGGCGCAGCAGCCGGAGCCGAGGGCTTCCACGTCTGCTACTCCGCGCCCCCGCTGAACGCGGTGCAGGCCGGCCCGTCCGTCACCTTTGCCGAAACCATGCGCGACTCACTCGTCACAGCCGGACTCACCCCGTCGACCTACATCGGTGACGACGGGCTGGCACCACGCGCCGATCTGACGGGACTCAATCTGTCGCAGCGGCCGTCGATTCTGGTCGAACTCGGCAACATGCGAAATGCCGACGAGGCAGCGCGCATGACGAGCCCGGACGGTCAGCAGGAATATGCGTCCGCCGTCACCAGCGGAGTCACGGCCTTCCTCACAACCCCCTGACCTGTCTTCTGTGGAGAAATTCCACTTGTCCACAGGTATGTCGGCACCGCCGAGGTAGCCCGCTCACCTGGATACGGTTCTGCCATGGGGCCGATACTTCAGGTAGATTTCGCTGCTCTGCAGCAACTTTCGGCTGATCTGTCTCGAATCGCGGATCAGATCTCGGGGATCGATTCCGCCGGCCCGATTTTCGAAGCCGCGGCGGCCCTGAACTCGTCCGCTGTCGCGGCTGTGTCGACTGGGAATGCCGGCGTCATCGCCGACGCGTACCGGTACCTGGCTACGCAATTGGGACTCATGGCGTCGGGAACCGCTGCCGCAGCACGTCTGTACGACGCTGCCGAGGGCGAAGTGGTGTCCGAACTGCGCGGAGCCTACTGATGCAGCCCACCGTCTCTCAGCTTCGAACATGGTCACCGGAGAAATTGCGCACAAGCGCTTCGGAATTGATCGACATCGACCGGCAGATCGAAGTCCTCGGCAATGACGCCGGACGCAGCATCGACGCCGTCCGCGAATTCTGGCAGGGACAAGCGTCGAGCGCGGCGGCAGTGCAGTGGTCTGGTATCTCGCTTTCCTCGTCGCGGCTGTCGATTGCAGTTCGCGTAGTTGCGGATCTGTATGGCGGAGCGGCCAATACGATCGGTGCGGCGCGAAAATCAGTTCTGGACCTGGTCGAGGAGGCGACTCTCGAACACGGCTTGACGGTGTCAGACAGTGGAGCGGTATCGGCACCTGAGACGAAGCAGCCATGGAATCTGGCCGACGCCATGCAAGATTCCGAAAACGCCACGGCTGCACAGGTTTTTCAGCAGAAGATCTCCACTGCATTGACGGCACTCGACGACGAAGACAACCGGGCCGCGACTGCTCTGCGTGCGGCATTCCGAGAGATCGGATCACTCCTTGGCAATCAGCCTGATCGCCTCGACCGCACTGTCGTCGACATCCTCGACGGGAGGTCGACACTCCCCGGGACACCCACGGAGCTACACCGACTCTGGGAATTGCTCACGCCCAACGAGAAAGACGCGTTGGCGAGGTGGGATCCGTCCATCGGTAGCCGCGACGGCCTTCCCGCTCTCGACCGGGACTACTACAACCGGCGGTACCTCTCTGCGCTCGAGCAGTTGCCGGATCGAACGGTAGCTGCCGGATACACGGCCGTGCGCGGCGAACTTCGACCGGACACGTTCCTTCTCTCGGTCACGGATGGGCATGCCGTCGTGGCAGTCGGTAATCCCGATGCCGCCGGCAACGTCGCAACACTGGTTCCCGGAACCGGCTCCGGGCTGTCGGGCGTCGGCGGAGACCTGCAACGAACCAAGGCCATGTACGACGCGGCGGTCAGGGCGGCGCCAACGGAAGCCACATCAGTGATCCTGTGGTCCGGATACGACGCTCCCCCAGGCATTCCCGACGCAGCCTCGGATCGGTACGCCACCTCCGCAGCGCCGAGGCTCGACAGCTTCCAGGACGGGTTACGAACCTCGCATGACGGTCCGCCTTCGCACAACGTGGTGATCGGTCATTCCTACGGCAGCACCGTCATCGGTGCTGCGACTACCCGTGGCGCTTCCCTCGACGTCGACGAACTGGTTTTTGTCGCAAGCCCCGGCGTCGATGCCGAGCGCGTGAACGAACTGAGCCTGGACGGCGTCGACTCGGCCGAGATGGCTCGCCATGTTCATTCGACGACGGCCTTCTGGGATCCGGTCCAATTGATCCCCAAGATCCTCGGAGTCCACGGGTTCGACCCGTCGGATCCGGAATTCGGCGCGCAGGTATTCACCGGATCTCCCGGGGAGCCTGGGTTCGGAGTTCACAGCGATTACTGGGAAAGCGGAAACCCCGCACTCACCGAATTCGGACGGATCATTACCGGCCCATGAAAGAAGGCGCCGTACCGGTGAAGGTACGACGCCATCTCGGTGATGCAGGATCGGTTAGACGAGTTCGCGCTTGAGGTTGTCCAGGACCTGGGCCTGGATGCGCTGCAGACCCTTCGGAGCGAACGTGCGCTCGAAGAAGCCGCCGATACCGGTGGCACCCTGCCACTGGGTGAGCGTCGTCACCGTCGTTCCGGTGCCGTTGGGGGCAACGGTCCAGGTGGTGACGAGGCTGGAGTTCGCGTCCTTCTCGGTGATGACGTTGCCGTCGACCGTCACTGTCGCCTTGACGTTGCGCGAGCGCTTTTCCGTCGCCTTGAGCGTCCACTGCGCGACGGTTCCGTCACCCTGGCCACCTTCGACGACCTTGTAGTCGAGGTACTGCTCGGACAGGATTCGCGGGCGAACCGTCTCGTAGTCCGAGAGCGCCGCGAGCACCTTGTCGGGTGCTGCTGTGACGACTGTCGAACTCATTGCATTGACCTGACCCATATGCCCTACGTCTCCTTGCTCGACCAACGCGGCTCGATACCGCGAATGACTACCCGAATCCGCACCTCGAACTGCGCAGATATTCCTTTCCATACTGCCTGCTGCGCCCGGGTATCTCGACGATCTACCCATTCCGTGTGAGCTGGTTCACCACTCGGAGCATTTACCGAGTTCGATTGCAACAACTCGATCAAATTCGGGCATTAATACCCCTCCGGATAGCTTGCACACGCAACTACCGATAGCGTCAGGGTGTGACTCTCTCGTTCAATGGGGTAGTTCAGAAGTTAGATCGAATCCGGACAAAGCAAGGCCCGGGTTCCGATGCTGCGCGTGAAATGGGGTTCGAGCAGCACAGAGAAGGCGTCGAACGCCTACTCGCGTCATACCGCGCCATTCCCGCCGATGCTTCTGTACGCCTGGCAAAGAAGACATCCAATCTGTTCCGCGCTCGCGCCAAGACGTCGGCCCCCGGCCTCGACGTCAGCGGTCTGGCAGGTGTCATCGCCGTCGATGCGCAGGCGCGCACAGCCGACGTCGCCGGCATGTGCACGTACGAGGACCTCGTCGACGCGACGCTGCCCTACGGGCTGGCGCCCCTGGTCGTGCCTCAACTCAAGACCATCACCCTGGGCGGTGCGGTGACCGGCCTGGGCATCGAGTCCACCTCGTTCCGCAACGGCCTGCCGCACGAGTCGGTACTCGAAATCGACGTACTGACCGGAAGCGGCGAGATCATCACCGCAACACCGGACGGCGAACACGCCGAACTGTTCTTCGGTTTCCCCAATTCCTACGGCACCCTTGGCTATTCGACGCGATTGAAGATCGCACTCGAACCCGTCAAGAAGTACGTCGCCTTGCGCCACGTGCGCTTCGATTCGTTGAAGAAGCTCGAAGAAACGATGGATCGCATCGTCACCGAACGCGAGTACGACGGGATCGCCGTCGACTATCTCGACGGGGTGGTCTTCACCGATTCCGAGAGCTACCTCACACTCGGCGTGCAAACCGACGAGGAAGGCCCGGTCAGCGATTACACCGACCAGGACATCTTCTACCGGTCGATCCAGCATTCGTCACTCACCCAGCCCAAGACGGATCGCTTGACCATTCGCGACTACCTGTGGCGCTGGGACACCGACTGGTTCTGGTGCTCACGAGCTTTCGGTGCACAGAACCCGAAGATCCGGCGCTTCTGGCCCAAGCAGTACCTGCGCAGCAGCTTCTACTGGAAGCTGATCGCCCTCGACCACAAGTACGACATCGGAGATCGCCTCGAAAAGCGCAAGGGCAAGCCCCCGCGCGAACGCGTCGTCCAGGACGTCGAGGTACCCATCGAACGAACCGCGGACTTCGTCTCGTGGTTCCTCGAGGAAATCCCGATCGAACCACTGTGGTTGTGCCCGTTGCGTCTTCGCGAGCCAAGCCCTGCCGCCGCTTCTGCATCACGGCCGTGGCCCCTCTACCCCCTCGAACCCAAGCGCACCTACGTCAACATCGGCTTCTGGTCTTCGGTGCCGATCGTTCCCGGTGAGCGCGAGGGGGCAGCAAATCGACTGATCGAAGAAAAGGTCAGCGATTTCGACGGACACAAATCGCTCTACTCCGACTCCTACTACTCGAAGGAAGACTTCGAGGAGCTGTACTACGGCGGCGACCGGTACATCGGACTCAAGGAACGCTACGACCCGAAATCCCGTTTATTGGATCTATTCTCTAAGGCGGTGCAACGTAAATGACCACGTTCAAAGACTCCAAAAGCCAGGACAAGCTCTCTATTGCCGAGATTCTCGAGACGCTTTCCGACGGCATGCTGCCGCTTCGATTCACCGCGTACGACGGCAGCACCGCCGGCCCCGAAGATGCCGACTACGGACTGCACCTCAAGTCGACTCGCGGAACCACTTATCTCGCAACAGCTCCCGGTGACCTCGGCATGGCCCGCGCGTACGTCTCCGGCGATCTCGAAGCCGAGGGCGTCCACCCCGGTGATCCGTACGAGATCCTGCGCATCATGGGTGACGAACTCCACCTCAAGCGCCCGTCCGCACTGACGCTCGCCAGCATCACGCGCTCCCTGGGCTGGGATCTGTTGCGGCCCATCGCCCCGCCGCCCCAGGAACATCTCCCTCGCTGGCGTCGCGTCGCAGAAGGACTGCGTCACTCCAAGACTCGTGACGCCGAAGTCATCCATCACCACTACGACGTCTCCAACACCTTCTACGAGTACGTCCTCGGCCCGTCCATGACGTACACCTGTGCCGCTTACGACAATGCGGAACAGACGCTCGAAGAAGCCCAGGAGAACAAGTACCGCCTGGTGTTCGAGAAGCTCGGACTCCAGAAGGGTGATCGACTTCTCGACATCGGCTGCGGCTGGGGCTCGATGGTCCGCTACGCGGCCAGGCGCGGTGTCAAGGTGATCGGCGTGACTCTCTCTCGCGAGCAAGCGGATTGGGCACAGAAGGCCATCGAGGACGAGGGCCTCGCCGATCTCGCCCAGGTCCGTTTCTCCGACTACCGCGACGTGGCCGAGACCGGATTCGATGCAGTGTCCTCCATCGGCCTGACCGAGCACATCGGCGTCGGAAACTACCCGGCGTACTTCGAGTTCCTCAAGGGCAAGCTGCGTGAGGGTGGGCGTCTGCTCAACCACTGCATCACCCGTCCGGACAACCGAAGCAGCGCCAAGGCAGGCGGATTCATCGACCGGTACGTCTTCCCCGACGGGGAGCTCACCGGTTCGGGTCGCATCATCTCCGAGATCCAGAACGTCGGCCTCGAGGTGCGTCACGAAGAGAACCTTCGCGAGCACTACGCACTGACGCTCGCCGGATGGTGCCAGAATCTCGTCGACAACTGGGACGCCTGCGTCGCCGAGGTCGGCGAAGGAACCGCCCGCGTCTGGGGCCTGTACATGGCCGGCTCACGACTCGGGTTCGAGCGCAATGTCGTTCAGCTGCACCAGGTTCTGGCCGTCAAGCTCGGCCCCAAGGGTGAGGCGCATGTGCCGCTTCGCCCGTGGTGGAAGGCCTAGGGGCAAAGCCCCTGTGCGCCTTTTTGGTAGTCGGCACTACCAAAAAGGCGCACAGGTGCCTCAGGCACCCGACTGCGTCCTCACCCAGCCTCCCCGCCGCAAGACCGTCTCCACCTCGTGCGCAACCTGGCACGGGGTCTTCATCACCTCGTCGAATCCGTAGACCAACCGCGGACGACCTGCCAGCTCTGCCGCATTGTCACGGCGGCGATCACGGAATGCCACCTCGGCCATGGAATGCGCCCACCGACCGTCGAGACGCACGATCAGCGGCACACCGAATTCGCTGTAGTCGCAATCCTCGTACAGCGTGCGGCCGTCGACGCGGACCGGAGACTGGCGTCTGGCCGACGGCAACCCGTGCGCCTGCTCCACGTCGACCGCATAGTGGTATTCGAGCGTTGACTGCACCCCGTCTGCCAGGAGGCGTACCGCATCGGAAAGCGCACCCTTGAATCGATGTGGTGTTCGTTCGTCAATCCGACGACGCACATCGTTCAACGGAATTCGCGCATTTGTCACCGTGGTGATGAGTGAAACGTAGGCGCTTCGCGCTGTGGATTCGGCGGTCGCAAGATCAATCGCGGTATCCGCCCGCGACGTTCGAGGCATGACTGACGGCACGCCGATGTATCGGTGGGCTCGGGATCGGTGGACGACTACCCCGGGGTGAACCACGCCACCCACTCTGACAAGTGCACCCGACGTTCGCGCTGGAACTCGGCGGATTGTCGCGGACTGACAGCGAGCCGACTTGCCGTAGGGCACGGTGACATGGACTGGCTTGTCTGCGTCGATGCGACGCATTCCCCATTCCTCAGCTGCAGTGTCGTGGCTCAGAATCGCTTGCGGGCCACCATAAAGCCAAGCGGCGTTCAAGATCATTTCTCTGGTGAGCGGGCCAGCGGTCACTGCATACACGCCTTGTAGAACGCGCTGCCATTCGCCGCGGTCCAGAAAGTTCCGCAGCATCCCTCGGTTGTATCCGAATGACGAGAGTTGCTGTTGCCGTACCAGACCGGATTGCGCATCGAGAATCCGGAGAAACTCGCTTCCACCATGAGACGTAGTCATGGCACCAAGCGTCAGGCCGAACTCCGACAGGACTGACGTGAAATTCGCTGTCGGAGTTCGTCTGTGGATATCTCACAAGCTGGGGATAAACCCCTGTGCGCCTTTTTGGTAGTTACGGCTACCAAAAAGGCGCACGGGGGCTATGCCCCTAGCGAAGCCGGCGGGGTGAACCGCGGGCCGTACTGCGCAGCGAGTTCCTTTGCGCGAGCGACGAAGCCAGCCGTGCCGCCCTCGTAACCGACGATGAACTGGTGAACGCCACCGGTCCAGGCCGGGAATCCGATGCCCATGATGGAGCCGATGTTGGCGTCCGCCGTGGTGATCAGGACGTTCTCGTCGAAGCACTTCTGCGTCTCGATCGCCTCGATGAACAGCATGCGGTCGATGAGGTCCTGGATCGGGGCGTCGGAGGTTCCGGAGTTGAAGTTCTCGCGGAGTCCGGACCACAGGCCGGTGCGCTTGCCCTCGGCGTAATCGTAGAAGCCGGCTCCACCGAGCTTGCCCTTACGATCGAACTTCTCGACGAGGGTGTTGATGACCTCGCCGGCCGGATCTGCCGGCAGTTCCTTGCCTTCGGCCTTGGCGGCGTCGGCAGATTCCTTGCGGATCTTCTGCATGAGGGTGAGGTTGAGCTCATCCGAAAGCTGAAGCGGCGCAGCCGGGTAACCGGCCTGCATACCGGCCTGCTCGATGGTGGCAGGCTCGACGCCCTCGGCGAGCATGCCGATGGCCTCGTTGATGAAGGTTCCGATGACACGCGAGGTGAAGAAGCCACGCGAGTCGTTGACCACGATCGGCGTCTTGCGGATCGCCTGGACGTAGTCGAACACGCGAGCCAGAGTCTCGTCGGAGGTCTTCTCACCGCGGATGATCTCCACCAGCGGCATCTTGTCGACGGGCGAGAAGAAGTGGATGCCGATGAAGTCTTCCTGACGCTTCACGCCGGTGGCGAGACCCGTGATGGGCAGCGTCGAGGTGTTCGAGCCCAGCAGTGCCTTGGGATCGACGATGTCCTCGATCTCCTGGAACACCTTGTGCTTGAGTTCCTGGCTCTCGAAGACTGCTTCGATGACGAAGTCGACGCCGGCGAAATCTGCCGGGTCAGCCGTCGGGGTGATCTTGGCGAGGAGTGCGTCGGACTTCTCCTGTGTGGTCTTGCCGCGCGAGAGTGCCTTGGCCTCAATGCCTTCGGCGTACGCCTTGCCCTTGTTTGCAGCCTCGATGCTGACGTCCTTGAGGACGACGTCGAAGCCGGCCTTCGCGGAGACGTACGCGATGCCCGCGCCCATCATGCCCGCGCCGAGGACGCCGACCTTCTTGATGGTGGACTTCTCGATGCCTGCCGGACGTGAACCGCCGCCGTTGATCGACTGCAGGTCGAAGAAGAACGCCTGGATCATGTTCTTCGCGACGCGGCCGGTCACCAGCGAGGTGAAGTAGCGAGCCTCGATGAGCAGCGCGTTGTCGATGTCGACCTGCGAGCCTTCGACGGCTGCGGCCATGATGGCGCGCGGAGCCGGCATCGGAGCGCCCTTGAGCTGCTTACGCAGGTTCGCGGGGAACGCCGGAAGGTTGGCAGCGAATGCCGGCGTGGACGGAGTTCCGCCAGGGATCTTGTAGCCCTTGACATCCCACGGCTGAACGCCGCCTTCGGGGTTGGCCTTGATCCATGCCTTCGCAGCCGGAACCAGTTCTTCTACCGAGCCGACGACCTCGTCGATGAGGCCGACTTCCTTGGCCTGAACGGGTCCACGCTGCTGCCCCTGGAGCAGGACGCCCATGAGCGCGTTCTGCAGGCCGAGCATCCGCACGGTGCGCACGACGCCGCCGCCGCCGGGCAGCAGGCCGAGGGTGACCTCGGGCAGGCCGATCTTGACGCCCTTGACGTCTGCCGCGATGCGGTGGTGGGTCGCGAGAGCGATCTCGAGGCCGCCGCCGAGCGCCGCACCGTTGATGGCGGCGACGACCGGCTTGCCGAGAGTTTCGAGACGACGCAGGTCTGCCTTGATCTCGACGCTGTGGTTGTAGATCTCCTCGGCCTGCTCGGGGCCGACCTTGATCATGTTCTTGAGGTCGCCACCGGCGAAGAAGGTCTTCTTGCCGGAAGTGATGACGGCACCGGTGATGGAGTCCTTCTCGGCGACCAGACGGTCGACGGTGGCCTTCATCGACGCGATGTACGCGTCGTTCATGGTGTTTGCGCCCTGGTTGGGATCGTTGATGGTGAGCACGACGATGCCGTCGGCGTCCTGGTCCCAGTTGATGATGTTCTGATCAGTCACTTTGCTTGACTCCTGGTAAGCCTCGTTGGAAGGACGGACGCCGCGTCAGACGCGCTCGATGATGGTGGCAACGCCCATACCGCCGCCGATGCACAGGGTGATGAGGGCGCGCTTGCCGCCACGACGCTCGAGCTCGTCGACCATCGTTCCGGTGATCATCGCGCCGGTTGCACCGAGGGGGTGGCCCATGGCGATAGCGCCGCCGTTGACGTTGAGCTTCTCGTCCGGGATGTTCAGGTCCTTCTGGAACTTCAGGACGACGGAAGCGAATGCCTCGTTGATCTCGAAGAGGTCGATGTCGTCGACTGTCAGGCCGGCAGCTGCCAGAACCTTCTTCGACGCCGGCGTCGGGCCGGTGAGCATGATGGTGGAGTCGGCGCCGCTGGTGGCGGTGGCGACGACGCGAGCGCGCGGCGTCAGACCCATGTCCTTGCCGGCCTGCTCACTACCGACGAGCACGAGGGCAGCGCCGTCGACGATTCCCGAGCTGTTGCCGCCGTGGTGAACGTGGTTGATCTTCTCGACCCAGTGGTACTTCTGCAGCGATACGGCGTCGAATCCGCCGATTTCACCGATCACACCGAACGCGGAAGCCAGGCCGGCAAGGTTCTCTGCCGTGGTGCCCGGACGCATGTGCTCGTCGTTGTCGAGGATGGTGATGCCGTTGATGTCCTTGACCGGCACTACCGACTTGGCGAAGTATCCGCCGGTCCACGCCTTGGCGGCGAGGTCCTGCGAGCGCACGGCGTATGCGTCGACGTCGTCACGCGAGAAGCCCTCGATGGTGGCGATGAGGTCTGCGCCGACGCCCTGCGGCACGAAGTAGTTGTCGTAGTTGGTGGCGGGGTCGAGTGCCCACGGTCCACCGTCGGATCCCATCGGAACGCGGGACATCGACTCGACGCCACCGGCGATCACCAGTTCGTCCCAGCCGGACCGAACCTTCTGAGCAGCCATGTTCACGGCCTCGAGGCCGGAAGCGCAGAAACGGTTGAGCTGAACGCCACCGACGGTGTCGGGCAGTCCCGCATCGTTGACTGCAACGCGGGCGATGTCCATTCCCTGATCGCCAACGGGGGTGACGACGCCCAGGATGAGGTCGGAGATCCGATCCTCGTCGAGGTCGGGAAAGCGCACGCGCAGTTCCTGGATCAGACCCGTGACCAGCGAGATCGGCTTGACCGAGTGCAACGACCCGGTCTTCTTGCCGCGGCCTCGCGGGGTACGGATGGCTTCATAAATGAATGCCTCTGTGGTCACTGTGAGGTGTTCCTTCCGTGTAATTCGTCGAACCGGTCTGCAGATCGTCCGCGCCGCCTTCGGTGGTGGCGCATGGCCGAGGTACAGACCTCAGCCCTTTCACTGTAGAACGTGTTCCAAATTCATGGGAAGGACCGAAGCGATCCTGCTAGGTGACCGAGGTGATCAGGTGCGCGAACGCCTGCCCGCTTCGGTTCATTTCGGGTGCGCCCCCGGAAGCACTCACGGCACGATGCGATACGGCAACATCATGTCGTGATCTTCGTGATCGAGTAGATGGCAATGCCACACGTATCCCTGGAGTCGACCAGAATCAGCCATATCGTGGCGCCCGCCGCACGTCATCCCACCGCCCGTCATCCCACCGCCCGTCATCCCACCGCCCGAAAGACGATCGAACATCGCGTCGGGATCGAAACCCAGCTCATCCGCGGTGGGGAATCGCACGATGATCCGGGTGACAGTGCCGCCGTCCACCCTGACGGTGTCCTTCATTCCCGCTTCCCACGGCGCCGGCGCGATCATCGGCCCCGCCTCGAACCCGTCGGGCGACGGAGTCCACTTGTTGCCGATCACCGGCTGCGGATGGCGGATCAAGTACTCCAGCGTCCGCATGGGTGTCCTGCCGAGAATCCGGAAATTCACCAGGTGCAGGTGTATCGGATGCGGGTCCGGCGTGGTGTTGACGATGTTCCACTGCTCGACGGTGCCTTGCCGCGGCCTCTCGACGTCCGTGGTGCTGAACGTCAGGTTGTTCAACGTCATCTGAGCCGGTGGATTCCGCAGTTCCAGTTGCTGGCTCACCGTCACCGTGCGAATTACCGTCGGCTGCTCCCACGGGCGAGAACGTCACGTTGTCGGCGCCCACCGCGCAGTTGCGACGGAACACCACCGGTGAATCCGCGCCTGGAGTCGCCGCGGAACCGGCAGAACAGCGGCATAGTCACTTCACCGATGACAGCGGCGGGCAGCGGGGGCGCCTCGTCGTTGCGAAGCTCCACCGTCGAACCCTCCGACAGTCCGGTGAAATCGACGAGGAGGTCGTACCGCTCCCCCGGTGCGCAGCGGAAGGCATTGACCGCGACGGGCGCGTCGAGCATTCCGGCGTCGTTGCCGATGACCCAGAACGTCATCATGTTCGAGAAGCGAAGATTCCACACACTTGCCGACGACGCATTGACGATGCGGAGGCGGTAAAGGCCCCGAGCCACGGACAGTTCCGGCCACACCTTGCCGTTGACCAAGCCGACGTCGCCCACCGCGCCGCCTTCCCACGATCCTTCCGGGATCAAGATGGTGGATCGGCCGTTCTGGGCGCCTGTCGGGGTGAAGATCTTCTCCTGCAGGATCAACGGGATCTCGAATTCCTCGGCCGGCAACCCCAACGGATTTCCCAGTTCGCCGGTGTCGAATTCATCCCTGATCAGATAGTTGCCGATCAGACCGGCATAGACGTTGAGCCGGGTGATGCCCATCGCATGATCGTGATACCAGAGGTGGGCGGCTTCCTGACCGTGCGAAAAGTGATGCATCGCAGCCTGTCCCGGCATCACCAGCAGCTCCGGATGGCCGTCGCTCTCAGGTGAAGTGACTCCCCCGTGCAAGTGCAACGACGTCGGCGGGTTAGCGCGAAAGTCTGCCTGCATTCCGTGCAGCGTCATATCCATGTCCGCTGCCAACGGATGTCCGGTCAGATCGTTCTCGAACGTCAACATGATCGGCTCGCCGGAATGCGCCTCGACGGTAGGGCCCAGATAACCGCCACCGATCTCTCCGCTGCGGTACGACAGTGCTGGGGACGAGGGAAAATCCCGATGAAAGGCATGTTGCCCCACTTGCGCTGTCAGTGTGATCTCGTTTCCGGAAAGCGTTGACAACGACGGTAGTTCGTCACAGAACGGCTCGAACTCCGGCGAATGAAAAATCAACGGAGACTCGATATCCACACTCCCCGCCGGAGCAGCACCTGCCTTTGCGCCCAAAGCAACAGCCGCTGTGCCGACTACCGACCCTTTCAGAACCGATCTTCTGGAAACCCCGATACCCATACATGCCCCTCCCCATCGAAACGGGTTGCGTTCTCCCGCAAGGAAAACGCAACCCGTCTCTCCACTTCGATCTCGGAAAATCCCCCGTCTACTTTCCGTCGATCGCCTCCAGCACCGAATCGATCAGCGACTGTGGAAGTTTCGATGGCGGAGAGATTTCCAGTTCTCCCGGAGCGCCCGGCATCGTCCAGACAGTTCTGTGCCGAGCGATCGCGAGCTTCTCCCGTGATCCGTCCTCATTGACCTTGAAGTACTCGAACTCGAGGTCGATCCCCCTCTCGTAGAGGGCAGACAGGGACATCGTGACCAGGACGTCGTCGAACGGCATGACCTCGCGCAGATGCTCAACCCTGGTGTGCACACAACGAAGTTCCCCGAGAGCGCCTCTGGCCGCCATGGCCTCACGCTGAGAACGGACCAGGAACTTGTCCCGAACCCTCGACTGCCAGATGTAATAGTTGCCGAAGTAGATGTTGCCCACGACGTTTCCGTCCTGCAACGTCGTCGAGAACACCTCGGATTCGAGCAGGTACGGATTGCGCGGCACCATCGGAGCCGAGCGGATCACGGAACCACGATCGACGTTCTTCGGTTCGGTGGGAACAGCGATGTTCTTCGTCCCCGTCGGAATCGTCATCGGCTCGATGAAATCGTGGAAGTACTGCGGCATCGGCCGTGCCGCCACCACACCGTGGGAGAGGATTTCCACCCACGTCGTCTGCATCGCACTCCACCCGATGTGAGTGCGCGTCTCGCCGTCGACCCGGCACCATTCGACATGCAGATTGGTGGTTGCCCGATCCGGACCGGTGAGCTCGGTGATCCAGATCGTCCCCTCGACAATGTCGTCGGTGTACAGGTTCGCATCGATGAACACCTCGGAGTTGTTGGTCACCATGCCCCAACGACCCGTCGCCATGTCCTCCACGATCTGCTTCGAGATCGGTCCGGTTCCCCTCTCTCGCAAAGCGCCCAACCACAGCGCGAAGCTCGCGAACCCCACTGATCCACCGACGTTGCACGCGTCCCGGAACCCGACGGGGAACCGGATCGACACCGCCGGATAGCCGCTCCGGGCCACCACATGCACGTCGGAGCCGTAGGCCATCGGATCGAACTGCGCGAGAGACTTCGCCGACAACGGTCCGGAGTCGAACTGCGGTGCCGGGTCCTGCGCCGGTTCCTCCGCATCCTCCTCATGAGTCACAAACGCGAGAATCCGCTCCTCGTTGTCCGTCAACAGAGCTGGAAAAGTCAGAACCACCACGCTTCCCTCTGCGCCGCCGCGGAAGGTCACTGCGTCGTCCTCCCTGGCGCCCATCGCCAGAGAAACCGACATCTGCCCCGTGGCCTTTCGGATCGCCTCGGCCGCCGCCCACAGCCTGGTTCCCGCACGATCGAGTGATTCGCCGCCTGCGATCAACTCGTCCAGCAGCGGAATCCGCGCCGAACCCAGAAGCGCCTTCCACTGCACGGCGGTTCGGGAGCGAATCGGTTCGATGTCACACCCCTGAGGCCAGTCGCCGGCCGAACCGAGTGACTTGCTGCCGTCGTGCGAGAGCGAGACATCCACAGAGGGCGGAATATCACCGACGACGACGGGCTTTCCGGTTTCCTGCCATTCGATGGCAAAGGCATTACTCATTTGATCACCACATCCTCATCGAGATGAATGTTCACGGCCGCCTCGGCGATCGGTTTCTCCTGCTCGTGGCGTTCCGACTTGGTCAACTCGTGAATCCCCGGGGTATGCGCGACCACAACCCGCGGGCTCTTCACTCCCAACGCCCGGCTGTGTTGCGCGAGCTTGTCGAGAATGATCTGTGCGTCGCGCGCAGTCGGATCCGCGATTTCCTCAGCCGTAGGACGGCTTTCGTCGTGGGAGAGAATCTGGGAGCGATATCCCTCGAGCTGCATCACCACTCGTCCGTCCTTCACCACCGCCACGTCGGCTTGCATGTGGGTCTCTGTCTGCACCTTGTCGTAGGCGTACGCGGTGAACGAACGAGCCTCGAATCGTCCGTCGTACATGTCGATTCGCGCAATGTTGACCGGAAGGCAGATCTCCCGCGGAACCATGATCTGACCCGATTGGAGCAGGGAATCGAGGAAGTAGGGATCACCGAGGAGGTGCTGCTTACGGTCGGCTCGCGAAATAGCGCTGAAGAGAATGTGCTCGGAATCGAGGCTCGAGATCTCTTCGAGTCGGCGGAAATCGCCCTCCTGGAACAGCAACCACGAGTAGAGATCGTCCAACGGATCGATGTCGAGCACCGGTCGCGGCAACTCCTTCTCGAACTCCGGCAGTGTTTCGTCCAGCCCGAAGATGAAGTCGGCCGAGAAATGGGGCCGTCCGTACCCGGTCCGTTCGGTGCCGATCGTGACATGCACCCGCGTTCCTGCAGCATCACGATCCTGCTCCACGACGCTTGCCTTGATCTCGACTCTGGTGCCCTCGACCGTGTCGACGACGATCGGTCGATCCAGCTTGATGTCGTCGATGCGGACGCGGCCCAGAGTCACGCGTCCGGTGACATAAGCCGCCGCCTGCGACATCGCCTCGAGTCCGAACACCGTCGGAAGCAGCGCCGATCCTTTCCAGACATGGTCTAGGACAAAAGGATCTGCTGAGGTGGACAACGTCGTCCGGGTAACCAGTTCTACCTGCGGCTCGATGGTCACCACTTGGTCGATGTACCGCGACACCGCCGGCAGAGCCGGTGCTGCCGGCGCCCAGGTGTCCAGACCGCCGAGTCGACTGGTCACGACGATACGACTCGCCTCGGGTCCGCTGTCGACCAGACGAAGGAAATGATCCACTCCCGCAGCCGTGGAAATCGGCATGACACCCATCTTCGCGAGGTGGTTGACACTGCCCATGCGGGCGCCCATGCCGGTCTCCCCCCACACGCTGTACGCGAGCGAGAACGTCCGAGTCTTCGGGTGCCCGGCGGCATACCGCATCACCATTTCGTCGAGAAGCTCGTTTCCGTATGCATACCAGCTGTTTCCGGGCATACCTGTGAATCCGATGATGGAGGAGAAGCCCACGAACAGCTTCAAGTCGCGATCAGCGAGCGCTTCGACGAAGTTGGCTGCGCCCAGGACCTTAGGTGCAACCTCCTTGAAAGCCGCAGCGCTGTCGACTCTCTCGAACCGCCGCGGAACATTCGCCCCCGCACCGTGGACAAACCCGGTGATCGGCCCAACCTCGACCTCGATCTGGGCGACGACGCCGGCCACCGCCGCAGCATCCGTGACGTTGCAGCGATAGTAGTGAGCGCTCAATCCGGCAGACGTGAAGTCCGCAAGAGTGGAAGCGATTTCGTCACCCGCTTGTCGCTGAGAGCTTCCGATCAGCACTAGTTCGGCGCCTGTCTTTCGACCGAGAGCCAGAGCGCATTGCGCCATGATGCCTTTCGCGCCACCGGTCACGACCACTACATCCGAACTCCCCAACCCGCTCTCGCGGACGGTGTAGTCGCTCGAGGCGAGAACCCGCGGTTGCAGTGCCGTGCGTCCCATCTCGGTGTCGTAAGTCGCGAACACATAGGATGCAACCGAATCCAACTCGGAGACGACGGTGGTTGCCACCACCGCGTCCGCAGTCGAGCCGTCGAATCCTATGACGCGGACATCCAGTTCGGGGCGCTCGTGATGCACCGAAGCGGCAAAAGCCGCCGCACTCGATACCGGCGCCGGATTGCCCAACTCGACATCGGTGAACTGAATCACTGCCAATGTGGTTCGTGCGCCTCCACTTTGCTGCGCCGGAACCATCTTGTACATGTGTTCGATCCCACGGCGCAAACCGATTTCGGTGACGGAATCATCGGTCACACGCGGCATTACGGCAACCACGTGCTGTGCATTCGCAGGAGCGCCGTCGGAGAATGTGCGAATGTCGACCTGAGCACCACGCCCTCGCAGTTCGGATTCCAACCTTCCGACCAAACCGGCGTCGTCACCGATGACGACAAACGTCGTGTCCGTGAGGTCTCGGACTCCGTGCAACGCTGTCTCGCTCCGAACCTTTTCCAGGGTGTAATCGCGAACCCAGGTGAAGCTGTCGGCTGATAGACCCTTTGCCTTCACCGGCAGCGCCCGCGCAACCGGCTGCTGCTGCCCCGACTTCTCTTTCGCGGATCGATCGAGCACTTCGATGAGTTCACCCAGGCTGACGTTGACGAGTTCGGCCGGATCCAGATCACCCTGAACACCCAATCGCGTTGCCACAGTTGCTATCGCATCGGCAGCCTTGATCGAGTCCATGTTCAGGTCGTCGAGCAGGTGGAGATCCACATCGAGAGACTCCACCGGAAATCCGGTGTCCTCCGCGATTACCTCGAGCAGTATTCGCGACACGTCCGACTGCACCGAACTCGCTGCTGGAACGGCAGAACCGAGATTCGGTGATGCCGCAAGGATCAGCGATGCTGCTTCTCCGATCGTGGCATTGGCCAACTCGGCAGGGTCGAGGTCGACAACCTCGAACTGATGCGCAACCTTCGAAATAGCCTCTGCCGCACTGATCGAGTCGAGATTCAGATCATCGAGCAGACGCAGATCCGTCGTGATCGACTCGGCGGGGAATCCCGTCGTATCGGCGAGGATCCTGATCAGCTCACTTTCCACGGACCCAGCGCCCGCGTCAGCCGGCTCTTCGACTACCGGAGCCGAAACCGGCGAAGGAGCTTTCGCTGCCACGGATTCGTGGCCGTTGGTGACTGCCCGCGAAGTCGGAGCAGATGGAGAAGACGGAGAAGTCGCTCCACTGCCTACATCAGCACGAATCACGTCGACGAGGAAGGTCCCGCGTCGGCTCAGGTAATCGGCCAGCGCCGCAGCCGGATCCCCGCCGGACGTACCAAGTGCGAGCGGTTCGGGAGCAAAAGTAACCGTCAGCTTCGCCTCGGCCAGGTTCTCGATGAACACCTTCTGATCGGCAGGAACGAATTCGCGCACGAACCGGCCGTCGAAAAGTTCGTTCCATCGGACCTGAGCGCCGTGTACGTACATCGCGGCCAGTGCGACATTGAAGTCCTCGTCGCGTCCGGACTTGGACGCAACGGGGAAGCAGCGCACGCCGTCGGTCCCATTGATCGCCTTGGTGAGCCCGGTCAGCACACGGCCGGGACCGACCTCGACGAGCAGGTCCACGTCCTGCGAGATTCCACTTACCGTCTTGACCCAGTCGACCGGTGAGACAACCTGTTTGGTGACCAATTCGCGAAGTGCCAGTGGCGTCTGTACGCGTTTCCCTTCGACGCAGGAATACACGGGGCAAGTCAGCGAATCGACTTGCTCGTCAACGGGCGCAGTGGACTTCAGCTCCCGCTCGGCCTCGTTCATCATCTCGGAGTGGAAAGCATTCGACACGGCAAGCGCCTGAGCCGACACTCCGCGCGTCTTCGCGATGGCAACCACATCGTCGACCGCGTCTTTGGTGCCCGAAACCACGGTCTGTGTAGGCGTATTCAGATTCGCGACGGTCGCGTAACCCTTTGTTTCCGCGATGATCGCCTCAGCCGTCGATCGGTCGCAGGTCAGGCTCGCCATCGCGCCGTTTCCACCACCACTGACAGCCATGGCCGCACCCTTCGCCGCAGCCAAGGTGATCAGCGTCTTCTGGTCGTAAGCTCCTGCCGCGTAGAGCGCGGTCAACTCGCCGAGACTGTGGCCGGCGACAGCACTGGGTGTGACACCCAATCGGCGGAGGTACTCGAACCAGAGCAGCGAAGCCAAAGCGACGGCAGGCTGGGTGAACTGCGTCTGGGCGAGATCCCGCTTCCACTTCGCCAATTCCGCAGCGTCAGCGCTCTTGACCGGGTTCCGCAGAATTCGAGGCGTGATCGCCTCCGCTCCAACTCCCTCCAACCAGCCGTCCGCCTCGGTCGCCAGTTCGCGTGCCCACTCGAAGCGCTCGATCAGCACGCGCGCCATCTCTAGTTGTTGGGATCCCTGTCCCGGGAACAGGAATCCGATGTCGTGGTGGACGGCGTTCGAGATCGAGATCTCGTTGCTCACGACCTTCACCTGACCGGATGCAGGAGCGGAGTTCTCGCAGATCACGGCAAGCTGACGCATGCGTTCGGCCAACTGCGCGGGACGTCCGGCCACCACTGCGGCACGGAAGGGCGCGGTCGGCGAGATCACTCGAGAGAGTTTCGCCGAAAAGTCCAGCAGCTCGGCAACACTCAACGGAACCGCCAGATCTGCAACATCCCGCGCTCGGGTCGCCAAGTCCACCGCGGAATCTGCAGAAAGTACGAAAACCTCGGTGTCCTGATACGACGCCATCATCGTGCGGACGTCTTGCGAGGGTGTCAGCTTGCTGGATGGTGCATCAGCCGATTCGATCGCGACGTGGCAGTTGATACCGCCGAAACCCATGGCTTGCGCACCGGCACGCATCTTCTCGGACGGATCTCTGATCTCACCGTTGACGAGCGGAAAGAGTGCCGGCGCTTCGGTTCCGAACGCCGGGTTCGGGTCGGTGCAACCGGCGAGCGGCGGAAGGATTCGTTGATTGACGGCCATGGTCGCCTTGATCAGCGCAAGGATGCCCGACGCCGCCTTCGTGTGCCCGATCAACGACTTCAGTGACGTCATGCCGATGCTACGAGCCTCGACGGGCCCGTCCGTCTGAGCGGCCTGCTGGACGCCGGCCAGTTCGACGGGGTCTCCGACGGGAGTACCAGTTCCGTGTCCTTCGACGAAGGCAACCTCGCTGGCCGCGAATCCCGCTCGCGAGTATGCGCGACGGATCATCTCGGCCTGAGTTTCGGCGCGGGGCTTGGTGATTCCACCCTTGCCATCGGTGGAGATGCCCCAGCCGCGAATCGTCGCGTACACGTAGTCGCCGTCCGCCCTGGCGTCCTCGAGTCGTTTCAAGGCCACGAATCCGCAACCTTCACCCGGGATGAATCCGCTTCGGCTTGCGTCGTACACGTTCATGTCGCCACGGGTCAGTGCACCCAAACGGGCGAATCCCACCAGTTCCAAAGGATCCAAGCTGACGTCGACTCCCCCTGCCAAGACGAAGTCGGCCGCGCCGGACGCCAGCTTTTCGGCTGCAGTCGCCACCGCGAGCATTCCGGACGCGCACGCACCGTCCACGACGTACCCGCCGCCGTTGAAGTCGAGATAATTGCAGATCCGGCCGGCAATCGTATTCGACAACATGCCGGCGAGAGTGTCTTCACTCGGCTCCACCAATGGGCCCTTGTAGACCTCTTCCATCGTCTCGGCGAGAGCATCGGCGACGGAACTGTCCAACTGGCGCGCTTCGGCTGCCACAGCGAGTGCGCGCTTGACGTAAGGCCAACGCAAACGCATCGACCACATCCGGGATTCTTCACCGGTGAGGGAGTTGCCGACGATTGCGGCGCTGCGTCCAGTGGGTACCGATCCTCGGCTGTAGCCCGCGTCCGTCAAAGCCCCGAGTGCTGTTTCCAGAGCCAACCAGTGTGTGAGATCTGTCGACTTGAAGGTCCGCTCCGGTATCCGGCGACCGACCCAGTCGAATTCGAAACCATCCATGAACGCGCCGCGATCGGCGTATGTCTTGTCGACGTCGTCAGGGCTCGCGCTCCAGTAGTCGTCGAGGGACATCCGTGACTCCGGAAACTTTCGGAATTGCATCCGACGCGCGAGGACGTTCTCCCAAAATCCTTGCAGATCATGTGCACCGGGGGACCACATGCTCATCCCGACTATCGCAATCGCAGGATTAGTTGAATCTTCAGTCATCTTACACTTCCTATTTTCGCGCGCATCCACGGGAGACTCAATCGACCGAAGACTAACCACGCCCTCATCGGTGTGTAAAACGCAGATTCACCTCAAGGCATAAACAAATAACAAAGGTTGTTCGGCGCAATGAACGTGTTTCAGCAATTTGACAGCAATCGAGAGTTAGCTGTAACTCGGAGTTACCTATTTGCTTCGTAACCGGTCATGCTCCTGCTTGAACATCCGTACCGGATCCCGGTTTCTCGGCCGCCATTTTCTCGCGATCGGCAAATATTCAGTTGAATATGCACCGAAATGCCGCAATGCCGAATATGTGGCCAATTCGCCGAATGTCCCAAATTGGTCGATCCCCGCAAATCAAACATCCGACAACTATCAATCTGAACATTCGTGACACACCGAAATTTAACAGCAGCACTCGAATGCCCATCAGACAACGAGAAATTCCAGATATTCTTCGGCGACCATCGTCCGAATCGACGTTTCGTTACACCGGAACTGAGCGAACGAATGTGCCAGCAAACCAGCCACATACAATTCAGCTTTGCGAGGCCGAGCCGGCGCGCTTTCGAGACGCGCGCACACAAAGAGAACGGCACTTATAACAATTCGATCACACAGTGGTGCAGCTGGATTCCGACAGCTGTTTCACGCACACGGACCGACTCGGCAACTCAGCTTTCGAGGCGGCGAGCTCCGAGGACGTCCTTGAGGAGTTCCTTTGCAACATCCTCGGGATCACGTCTGGCAGTCGGATCAGCGGGCTCAGCCGCCTCCGCAAACATCTCGTCCTCGTCCTCCGGCGTTGCAGGCGGAGGAGTTGCCTCGTAGTCGACCTCAGGAGCAGGGGCCGGTCCAGGGTCTTCCGGATAGTCGGGGGCCTCGGGCGGCGGAATGTCGTCCGAATCTCCGCGCTGGGGCTGCGGGGCCTTGGGCTGCTGCGCTGCGCGCTCCTGACTGGGCCGCGAGAAGCGGGGCGCAGCGGCAGGGCGGCTCGGAGCTTCCGTCGCCTTGGTTGCGCTCGATACTGTCGGCGCTGTAGGCGCACCTTCTTGATACTCGACCTGCCAAGTGCCACCGAACATTTCGGCAAGGACCTCGCAAATGACCGCCGCGTTGTGCGGTTGCGTCACACGAGCACCCAGAACCGGTGAGCCGTGAGCGATGACAACGACATGTCCACGCACGTCGTGAACCGTCGCAGCGGACAGCATGGCCGGAAGAACCTTGTTTCGTTCACCGACCTTGTTGCGCAAGGTGTTCCACGATTCACGGAGAGTCTCGACTGTGGGGCCTGCCGAGACCGGCGCCGCTTCGGCAACCGCCGGCTCGTCGAACTCGGGCTCGGGCTCGTAGTCGGGTTCCGGCTCGGCAAGCCCGATCAGCTCTTCCGCCTCGACAGAAGCAGTAACCGGTGGTTCAACCACAGGAGCTTCAACTATTGGAGCTTCGGCAACCGGAGCTTCAACCACCGGAGCTTCGGCAACCGGCGGTTCCACGATCTCGACAGTGGGAGTCTCGACGACGGGAACTGCCGCTACCGGAGGTTCGACGACAGGAGCCTCCACAACCGGCGGCGCCGCAGCTGGAGCAGGCGCGGCTGGTTCCGGCCGCACCTCAGGCTCGGCCTTGCGTTGAGAGGGCCGTTGGAACTTGGAAGCAATCTCCGGTTCGAGCGGCGGCACGGTGGGTGCCGGCGTTGCTGCCGCGCGAGGGGCAGCCGCGACTCCGGCAGCCGGAATACCTTGTTCCAGGCGCTCCAGCCGCTGCAATACAGCTGACTCGGTGTCGGAGGCCGACGGCAGCAGCATTCGCGCGCACATCACTTCGAGCAGCAGCCGCGGCGCCGTCGCACCACGCATTTCGCTGAGTCCGGCATGGACAGTCTCGGCGAAGCGGGTGAGCGTGGCCGGGCCGACTCGTTGAATCTGCTCACGCATCGTGACCAGCTCCGCTTCCGGAGCGTCGACCAATCCTCGTTCGCTGGCGTCGGAAACAGCCTGCATCAAGATGAGATCACGCAGGCGCTCGAGAAGATCGAGCGCGAATCGGCGTGGATCGTGACCGGCGTCCATCACGCGATCGACAGTGCCGAACAACGCGGCCCCGTCACTGGCAGACAGGGCGTCTACTGCTTCGTCGATGAGCGCGACGTCGGTGACTCCGAGAAGAGAGAGCGCGCGCGGATACGTGACACCTTCTTCTCCTGCGCCCGCGAGCAGCTGATCGAGGACACTCAACGAGTCACGAGGGGAACCGCCGCCGGCCTTGATGACCAGTGGATACACCGCAGGCTCGACCGGTACGCCCTCCTGGGCGCAGATCTTTTCCAGGAGTCCGCGCATGGTCGACGGCGCCAACAGGCGGAACGGGTAATGGTGTGTACGCGAACGGATGGTCGGGAGAACCTTTTCCGGTTCCGTCGTCGCAAAGATGAAGATGAGGTGTTCCGGCGGCTCTTCGACGATCTTGAGCAGCGCATTGAAACCCGCCGCCGTCACCATGTGTGCCTCGTCGATGATGAAGACGCGGTAGCGAGATGCGGCGGGTGCGTGGAACGCCTTGTCTCGGAGTTCTCGGGTGTCGTCGACGCCACCGTGACTTGCGGCGTCGAGTTCCGTCACATCCAGGTTGCCTGTGCCGCCCGGGCCCAGCGAAACGCACGAGTCGCACACGTTGCACGGCGTCGACGTCGGTCCCTGCTCACAGTTCAGCGAACGCGCCAGGATTCGCGCCGACGACGTCTTTCCGCAGCCGCGCGGGCCGGAAAACAGGTAGGCATGGTTGATGCGTCCGGTGTCGAGGGCCGTGCTGAGCGGTGCGGTGACATGCTCCTGCCCCACCACCTCGGCGAAGGACGCGGGTCGATACTTCCGGTACAGGGCCACGCGCAAAGACTACCGGCGACCCACGACAGGTGGTCCGGTGCGGGTGCAACGCCGACTTCTCCCGAAACATGTTCGCAACACAATCGCAGTGCGGAGGAAACCGCACGCACTCATCGTGGGTTCCGTGCACGCGGGCTGGTCCGCGTGCGTGAGGAGAAAACTGTGCCCGCCACCATCGATGCCGGAGCGACTGCCTGGTTGCTCGTCAGTACTGCACTCGTACTTCTGATGACGCCAGGACTCGCACTGTTCTACGGCGGCATGGTCCGCTCGACGGGCGTACTCAACATGATCATGATGAGTTTCGTCTCCATCGCACTCGTCACGGTCGCGTGGTTGTTCGTGGGCTACAGCCTCGTGTTCGGCGACGATCACGGTGGCATCATCGGCGGACTCGAACACATCGGCATGGCGGGCATCGACCCGTCGACCGTGCACGGGAATGTCCCGGAAGTGTTGTTCGCAACCTTCCAATTGACGTTCGCAATCCTTACTGCAGCACTCATCAGTGGTGCGATCGCCGACCGCGCGAAGTTCTCCGCCTGGATGATCTTCGTCCCCATCTGGTCCTTGCTCGTCTATGTCCCCGTCGCTCACTGGGTGTGGAATCCGCAGGGATGGCTCGCCCAGATGGGCGCACTCGACTACGCCGGTGGCCTCGTGGTCGAAATCGTGTCCGGAGCGTCGGGTCTGGCATTGGCACTGGTCCTCGGCCAGCGGATGGGTTTCAAGGCCGAGTCGATGCGTCCGCACAATCTGCCGTTCGTCCTGCTCGGCGTAGGCCTGCTCTGGTTCGGTTGGTTCGGATTCAACGCCGGCTCGGCCCTTGCGGCCGACGGTATGGCCTCGCAGATCTTCCTCAACACACTCGTCGCCGGTTGCACCGGACTACTCGGCTGGCTGTTCGTCGAGCAGAATCGTGACGGACACCCCACGACGTTCGGCGCAGCTTCGGGCGTCGTCGCCGGTCTGGTCGCGATCACCCCGTCGTGCGGAACGGTGAACATGTTCGGTGCGCTCGTCATCGGTCTGATCGCCGGCATCGTCTGCTCGTACGCCGTGGGATGGAAGCACAAGCTCGGCTACGACGACTCCCTCGACGTCGTCGGCGTGCACCTCGTCGGTGGAATCGTCGGCTCGTTGCTGATCGGACTCCTCGCGACGGCCGTGATGACGGGCGGTCCGGAAGGTTTGTTCTTCGGCGGTGGATTCGCGCAGTTGGGCAAGCAGTTCGTCGGCGTCGTCGTGGTCGCGCTCTATGCCTTCGGTGTGACCTACGGTCTCGGAAAGCTCATCGACAAGACCTTCGGCTTCCGCATTTCGCGTGAAGACGAGGCCCGCGGAATCGACGTTGCCCTGCACGCGGAGTCGGCCTACGAGCACGGAGTCCTCGGCCACGGTCCGATCGGCGGACAGAACCCGAGCCCGTTCCTCCAGCGTCAGCGGGAGGAACGGGAGAACCGCGAGCGGGACTGACCGCCCTCACCGGTTCGCGATTTCCTCCATCAGGATCGGAACGCCGACATTGCAGGAATGAATCCCGACGACGGTGGTCAGTTTCAGCACCTCGAGAATCTCCTTCGGGGTCACTCCCATGTCGAGCGCGGCGCGAATATGGCGTCGTACGCCGGGTGCGTACATGTGTGTGCTCGCCGCATCGACGGCTATGCACAGCAACTGGATCACCTGAGGTGACAGCACCCCACTGTTCCAGGGCTGCATTGCTGTCTTCATGTACAGCTCGGTCCACTCGGGATCCAGCTCCGAAAGTCCGTCCCACAACGGATTCCAGCCACCCGAATCCTTCATGGCCTGGGTCACGGGAAAAGCTTCACTTGCTCGAACGTCAGTCATCGATCTCCTCAGACCATCGAAAATGCTTGATTCAGTTCACGTTTGAGAATCTTTCCGGTTGCCGTCATCGGCAGCGACGGCACGAACTCGATGCGGCGCGGATATTTGTAGGCGGCCATCTGTTCCCGCGACCATTCCACGAGATCCGATTCGGAGATCTCTTCACTCGGCTCTAGGATCACGTAGGCGACAACTTCTTCGCCGAGGCTCGTGTCCGGCACCCCGACGACAGCGACGAGTGAGACGGCTGGGTGAGTGAGCAGAACCTCTTCGATTTCGCGTGGGTGGACGTTGAATCCGCCCCGCACGATCATGTCCTTCGCGCGATCGACGATGTAGTAATTTCCGTCGGTATCGACCCGTGCCAAATCCCCGGTGCGAAACGATCCGTCGCACATGACTTCCGCCGTCGCCTCTGGTCGGTTGAAATAGCCCTTCATGACGTTGTGCCCGCGAATGGCCAACTCTCCCACTTCATCGGGGCCGGCGATCGTGTGCCAAGAGTCGTCGACAAGCCGCGCTTCGACGCCCCAGATCGGCACGCCGATCGAACCGGGCCGGGGGTCGCTCTCCGGGCCACTGAACAAGGCCAGCGGAGAGGTCTCGGACAACCCGTACCCTTCGAGGATCTGAACACCGAAGCGTTCCCTGAACTGTGTCAATATTTCCACGGGAAGCGCTGCGCCACCGGAGATCGCGCACCGCATGTTCTGTGCAACGGTCTCGATATCCACCCCGGATTTCACTACCTCCTCCAGCACGCCGAGCAGTCCCCAATACATGGTCGGGACGCCCGCGAAGACCGAGATCTTTTCGCGTTCCATGATCTCGAGTGCCGCGGTCGCATCGAAGCGCGGCATCAACACCAAGGTGGCACCGACGCAGATTCCCGCATTCATGGTCACTGTCTGGCCGAACGAGTGGAACAACGGCAAAGTCAGGAGATAACGCTCATGCATGGACGGAACGCTCTCGAACAACCGGTTGGTCGACAGTGCATTCAAGACCATGTTGCAGTGAGTGAGTTCGGCACCCTTGGGCTTTCCGGTCGTGCCGCTGGTGTAGAGAATGACCGCGGTGTCCGTCGGTTCACGAACAACCGCGACTGCAGGCGTTTCCGTGCCGGACACGGATGCCAGTGCTTCGCCTAGAGTCTCGACTCCGAGGATCGACGACGGTGCACCCGACTCGGCGCTGATCACGATCAGGGCCGAACAGGTCTCGCTCTGCTCGAACCCGGCGATGGCGTACTCAGCGATCGGCAATTCGGGACTTCCCTCGAAACAGAAGTACAGCTTTGCTTCCGAATCAGCCAGGTGATAGGCGATTTCGCGCCCTTTGAGCAGAATGTTCAGAGGAACGACGACGCCGCCGGCCTTGAGAATGCCGTAGTAGACGATCGGGAACTCGAGAACGTTCGGGCAGGACAACGCCACCTTGTCACCTGGCTCGACACCCCGCGAGACGAGCAGATGGGCGATGCGATTCGCGTAGGCGTCGAACTGCGCATACGTCAGCCTCGCTTCCCCGAGAACCAGCGCATCCCGTTCCGGGTACCGCCGGGCCGAGTCTTCCAGCAGAGCAGCAAGATCAAGCACGACTGTGTTCCTCCTGCGCATCGGAATCCGTGGCATGAGACGAGGCAGCGCGCGACACCGACTCGAGCAGTTCCCGCACCAACGACTCCGCCCGCGGCCAATACCCGTATCCGGACGCCGGATTGAGGTGTCCGACCTCGCCCAGATCCAGCAACCGACTCCCCCATCCTTCAGCCAAACCCACAACTCGGCGATACCCGGCCAGCGGATCGTTCCGACTCGCCGCGACCGTGCTCGGAAACGGCAGACGCTGACGCGGTATCGGTAGCCACCCGTGTCGGTCGAGATCTTCGAGAGACGGATAAGACTCGGGCAGCGGAAGTTCGAGATCCGCCGGCGTGACCAGAAGTGCGCCCGCAACCTCTCGATGATTCGCCCTCGCCCAGTGAGCAACTGTCATGACTCCGGCGCTGTGCCCGACCAGGACCACCGGCCCGCAGACACTTGTCAGCACCTCGTTCAATGCCGCAACCCGCGCATCGCGGCTGAGCTTGTCGGTCTCGAGGGGAGGAACCGTCAGAACGTTGTCGAGCCTGCGCGCGAGGTGAGTCTGCCAATGATCTTCGACATGATCCCGCAGACCGGGAACCATTACTACCGTAGTTGATTCATTCATCATGAGCTCCGAACGTCTGTTACTTCAGTGGCGCCGAGGATCTCGGGCCGATTCTGCAACGTCGCCAGCCGCCTCATCCCGGCGGGATAGGCACGCTTGCCGGCTACCAACGCGAGGGCCGCGACGACATAGACGAAGGGCGAAAGCTGTAGAGCGCCGACAAGACCCAGGTGATCGGCGAGGATGCCGACAACGAAGGGACCGAGCGCCAGCCCGAGAAGGTTGTTGGCGACGGTGAGCGTTCCCATGGCCGACGCTCGAATCGAGTGATGGGTAAGGTTCGCGACCATCGCTGCCGTCGGCCCCGACGAACCGGCGGAGAAGAATGCACCGATACCGAGCAACACGAGTTGTGCTGTCCCCGTGCCCAACCGGAGCCCGACGCTCAGCGTCACCAACGAGATGGCGCAGTAGACAATGGCGGTGGTCCATTTTCGCGCCGAATCGTCGCGGCTGAATCTATCTGTGATGAAACCGCAGACCACCATCCCGCTTCCGACCAGGAGGACGAACACGGAAGCCGTGACGCCGGCCTTGTCCGGGGCCAAATCGTAGTAACGATTGAAGAAGCTCGGCAACCACGCCAGAAGTACAGCGGCGGTGAACATCTGGAGACCACCACCGATGTAGGCGAACAACACGGCGGGATTGGTGAACAGCGAGGACACCGGCGCACGAAAACCGTCGTGTCTCACCGCTTCCCCGGCGGCATCCGGCGCGGCCTCGACGGCGTAAGCGGTGAGCTTCTTCTCGGTGACGAGGGCGCGGAAGAGCGCGACCAGAATCAGACCGAAGATCGCCATGGCGGCAAAAGACCACCGCCAACTGAACTGGACTGCGATGAACCCACCGATTGCCACACCGATGACCGAACCGAACGATCCACCGGCCATGAAGGCACCGGCAAGAGCTGCGTGCACGCGGGGCGCAAACACACTGAGGACCACGGCGATACCCACGCTGCCGTACGCCGCTTCACCGACACCGACCAGGAACCGGGCGCCCAACATCTGTTCGTAGGTCTGAGCGATTGCGCACAGCAACGTCGCGACACTCCACAACACCGCCATCAAGATCAAGCTCTTGACGCGGCCCCAGCGGTCCGCGAGCAGCGACAACGGGAACGTCAACAGCCCGACCATCAATGCCACCACGCTGCTCAGGGAGGCGAGGTGCGAATCGGAGAGATCCCAGTCCGCTTTCAGGATCGGGAAGACTGCACTGAGCACCTGCCTCGACATGTAGTCCGAGAGCAGAAGACCGAAAGCCAGGGCGAAAACGATCCACGGGTATAACTTTCGTCGTCCGCCGATTCCGAGCGCGGTGTCCACACGTGGCGTGGCGGGAGCTTGCAGTCCCATGACTCTCCTAGGAAGTACTCGAGGTAGACGGGGGGATTCGGGGGTACGAACCGTCGCGGTTCGTACCCCCGGAACTGTTGTACGAGAGGGTGTGAACTCAGGCGTGCTGCGTGAATCCCAGCTGGCCGATACGGCGGTTGGGCGCGTAACCCAGCTTCGCCAACGTCTCGTCGGTGTCGGCATACGTCTCGCCGATCCGGTAGATGTCCCGAGCTTCCTTCGCGGTAGCCACCTCGCGGCCCAATTCGCCTGCAATGCGCACCAACTGCTCGATCTGCTGCACCGACGTCATCTTCTCGCCCTTGCGGCCCCAGATGGTGTCCTCGTTGCCGCAACGAGCGTGCAAGCCCATCGCGATGGCCATCGTGTTCACCGGCAGGACGCTACGCATCAGCGTTTCCAGCGTCAGGCACGCACCGTCGGGAACACGCTGGACGAAGTTCATCATGTTGTACGGGTTGGGGCCGTCGAAGCCACCGCCGATTGCGACCCACGTGAGGTTGACCGGACCCGTGTAGATGCCGCGTCGGATCAACCGCTCCACCGTTTCGAGCTGCGGAATACTGGACAACTGGAAATGCGGCTGGATTCCAGCGGCCTGCAACCGGCGCAGGTGCTCTGCCACCCACTCCGGACCGGCGGGCACAGTCATTTCCCGATACGTATCGGCCAATTCCGGACGCTGCATCGACGTACCCGCGATGTCGTCGTCGGTCATCAGTTCCATGATGTTCATCTGGCTGGTGTTGATCGCGATCGTCACCTGATCGGGAGCCGGCTCCAATTCCGCCAGCATGTGACGCACGTCGTCGGACAACCACTTCGCATCGGCACCTTCCCCCTCCGGGGCAAACGAAATCGACCCGCCGACCTGCAGAATCATCTCGGGAACGGCCTCACGCAAGCGACCGAGAAGCTCGTTGAACTTCGACAGACGCTTCGAGCCCTTGCCGTCGAGTTCACGCACGTGGATGTGGAGAACTGTGGCACCGGCGTTGAAACAGTCGACGGCTTGCTGGACGTGCTCGTCCATCGACAGAGGGAGGTCTTCTGCAAAATCGTCCGGCTCCCACTCCGGTCCGTAGGGAGCAACGGTGATGACAAGCTTGTCCTGGGTTTCGGGGAACAGTGAATCGTCGTGGAAATGCATAGCGTGACTCCGATCGAGTGAATGAATTTATCTTCGGGGCTGGGAAGAGAGATCAGAACGGTGCGTCGCCGATGATTCCGGCGCGCTCCATCTTTCGAACCGCGGGCCAGTAGTCCTGCACCGCGTAATGCTGTGTCGAACGGTTGTCCCAGATCGCGACGCTGTTTTCGGTCCAACGCCACCGAACCTGGTACTCGGGAATCTGAGCCTGGCTCGCCAGGTAAGTGAGCAGATTCCCGGCGCCGGGGGCGTAATCGATTCCATAGCGGACGTTCTCGGGCGTGTGATAGTTCACGAGGTGTGTGGCGAACGAATTGACGAAGAGAATCTTCTCGCCGGTCTCCGGATGTGTTCGTACCACGGGATGTTCGGCGTCGGGAAAGCGTTCCTTCAGCTGGTGCCGCTGTTCGATCGGCATCCGAGCGCCGAAGGTCGACTCGATACTGTGCCTGGCACGCAGATCCTTGATCTGCTCCTTGACCCGCGCCGGCAGATTCTCGTAGGCGAGTGCCATGTTCACCCAAATCGTGTCGCCGCCGACAGGAGGTGTTTCCACACAACGCAATACACATCCCATGGGCGGGTTAACGCGCCAGGTGGCGTCGCAGTGATATGCATTCTCGAAATGCTCCGGCGGGCTGTCCAGATCCTTGTAGATGCGGACCAGGCCCGGGTGGTCGGGGTCGCTGCCCAGAGCCGGATGATCCTCGAGTTCACCGAATCGCTGGGCAAGTTCTACGTGCTCGGCTTTGGAGAAGGTCTGGTCGCGAAAGAACAGAACCTTGTGTTCGAGCAACAATGCCTTGATTTCGGCGAAGAGTGCATCATCTCGCGCGACCTCGCCGAGATCCACCCCGGACAACTCTGCCCCGATCGAACAGGTCAATTTCTCGACGCGGATCGTATTCCTCGACGAGGGAAGGTTTTCTGTGAGCGTTGCGGTGTTGGTCATGACAATTCCTCTGGGAAGTGCTGTTTCGGTTCAGACGGAGAAGACGGAGGAACCGATACTGCGACCGGACTCCATGTCGTGGTGCGCACGCACCGCATCTTCGAGGGGGTACCGCTGGTTGATCTCGATCTTGATTCGCCCGGACTCGACGTGTGAGAACAGTTCGCCCGCCAGTTCGGCACGTTCTTCGGGATCCGCGATGTAATCGGCGAGAGCCGGACGTGTGAGGAAGAGTGATCCCTTGACTGCCAACTGCATTGCCTGAATCGGCGGAGTCGGTCCGGACGCCGTTCCGAAGCACACCAGCAGCCCCCGCCTGGCAAGGCAATCGAGAGAGATGTCGAACGTGGATTGCCCGATACTGTCGTAGACAACCGGCACGCCGACGCCCCCGGTGATCTCCTTGACACGCGCGACGACGTCCTCGCGGGTGTAGATGACGACTTCATCGCAACCGTGAGCTCGGGCAACGCTCGCCTTCTCGTCGCTCGACACCGTTCCGATCACATTGATTCCCAACAGTTTTGCCCACTGGGTGAAGATCAGTCCAACCCCGCCCGCCGCAGCATGTAGCAACACGGTGTCTCCCGCTTTCAATGGGTAGATGCGACGTAGAAGGTAGGCGGCAGTCAGTCCTCGCATGGTCATGGCGGCCGCGGTGTCGAAGGCGATGCCGTCGGGTAGCGCGATCAGGTCGGACGACGCCATGATCCGCTCGGTGGCGTACGCACCCAGCGGACTGCCGGTGTAGGTCACACGGTCCCCCACTGCAAAATCGACTACTCCCTCGCCGATCTCTTCGACCACACCCGCGCCCTCGACGCCCATCCCGGCAGGCAATTGCGCAGGATAGAGGCCACTTCGAAAGTAGGTGTCGGCGAAGTTCAACCCCACCGCTTCATGACGAACCCGAACCTCTCCGGCGCCCGGTCGTCCTACCTCGATCTCTTCCCAACGCATGACGGACGGTGTGCCGATCTCGTGGAACCGAATGGCGTTTGCCATCATTGCTCTCCAATTCTGTGGGCGGGCTCGACTCGATTACGGTCGAGCAGTATTCGCACGCAACAACTTCCAGAAGTCGGTGCTCGGCTTCGTGGTCGTGCCGAACTGATGTGGACAAAACTATGTGAGATCCGGCTCACATGCTTAACTTGACGAGACACACAACACAACATTTCGGGACATCGAGTAAAGGGGGACCTATGAAGCCACTCGCCCGCTACGCGTCACTGAACCGATACGTCGACCTGTGCCGAACAGTGGACGTGGACGCTGTGGCCCTCATGAGAAGTGTCGGCCTGAGCCCGGCAAGCCTGGCGAACCCCGACCAATGGGTACCGGCCGCCTCCATCGCATCGCTCCTGGAGCGATCGGCAGCGGAGTCCGGACACGAAGACTTCGGGCTTCTACTCGCCGGCCTGCGTCGACTGTCCAATCTCGGCCCCCTCAGCTTGGTCATCAGGGAAGAGCCAGACGTCAGGAGCGCACTCGACGTATTGATGCGATACGAGCACACGTACAACGAGTCATTACGCATTCGATTGAACGAGGTCAACGGACTCGCCACCCTGCGAATCTCGCTCGAGGTCGGCGAACCGGTCGACACCAGACAGAGCGTCGAACTCGCAGTCGGCGCGACACTGCAGATCCTGCGGAGTTTCCTGGGTTCTCGATGGCAACCGGTCAGCGTGGGATTCACGCACAATGCCCCGAAAGACACGAGCACGCATCGGCGAATCCTCGGCGAGACGGTGGAATTCGATCACGAGTTCACCGGTATCGTTTTCTTCGCCGCCGACCTGGATGCGGCTAACCAACTTTCCGACGAGTTACTCCGGCCGTACGCTCGCCAGTTCCTCGACTCGCTTCCCGCCTCGGAAACCTCCGATACCCTCAGCCGCACCAAGGAATTGATCGAAGTTCTGCTTCCGACCGGCCGCTGCTCTGTCGAGCAGGTGGCACGCAGTCTCGGATTCGACCGGCGGACACTGCACCGTCATCTCGCCGAATCCGGAGATACGTTCACGGCCGTTCTCAATTCGGTTCGAAGCTCCCTCGCGGAACGATTTGTCTCCAACCCTCGCTATTCGTTGACCGAAGTGGCTGTGCACCTCGGGTTTTCGACGCAGGGTAGTTTCTCGCGCTGGTTTCGCACTCAGTTCTCGATGAGCCCGAGCGCGTGGCGGACTCAGCGCTCGATCAGCTGACCAGCACGACTCCGACGTAGGCGATCGTTGCCACCCACACAGTGGAAATCGCGGCCAGCACGAATGGCCGGGCGCCAACTCCACGAATGACGCTCAACCGCACCCCCAGCCCGAGTGCGAACATCGCGGCCGCCAACAGCGCCGTCTGCACCGTCTTCGCCAGCCCCAGAAGCTCATCCGGCAAGATGCCCGTGGAGCGCAAGCCCATGCAGCCGATGAATGCCACGACGAACAACGGAATCAGCGGGGGACGCTTGGCGGCAGTGCTGTCGACCATCCTGCGTTGCCGGATACTCAGAAATGCCATGACCGGCGCCAACATCAACACGCGCGCAAGTTTCACCACGGTCGCGACACCCAACGCGGTGGCGCCGAGAGCGCTGCCGGCAGCCACCACTTGCGCCACTTCGTGGATCGACCCACCGGCCCACATGCCTGCACCGACCTCGTTCATACCGAAAGCGTTGGCCAACAGTGGGATTGTCGGAATCATCAGAGTTCCGAAGATCACCACCAACGCAACAGCGGTGAGCAACTCTTCCTCTCGCGCATTCACCACACCGTCCGCAGCAGCCACGGCGGCAGCGCCACAGATCGAGAAGCCGCAGGCAATCAGAATTCTCTGCGACCAACTCAATCCGAGAAGTTTTCCGGCATACATGGTCCCGGCGATACCGAGGAACACAATCGCCACCACTACGGCGATCACTCCCCAGCCCAAACCGACGATGTCGGAGAATATCAATTGCAGCCCGAGCAGAGCGATACCCACCCGAAGTAGCCGTTTCGCCGAGAATGCCAGGCCAGGTTGGAATTTCGCCGGCAAAGAGACGGTATTCGCCAACACCGCACCCGCCACGATCGCAATCAGCAACGGACTCACGGCGGAGGTGAACTGACCGGCTATCAGCGCGACCGTGGCCCCCAAGGCGCACAACGCAACTCCGGGCACCAATGCAGCCACACTGGACCACCGTCGTACTTCTGACGAAGGTGCGACTGCGGGTTTCTCGGCCACGGACTTCACATCACGGTTCACTCATCCAGCGTCCTTGAGCCACCATCGCTCCGGTAGGGCGATTTCTACCATCACGGCATATCAAATCGATATGAACGTGAAGTTCGGTATAGCCTGTTAGCATGACCAGACGGTGGCCCGACCTCACCACTCTCGAGCTACTCATCGGCATCGATGATCACGGAAGTCTCAGTGCGGCAAGCCGTTCAGCAAACATTGCGCAGCCGAATGCCAGCCGCGCCGTCAAAGCCCTCGAGCGGCAGCTCGGGATGCCACTCATACACCGAAGGTCGACGGGGGCGACTTTGACTCCGCAGGGGACCGTCATCGTCCACTGGGCGCGCCGCGTCCTCGCCAACTCGAGGCAGCTTCTCGACGTCGCCGAAGGGATGCGGACCGAACGATCCGCGGAATTGACCGTGTGTGCCAGCATGACCGTCGCCGAACATCTGATTCCGGCCTGGCTCGGTATCTTTCGGTCACTACATCCTGGTGTCACCGTCCACCTTCAGGTCTACAACTCGACCCGCGTCCTCGAGGCTGTCGAGGTGGGAATGTGCGACCTCGGATTCGTCGAGTCACCGACCGTTCCGAAGAGCCTGTCCAGCGTCACCGTCGCGCGTGACTCGCTGGTCGTGGTCGTTCATCCGGATCATCCATGGGCGCGTCGACGAAAGCCGCTGACCGTCGCCGAACTGGCAGCGACGCCGCTGCTGGTGCGCGAGCCCGGATCGGGAACCAGAACGACTCTCGACCTGGCGTTACACGAATACGAGCGCGGTGCACCGTTGTTGGAACTGGGTAGTTCGGCCGCGATTCGAACCAGCGTGCTCGGTGGCGTCGGCCCGGCGGTACTGAGCACGCTGGCCGTCGAGGACCAGGTGAAGCAGGGAGAACTTCGGGTGGTAGCCGTCGAAGGCTTGGAACTCGACCGATCCCTGCGCGCAGTGTGGCGTCCCCCGCGTCAGCTCGAGGGTCCCGCAGGAGACCTGATGAAAGTAGTGCGTGCGAGCGGGTCCCGGAAATCCTGAAAGCGGCTTACTTCTTGTCGGCCTTCGCTGCTGCCTTTGCGGCCTTCTTGAACTCGCGGACCTCGAGCAAAGACTGTTCGTCGACCACGTCTGCAATCGAGCGCCTCGAACCTTCGAGCCCGTAGTCGCCGGCCGCTTGGCGCCAACCTTTCGGCTCGACGCCGATCTGTTTTCCGAGCAACGCCAGGAAGATCCGGGCTTTCTGATCCCCGTAACCGGGTAGGGCTTTGAGCCGCTTCAGCACTTCCTTGCCGTCGGGATTTCCCGAAGTCCAGATCGCCGCGGTGTCGCCGTCGTAGTTCTCGACGATGAACTGGCACATGAGCTGGATACGCTCGCCCATCGACTTGGGGAATCGGTGCACAGCCGGAGGCTCGGCACAGACGGCGATGAACTCGTCGGTGTCCATGTCGGCGATACGCCTGACGTCGATACCGCTGAGCCGATCCGCCAGCTTCTTCGGACCGAGGAAGGCCGTTTCCATCGGAACCTGTTGATCGAGAAGCATTCCGATCAACAACGCCAACGGGTCCTCGGCGAGGAGAGCATCAGCTTCGGGGTCACCGACAAGGTTCAGTTGAAGTGCCATGAGTCCGATACTGCCACGTCAGGCGGCAGTTGTGACCGGCGCCGACGCATCCGGGGCCGGAATCTTCCACTTCTTCCAGCCGAACAGAACCACCGTCGAGACCGCGGCAAGCGTGAAGACCCAGAGGTAGACGCCGACGGTCGGAATCCGCAGATACTCGGGCGGCACGAACATGAACAGGCCCATTCCGATGAAGCGATCCGTACCCGGAATGACCGACGGGTCCCACCAGGTGTGAGACCAGTTCAAGACCGGGAGCAGGAAAACGAACGGCGCCACCCACGCCCAGCGCTTCTTCGACACCATCGCGTAGTGCGCGGCGAGGACGACCAGCGGGACGAACCACACCCAGTGATGGCCCCACGAGAACGGCGAGACAGTGGTCGCAGTCAACCCCGTCATGGTGAGGCCGAGCAATTTCTGGCCGTGCCGGTGAGCAATCCACGCGGCACCGAGTCCGAGGCATACCGCCAGCGCACTGAAGACTAGGACCAGGACCCGCGACGGCGTCGGAGTGTGAGTGAGCTGAGCGATCAGACCGGACACGGACTGGTTGCTCGGAGCATCCGTCGGTCCGACGCGTTCGCTGTCGACAAGAGTGCCGGTCCAGTACTTGTACGCATCGTTGTAGATCACGACGAAGCCGATCGCAACGGTCGCAGCGAACGTCACGACGGCCGTCACCAACGCACGCCATTGACGAGTGATGAAGAGGTACGCCCAGAAGAAGGCCGGAGTGAGCTTCACGCCGGCGGCGATGCCTGCCCCGATTCCTCGGAGCCGACTCTTCTCGTCCCGACCGAGGTCCCACACGATCAAGAGCAGCAGGAAGATGTTGATCTGCCCGAGCCAGAGCGTCGTACGTATCGGTTCCATGAACAGAAAGATCGTCGTCGCCAACGCACTCACGGCGTACGCCTTCACGTCGAGCCGATAACCGAGGTACTTCCAGCACAACAAGATCACTGCGAACAACGCAGCGATGTTCAAACCCGTCCACACAACAATCGCCTGTTTGAACGAGAGCACCGCCCACACCGTGAACAGCAAAGCCGCAAACGGGGTGTACGTGAACATCATTCCGTCCAGGACTGGCCCGTCGTACAACGGAAGGCCCTGAACCACAACGCTGCCGCCGTGGCGGTAGACGTCGAGATCGAGGAAATTTTCGAAGATCCCCCAGTACCGCGTATTCATCGGCACGGCGAAAAGAACCATCAGCACGGACGCGACTGCCAGAACACCGAGTACAGAGAATCCGAGAACACCGACACGGAGGGTGCGTCGCGGTATGTCAGCTTCGATGACCGACTCTGATTTCGCGGTGTGCGCCTCGAAAGAAGGCCCATCCGAAGCGTTGATCGCGCCCGTCACTACAACCTCCGGGATTTACACCCTATGTCGGGAATTGATGCTCCGAACGGTACAAGACAAGACCGAAAAGTACCGACCGGGCACGCCGCTTCGAGAACTCAGATCTCGGAGAGACGCGATTCGGTAGCTGCGAGCAGAACACACGTAGCCACGCCGTCCATGGCAACTTCGAGTTCAGCCTTGGACGGGAAGCTCGGGGCCAACCGGATGTTCCGGTCATCCGGATCCGTGCTGTACGGGAAAGCCGACCCGGCAGCGGTGAGCGCGATACCCGCGTTCTTCGCCAGTTCGATGACCCGCTTGGCCGTGCCGTCGACCACGTCGAGGCTGATGAAGTATCCGCCCTTCGGCTCGGTCCAAGACGCGACCTTCGATGCACCGAGACGATCCTCGAGGATCCGCAGTACGAGCTCGAACTTGGGCGCGAGGAACGCGCGATGCTTCTCCATGTGCGCACGAACGCCGTCGGCATTGCCGAAGAAACGCAGGTGGCGAAGCTGATTGACCTTGTCCGGTCCGATGCTCTTCTTGCCCAGGAACTTCTGGTACCAGGCAAGGTTTTCCGCCGAGCTACCGAAGAAGCTCACACCAGCGCCGGCGAAAGTGATCTTGGACGTCGACGCGAACACGAGCGGACGGTTGGGGTGTCCGGCCTCGGCTGCCATCGAGAGAATGTCGTAGGAAGGCGCAGTCTCGCCGACAAGCGGATGTACGGCGTACGCGTTGTCCCAGTACAGGCGGAAGTCGGGCGCGGCCGTCGGCATCGACGCGAGCGTACGGACAATTTCTTCGGAGTACACGGCACCGGTGGGGTTCGCGTAAACCGGAACCGCCCACATGCCCTTGATCTGCGGATCTGACGCAACAAGTTCGGCGATCTTGACGACATCCGGGCCGTCGTGGTTCATCGGCACCGCGATCATCTCGATGCCGAGGGACTCGGTGATCGCGAAGTGGCGGTCGTAGCCCGGTGCCGGGCAGAGAAACTTGATCTTCTCTTCCTGTGCCCACGGCCGGGCCGAATCCGGTGTGCCATGAAGCAGTGAGAACACGACGTTGTCGTGCATGATCTCGAGGCTCGCGTTGTTTCCGGCGAGAAGGTTCGCAACGGGGATACCCAGCAGCTCGCCGAAGATGGCGCGCAGTTCCGGCAGACCGGTGAGTCCGCCGTAGTTACGGCAGTCGGTGCCGCTTCCGTCACGGAAATCACCGTCGCCGGGCAGCGTCAGCAGCTCTGCGGAAAGGTCGAGTTGTTCCGGGGAAGGCTTACCGCGGGTCAGATCGAGTGCGAGCTTCTGCGCCTGGAGCTGCGTGTACTTCGCGCTCTGGCTCTCATGCTCGGAGGTGAGTTCTTCATGGCTCATCAACCCGATCTGGGTTTGGATAGGCATCCGGAGCGGCCTTTCACCGACGAGGCGGGGTCGGGTATGTGAAAAAATAGAGGACCCCGCGCACCCGGCAGAGCCCGTTGACCCTTGCTGCCTTCCGGCCCTGGGGGAGTTCACAGGATGCGCGCCGCGCGGGATCCAATGAACAGTGTAGACGGCTTTCTCCGGCCGCTGCACACCACCTACCGGGGCCGAGATGCAAACCTCGAGTTCCACCGGTTCTTCGCAGGTCAGGTACCCGTTTAACGCTTCGCGCCCGCAATTGGGTATGCTGCTCCACGGAGGATTCGCCTAGTGGCCTATGGCGCTCGCCTGGAACGCGGGTTGGGTTAACGCCCTCAGGGGTTCAAATCCCCTATCCTCCGCCAAAGGAACCCCTGTGAACTGCCGAGAAGCGGTTCACAGGGGTTCTTTTCTGTCCTCATGCAACGAGTAATGCAACAGGGTCTCGGTTCAGCTCGATGTTCTGCGAGCTCAGACGGTCTGCCGACTCGTGGTGGTTTCGATCCCGCAGCGCGCCGAATCGGAATGCTGCTGCGTGATTTCGAGTGGCCCGCCGATGGCCCGAACCCGATTCGGGAAGCTATGGCCACATCTGCTCCTGCAGCCCGCGTTGGTCATGAAATGACACCCGTGCCGCAAGTCTTATTTATCCAGATCCCATTCTGGATAAGATAGGCATGGAAAGCAAGGCGGCAATATAGCGTGGATACAGGGAGAGACCAGATGGCGTACAGGACGTTGAAATCGATCTTTCACCAACGAGATCGTGCTGGTGCCGATGCTGAGGAGCGAGCGCGACGCGATTCTCCCGCCGCCGTCCACTGGGACCTACTGATCGGCGAACACTCGACGTTCGCACTGATGACACCCGAAGTCGCAGCGCTGATCGAACGGATCATGAGCTTCGAGCCGAAGATCCGGGCTGAGTGGAACGGGCTGCCGGCCCTCGCGCGCACCCACTACCTGTATCGCATGGTGATCGACGAGATCCAGGCAACGAACGAGATCGAACAGGTCCGCTCAACCCGGAAGGAGATCAGCGAGGCAATCGAGATGGTGTGGGCGGAGCAACCCCTCGCGAACAAGCGGTTCGCCGAGATGGCGCGGCTCTATCTCAATATCGGCAACGACCAGGCCGAGAGTCCGCAGACGCTCGACGACATCCGAGACGTCTACGACGCGGTAACTCGGGGCGAGATTCGCGACGAGGACGCCCCCGATGGGAAGCGGTTCCGGCAAGGGCCAGTATCGATCACGTCAGGAATCAAGGTCGTGCACACCGGTGTGGTACCCGAGTCAGCGATCGACGACGCGCTGACCCTCATGCTGAGCCAGGGGGGCGACGACTCGATTCCACGACTGATCAGGGCAGTGGTCGCGCACTTCATCTTCGAGTACACGCACCCGTTCTACGACGGCAACGGCCGAACCGGACGCTACCTTCTCGCGCTGGACCTTCGACAGGTGTTGGCTCCGTATGCGAGCCTGGCATTGTCGGCGACCGTCGCCGACAACAAGGATCGTTACTACAAAGCATTCTCTGACGCGGAGAATCCATTGAACCGCGGAGATCTGACGCCCTACCTGATCGATATGCTGGAGATCATCGCCGAGGCGCAACATCGACTGCTGCTCGACCTCTCCGAGAGGCGGCATAAGATCGACACACTCGAGGCGCGTATCCGCGTTCTGGTGGAGGATGAGGAATTTCCGCTGAACTTGGGACTCGATCGCGAGTCGACGCCGCCGGTTGATAGCAACCACATCGGCGCAGTCCTGTTCACCCTGGGTCAGACCCACTGCTTCGAGGCGAACCGCGCCATCAAGTTGAACACCCTGGTCGAGGTGGTGGGTCGATCCAGCCAGTTCGCCCGCCCGCGACTTCAGCGCCTGGACGATGCCGGGATCATTGAGACGGTTACGAAGAGACCGCTGCGCTTCCGGCTCACGGCACGGGGGGTATCGCTCCTCGATCTGGATGGGGAGTGATTTTCGCCAGGTCGCAGATGGGCTAGGCGAGCTGGGCCGTCCACCCGATTTTCGACCTACTTCACGAGCGTGGTCCAGAATCACGTCTGCCGGATTGGTACCCCGCAATTGCGCGGGATACGACCTCGGAGCCGCTGGACTTCTTGCTGCCGAACCACGCAATTTCGTTTGACAGACTCACAAACCCGAGGACAGACTTTCCGTCCAACCCAACCATCGGGAGTACGCGTGATTGCCGGCCAGACCAATCTGCTCGCAGATTGCAGCAGTTGCTTCGGTCTGTGCTGCGTCGCACTCCCCTTTTCCAAGTCCTCCGACTTCGCGACCAACAAGAATGCCGGCGACCCCTGCAAGAACCTGCAGCAGGATTTCCGTTGCGGCATTCACACCGGATTGCGAAAGAAGGGCTTCACCGGTTGCACCGTCTACGACTGTTTCGGTGCGGGACAGAAGGTTTCACAGCAGACCTACGACGGCGTCAGCTGGCGTGATGCCCCGGAGACCGCGTCGGACATGTTCGAAACCTTCCCTGTCATACGCCAGTTGCACGAACTGCTCTGGTATCTCGCCGAAGCCCGCTCGCTGAAGCAAACCCACTCGATACGAAAGGAACTCGACGCTGCACTCGCGGAGACGGAAAGCCTGACCAACGGCACACCTTCGCAGATTCAAACCGTCGACGTCTCAGCACACCGAGCGGCAGTCAACACACTGCTCTTGCAGACGAGTAACCTTGTGCGCTCACCGATCTCAACCAAGAAGGGTCGAAAACTCGACCACCGCGGCGCAGACCTCATCGGCGCCAAATTTCGTGGTTCCGATCTACGTGGGGCCAACTTTCGCGGGAGTTACCTGATCGGTGCAGACCTACGCGACTGCGAACTCGATCGAGCCGATCTGATCGGTGCAGACTTACGCGGCACCGACATTCGCGGCACAAAACTCCGCGGCAGTATCTTTCTCACGCAGTTCCAGATCAACGCGGCGATCGGCGATTCGGCTACCACACTTCCCGATTCACTGACCCGCCCCAGCCACTGGGCCTGAACCCGACTGTCAACTCCGTCGACTGTTGACGACTGTCAACTCCGTCGACGGAGAACGACCTTGTTAGCTTCCGGATCGACAGACACCCACGGCGGGTCACCGTCCGTTCCGTCCTCACGATGCATCAATGCGCTCTGACGCTGTTCGAATTCATGATGCTTGGACCCCTGAAACAGGGCAGCAACCTCTTCGAAGCCCGCGGCCGAGACCGGACGAGTCGTACGTCCCCGAGTCCACGGCAGTGCCCGGCCGCCGGTGAGCCGGTTCCAGAGAGTCTCGGCGAAAGCGAACAGGACCAGCAGCACGAGCAAGCCTGGCAGCGTCAACGCGAACAGAGTGCCCATGAAAGAAGTCTAGCGACGAACGCCCCCGGTTCCCTCGACTTCCGATCGGCCGCCCTATGTCTGGTCCCGCGGTTGATGATCTGCCAGAATGCAAGCTGTTACGACTAGTAACACCTTCGGGGGGAGGATTTCACGTGAGCTTGATACTTGCAGCTACCGATCGTTCGGAGCTTGCCCAGACGCTTGGTACCGAATTAATACATTTCGGGCACCAGATACAGCTCGTCCGCACCGGGCGCCGCCTACTCGACGACCTGGACACCGACAGTTTCGATATCGCCGTGATCGATCTCCTTCTGCCGGACATCGACGGCTACGAGATCGCACGGCAGATCCGCTTGCGCAGTTCGATGCCGATCATGATGCTGGTGGATACCTACGAGGACATCGACGAAGCACCACATCGCGCTGTCTCGGACTTTGTGCTGAACCCGATCGATTCTCACGCGCTCGATCTTCGGGTCACCGCAATCCTTCGTGAAACCGCACATCCCGCCCCCGGCAAACACCAACGTCACGGTGACCTGCTCCTCGATCGACGTGCGATGACGGCGACGATGGGCGGAAAGCTGCTGGTCCTCAGCCGGACCGAATGGCGGGTGCTCCTGGAGCTGTCGACCGAGCCTGGGCGCGTGTACTCACGTGATCACCTGATCCGAAACGTGTGGGGTTCCGACCACGAAAGGACGCGTGTGGTCGACGCAACCATTCTCAGCCTGAGGTCCAAACTCGAATCCGATCCCGCGAAACCGAAGTACATCAAAACCATCAGGGGATTCGGATACCGCTTCGGCCCGGTCGACTGAAGTCGCCTTCGTGTCGGTGCCGCTCGATAAGCTCTTGTCATGGGTTGGTACACACCACAATCGGTCGCCCCGGATCTCTCCGACATCCTGGTGTGTGGCTGGACGGCGTGCGCAGAAGGAGAACACCTCCTCGTGCCCGATGCTTGCATAGACGTGCTGTGGATACGCGGCGTCGGCATACGCGTCTGTGGCCCCGAAACCGCTGCATGGTCATTCACTCTTCCGCCCGGAACACGCTCCGTGGGTGTTCGATTCCGCCCTGGATCGGCATCGCCGATGTTGCGAACCTCGGCGTCCGAGCTTCGGGATTCTCGCGCTGACCTCAGCGATGTAACCGACGCACGCACGGAACGAATACTGTTGAACCGCTTGGAAAATTCCGAAGACCACGAACAGGTCTCCATCCTCGAAAGCGCTGTTCGGAGTTGGGTAAGTTCGAGTTTCCGTCACGATCCGGTGATCAACCACGTTCGCACCGCACTGTCCGAACATTCGTGGAATGTCAGCTCTCTCGCCGACGCGGCGGCGCTGACTTCGCGCCAACTCCAACGTCGATGCAACGACGCCTTCGGATACGGCCCTGCAACGCTGCGCTCGATCCTGCGCCTCCAGCGCTTCATGGCGCTCGCTCGCAGTCGACCCGCACTGGGACTCGCTGAATCCGCCGCCCACTGCGGATTCAGCGATCAGGCCCACTTGACCCGTGAATGCCGCCGAATCTCGTCGCTGACCCCGGCGGCTCTACTCCGCACCCAAGCCCCCGACTGGCACGGGTCGGATACCGTTGTCGCGCTGGCGGAGGGAGACGCGGTCGCATGATCGCTACCGCGCTCCCCCGCCGTCACTTCTGACTGAAAAGCGTCCTGGCAGACCACAGCCCGCCGAGGGAGAGCACTGCGACCGTCATGTAGTAGTAACTCGGGGCGTCGAGCGAGCCTGTTGTACTGATCAACCAGGTCAAGACCAACGGCGCGATTCCGCCGAGCAAAGTCACTCCGAGGTTGTACGACAATGACATGCCGGTAGCCCGGATCTCTGCCGGGAACAGCGAACTCATCAAGGCAGGCAAGGGACCGAAGGCAAACGCCATGATGACACCCAGGACCGAAACAACCAGGACGAGGGTCAGAGTCGACGGGTGATCGACCATCAATTTGAAAAGCGGCCAGGCCAAGACGATTGCCGCAACGGCGGCCCAGGTCATAACTCTCGCCGGTCCGACCTGGTCTGCTAGATGACCGATCAACGGCACGGTGATCAAGGTGACCAGTCCGGCGACGATGCCGCCGAGATAGCCGGCCGAGGCGGATACTCCGAGGTTCTTCACGGCAAACGTCGGCATGTACAAGATGAGGTAGATCGAGATAGTCGCGACGCCCACTACCGCGGCCCCGGTCAGCACCCGGCCGAGATGCCTGGTCAGCGTCGTCTTCAGCGGAGCCTTTTCCGGAACGCTCGTCTTGAAATCGTCCGTTTCGTCAAGCTTGGCACGGATGTAGAGTCCGACCGGCCCGACGATGATGCCGAAGAAGAACGGAACGCGCCAGCCCCACGAGTAGAGCGCTTCATGCGAAAGGTGGGTGTTGAGCACGTATCCGAACAGCGATGCCAGGAAAACCGAGGCACCCTGGCTGGCAACTTGCCAGGAAGAGTAGAACGCCTTCTTGTGTGGCGCAGTCTCCACGAGGAAGGTTGTAGCAGTACCGAATTCACCGCCGGCGGAGAATCCTTGAATGAGACGCGAAACAAGGATGACGACGCCGGCCCACGGTCCGATCATCGAGGTCGTCGGCGCCACGGCCATGATGAGCGTGCCGATCATCATCAGCATCATCGTCAACGTCAAGGCGTTCTTGCGCCCGCGACGATCGGCGTAGCTACCGAGAACCATCCCGCCAAGCGGCCGGATGACGTACGAGATCGCGAACGTCGCGAACGTCAGTATCAAACCGAGCGTGTTGTCGCCTCCGGGAAAGAAATTATGGGCGATCACCACTGCGAATGATGCGTAGACGATGACGTCGAACCATTCGAGCGCAGCGCCGAGCGAACTGCTGATCACCGCCTTGCGAGCAGCGGCCAGGCGTTCCGGGGTGACTGTTCCGGAGGTTGGCGTAGTTGCCGTGGACATGGTTTTCCTTAGGGGGTCAGGGTGGGTCAGGCGCGGGCGTGAGCGATGACGTTCCGAACGAACTGCTCGCACTGTGCCAATTGGTCAAGTGTCACGTACTCGTCAGGTGCATGCGCCTGAGTGATGCTTCCCGGCCCACACACGACAGTGGGGATACCGATACTCGCGAACATCCCGGCCTCGGTGGCGTACGCGACCTTTTCGTCCGAGGCCCGACCACCCCATTGTTCGACCAGTGCGGCCGCCGAAGCATTCGCATCCGTCTCCAGGGGAGGAACCGAGGCCGACACGTGCATCGTCACGGAGGCTGACGGGTTTTCTTCCTGCATCAGGTTTTCGATCCGATTCGCCTCGGCGGCAAAGCGTTCGAGCAAATCTGCGGCGCCAGCTGAGCTGATGCTCCTGAATTCGAAAGTGATGGAGCAATCCTCGGGGACAGTGTTCACTGCGATCCCGCCGGATACGAGATTGACCGAACACGTCGTCCAGGCCACGTCGAATGCGTCGTCGTACGGGCCGGACGCACGGAGCTCGTCGGCCGCGCTTCTGACGAATCGAATCAACTCCGCGCCGTATTCGATCGCGTTGACTCCTTGCGGAGTGAGCGACGAGTGCGCCGAAACACCATGCAGATCAACACGTATGACGTTCATCGACTTGTGTGCGCGAATGACCCGCATCTCCGACGGCTCTCCGACGACGCACACATCAGGGCGCAGGTTCCGGGAAACAACCTCCTCGACCAAACCGGCCGCACCGATGCAGCCGACTTCCTCGTCGTAGGAGAATGCAAAGTGAATCGGCTTCGCCAGCGGCCGAGCAACGATGTCGGGGATCGCAGCGACGACGATCCCGATGAACGACTTCATGTCGCACGTGCCACGTCCGTACAGGCTTCCGTCGCGAACGTCGGGCGTGAAAGGGTCGCTACTCCAGTCTTGATCGTCGACCGGCACTACGTCTGTATGGCCGGAGAACATCACACCGCCGGCAGTACTTCCGTCAGGAGGAGTGAACGTTGCCAACAAGTTGAGCTTCGTTCCCTCGTCATCGGCAACAAGTACCGGCTCGACCCCATGGCGACGTAGTTCCGCCGCAATGAGATCGATCAACGGTCGATTGCTCACGGCACTCGTCGTATCGATTCCGATGAGGCGTTGCACCCACTCGAGGCTTCTCTCTGTCGGAACAGCGGGCAACGTGGTCGATGACATCTGGTTTCTCCTTTCACAGCATGAACGCGGTGGGCACTCGCCACCGCGTTCTGCCCTTCGAGCATGAATGAAGTGATCCCAGACACAGTGAAGATGCACGATACTTGCACCATGATCGAAGAAACGCAGGATTCCGCCGTACTGGACGACGTCGACCTCGCCCTGATCAATTGCCTGCAACTCGACCCGCGAGCGTCGTGGCGCACGGTTGGCGACGCGCTCAAAGTGGATCCGGTTACCGTGGCTCGCCGCTGGCAGCGGTTACAGGATTCCGGCACCGCCTGGGTCTCTGCCAGGGCAACCGGCCATGGCCGTCCGGAGTCGTGTCTGGCTTTTGTCGAAGTCGACTGCACGACTTCGAACGCGTTGACGATTGCAGAACGACTTGCCCGCTGGCCGCACGTACTGAGCGTCGAACACACAAGCGGCCCAGGCGACTTGACACTTCTCGTCGAGGTCAGAGACATGGCTTTCCTGTCGCGCTTCCTGCTTCGGTCGCTCGCGTCGGTACCCGGGATCGTCAGTTCGCGTGCACACCTCGTCACCGAGGTCTTCGCGATCGGAGACGACTGGAAATTGCAGGTACTCGATGCCGCGCAGCGAGCGACGATGACAGACCGGCCTGTGCGATACAAATACGCGCCGACGGATCAGCGCCATCACGGGAAGACGTTCGACGCGGTCGATCGCCAATTGATATTGAAGCTGGGCGAGGACGGTCGATCCTCGATTGCCGAGCTCACGGTCGGTACCGGCCTCAGCGAAAGTACGGTCAGGCGGCGACTTGCCGAATTGACGTCGCGCAACCAGATCGTGTTCCGCTGCGACGTGTCTCTACCGCTGTCCGGCTGGCCCCTCGTGACCTGGGTGTGGGGATATGTCGATCCCACGGACCGGTCGACGATTCGTGCCCTGGTGGAGCGAGTGCCGGGAACGCGGGTGTGCATGCGGATATCCGGTGGACGCGCCAACACACTGCTCGCGATCGCCGCACACTCCCTTCGCGAAACTCCCATTACCGAAGTACAACTCGCACAAGAGGCAGCGGGCCTGGTGGTGCTGAACAGGTCAGTGGTGCTGCGATCGATGAAGAGGGTGGGCCGACTTCTCGACGACGAGGGCAAGAGTGCCGGGGTCGTACCGATGGACATCTGGGCGGAGGCCCCGGAGATCGAGTGAATGTCCGAAATAATCAATCATGTCGCGCCGCGGTGGAGAAGGATTGCTGTCATGACTTCAACAGAGATCTCCCCCGCCCAGCGTTATCGGGATCTGGCCGCCGGATTCACGGCGCGGATCGATGCCGTACCCGCCGACCGCTGGGACGACGATTCCCCCTGCGAGGGCTGGACCGCCCGCGACGTGGTGAGACACGTACTCGACAGCGAACGAGACATGGTCAAGGTAGTCGGCCTGGAATTGGCACCCGGTCCGTCGGTCGACGACGACCCGTCGGCAGCCTGGGCGGCCGTCCGCGATTCGATGCAGGAAATTCTGGACGATCCGGCAAAGTCCACCCTGGAATACGACGGGCACTTCGGCAGGACCAACCTCGGGGCCACGGTCGAAGGGTTCTTGTGTTTCGATCTGGTCATCCACGGTTGGGACCTCGCGGCCGCAACCGGCACCGATACGACGATGCGAGACGCGGACGTGGAGTGGGTGTCGGAGATCGCCGCGGGCCTGGGCGAGTCGATCCGCATGAGCGGTGTGTGCGGCCCGGAAATACAGGTTCCGGACAACGCTGACAAAGCAACTAAACTCCTTGCCTTCCTCGGCCGGAAGGCGTGAAAAAGCACCCCTGACGTGGGCATTACTTCCATACGCATGTAATGTCGCGGTATGCCGGAACGCCGAAAATCCTCCACGAGTCCAGACCTGCTTGCGGCGGCATTGTTCGATGTCGCCGCGGAATCCGGACTGGAAAATGCCAGCGTTCGCGAGGTCGCAAAACGGGCGGGTGTCTCGATCGGCGCAGTGCAACATCATTTCTCGACCAAGGACGAGATGTTCGCATTCGCACTGCGAACACTCGTCGATCGATTGTTGACGCGACTGGCCGAATCGTCCGCCGACGCAGACCCGCATACCGCCCTGTTCCAGGCGCTCTCGCAACTCCTGCCCCTCGACGAGCAACGCACGCGTGAGGCGCATGTGCTCGCCGCGTTTGCCGTGCGCGCCGCAACCAGTGAGTCACTCTCCGAAATTCGCCGGACAACCCTGTTCACAATCCGCACCGGCATCTCGACAGTTCTGATCGGCATCGGAACTCCGGAAGCGGAAACCAGAGCGGCACTTCTGCTTTCAACCGTCAATGGATTGGCACTCGACGCACTCGGAAGCCCCGCCATGTATCCGCCGCAGTACCTCGATCACGCTTTGGAAACCCAGATCCGCCTCACCCTGCACGACGCCGAGAACCCGCTCGCCTCCGTCGGGCTCGCCAGCTGACGTGGAAGGAGCAGGACGCTTCGCGCCGAGCCCGTCTGGCGATCTCCATCTGGGAAACCTCCGAACCGCCCTCTTGGCTTGGCTTTTCGCCCGCACCAGCGGGCGCGACTTCCTCATTCGGGTAGAGGATCTCGACCGTGTCCGCCCCGGCGCGATGGAACGACAACTCGACGATCTGCGCAGGCTCGGCCTCACGTGGGACGGCCCAGTCGTATTGCAGTCACACCGTCTTCCCTTGTACCACAAGGCTATCGACCAATTGCGCGAGCGTGACCTGACCTATCCCTGCTTCTGCACACGCAAGGAGATCCTGCAGGCACCGTCAGCGCCCCATGCTCCAGACGGCGCCTACCCCGGCACGTGTCGGAACCTTTCGGAGGCCGAACGCGCCGAGAAATCGGCAAGTGGCCGATCTCCCGCGCTGAGGCTACGGGCCGGCATCGACTCGTTCACCGTCCATGACGAACTGTTCGGCGAGGTGACGGGACCAGTCGACGACGTCGTCCTGCTCCGCGGAGACGGGGTGCCCGCTTACAACCTTGCCGTTGTCGTCGACGACGGTGCACAGAACATCGACCAGGTGGTTCGCGGCGACGACCTCCTGACCTCGGCTCCACGTCAGGCATACCTTGCCCGGCTGCTCGACATCGAACCACCGTCGTACGCCCACGTTCCTCTTGCCTTGAACAGTGAAGGCAAGCGACTCGCGAAGCGCGACGGCGCAGTGACTCTGGCAGATCAACTCGAGGCCGGACGCAGTGCCGAGCAGGTTCTGACGATGATCGCGTCGAGCATCGGTCTCGCCGAACCCGGCGAGGTTGTCACACCACCCCAATTGGCGGATCGATTCGACTCTCGCAAGATCCCCCGGACCCCGTGGATTTTCCCGGCGAAGTAAGTGACGTATCAATCGGTGCCTCGTCGGAACAAAACTACGATTGTCCGATATGACAAAGCCGTCCGCAATAGCTATTCGTTGGCAATTCTCGAATAGTGAAGTACGGTCGAGACTGGCGAAGGAAATTCAGGGCGAGTTGTTCCTGCAAAACCACGCCCGGGATCTGAACCTGGAATCCGACCACAGTACCCACTTGCAGCATCCACGCTGACACGCACGTGCGGCACGGGCGACTCAGGACGAAAAGGAATACGCATGGTCCGCGAGCTTCGCGAGGCACTCGACGACCATCAATTCGAGGTGTTGTATCAACCCCAGGTCAATCTGAACTCGTCAGCAATTATCAGCTATGAAGCTCTTTTGCGTTGGCGCCATCCGCTGCGAGGGTTGATCGAACCTCAAGATTTCATGCGCTCCGCCGAATCCTCTGGGCTCATCATTCCCATCGGGTGTCAATGGCCACGAAGTTCTCCCCGTAGGCGGCCAGTAGTTCTCCCCGCTGGTGGCCACGGGTTCTCCCCGGTGGCGGCCAGTTGTTTTTCCCC
>NZ_JBIYCY010000013.1:0-168734 GCF_044908235.1 Rhodococcus sp. 27YEA6 | reverse complement strand
CCCAAGAGGCGGTTGATCATTCGCGGATGTGAAGTACCAAAAAAATTTTGGCACTGACATTCATCGACACACTGTTGAGTTCTCAAAGAACACGCGCACACCATCACTACGACCCTATGGCCGCCGCTCCGGGGCAACTTTCCCAGCCTATCCCAACCTGGCCACCGGCGCAAACCGGAACCCCGTGAAGAAAAACTGGATTGTGTTCGCCAGGCACTTCGTACAACCTCGTGTCACTCGCCGTAAAGGCGGGAGTCGGTGTCCGTGTCGCTCTGACTTGGAATAAGTTACGCGAACCTTCAATCAATTCACAAATCGCCTGGTCACTACAGCGATTGGCCGGCTAAGGCCAGGTCAGACTGTTGCGCCTATCTGCCAATCGCGAATAGACCCGAGTGTGACGCCGAGCACCGAACCTATTCGGAGCCCACCCGCTCGATCACTCCCCCAAGTCCACGGAGATTCTCGACGAATCGCGGGTACCCACGGTCGATGTGGAAGATGTCGTGAACTTCGGTGGTTCCGTCCGCAACCAACCCCGCAAGCACGAGCCCGGCGCCGGCCCGAATGTCCGAAGACCACACCGGTGCACTCGACAACACCGGAACTCCGCGGATCACCGCATGGTGACCGTCAGTACGAGCGTCGGCGCCGAGTCGGATCATTTCCTCGACAAATCGGAAACGCGATTCGAATACGTTCTCGGTGATCATCGACGTGCCTTCGGCAACCGCAGCCAAACCGATTGCCATCGGCTGCAGGTCGGTCGGGAATCCGGGGTACGGCAATGTTGCGAAATTGACCGCTTTAGGCCGTTCACGCTGAATGACGCGGAAACCGTCAACCTCGGGAGTCACCTCCGCGCCGGCCGTCCGAAGCTTGTCGAGGACCAGTCCGAGATGCTTGTGGTTCACCCCACGAACGCGGACGTCACCCCTGGTCATGGATGCCGCGACACCCCACGTTGCAGCGACGATCCGATCGCCGATGACACGGTGCGTAGTCGGTTCCAACTTGCGGACGCCTTGAATGGTGAGCGTCGAACTTCCGCCGCCAGATACCTTGGCGCCCATCTCGTTGAGCATGTTGCACAGATCCACGATCTCGGGCTCACGTGCAGCGTTGTCGATCACTGTCTCACCACGGGCGAGGACCGCTGCCATCAAGATGTTCTCGGTTGCACCCACAGACGGGAAGACCAGGCGGATGTTCGCTCCATGCAGGTCGTCTGCCTCGGCCACTACACATCCGTGTTCGATCTCGCTGCGCGCACCCAACAGGCGGAGCCCGGATTGGTGCATGTCGAGGGGCCTCGAACCGATGGCGTCACCGCCAGGCAAGGCAACAACAGCGCGTCTACAACGCGCGACCAGCGGACCGAGAACACACACTGACGCTCGGAACTGTTTCACCGCATCGAAGTCAGCGTGATACTTCGGCTCGGCCGGCGTCGTGATCCGCACTTCGGAATCTTCGAGTTCGACTTCGCAGCCCAGACCTCGCAGAACGTCCGCCATCAGCGGTACGTCGAGAATGTCCGGGCAGTTGGTCACGACAGTGGTGCCTTCGGCCAACAGCGCCGCGGCCATCAGCTTCAGCACACTGTTCTTGGCCCCTCCCACCAGTACTTCACCTTCGAGGCGGTTACCCCCGGTCACAAGAAAGTGCTCACTCACGGTTCACAGCCTAGAGCCACAACCTCGTCGGCACCGCGCCGGTACCGTAGCCCTATGTCTGTTCACCTGACGAAGATCTACACCCGGACCGGCGACGACGGGACCACGGGCCTCAGCGATTTTTCCCGCGTGTCCAAGAACGATCCGCGTCTGATCGCCTACGCGGATTGCGACGAGACCAATGCAGCGATCGGTGTGGCCGTTGCCCTCGGCACTCCCCCGGAGAATCTCCTCGCAATGCTGCGCCAGATCCAGAACGACCTTTTCGACGCAGGGGCCGACTTGTCCACCCCCGTGGTCGAGAACCCGAAGTACCCGCCGCTACGAGTGACTCAGTCCTACATCGATCGACTCGAAGGATGGTGCGATGAACTCAATGAGCAACTGGCACCGTTGAATTCGTTCATTCTGCCGGGCGGAACCGCCTTGGGAGCCCTGCTTCACGTAGCAAGAACCGTCTCGCGGCGTGCTGAGCGTGCGGCTTGGTCCGCCATCAATGCGAACCCGGAGGACACGAGCGTGCTCCCCGCGAAATACCTCAACAGATTGTCGGATCTGCTCTTCATCATGGGAAGAGTGGCAAATCCTGAAGGCGATGTGCTCTGGAAGCCCGGCGCCGGGGCTTGAGCGGGACCGGTCAGGCGGTGCGTCGCCTACGGGCGCGCCCGTCCGGCCGCGATTCCACCCAGGACAGGAACGCTGTCAATGCTCCACTGTCCAAAGCGATTTCGTAGGCCGACGAGCCGTCATTGACCTTGACCACGACGATGTCGTCGCTCATGATGTCGAATTCGGTACCCGAGGGAGAACGACGGCTCTCGACCTCGATACCTTGACGATCGATCCTGGAGTCCGGGCCCGGCCGCAGACTCGACAGTTTGAAAAAGACAAAGGTGCTTTCGCCGTAGCGAATGATTCCGTGACGCCACCCGCTGTCCCCCGGAGATGGCAGAACACGAAGCAGTGCAGCGGTACCGCCGCGACGCAGAACCAGCAGACGATACAGAAAAGCCGCGACGAGAACCGCGAGCAGCACAACCAGAATGATCAACACAGTCATTCCGAATGTCACTGTTCGTCGGCTCCCGTCGCGGCTTTACTCGAGTAACTTACGCGCGCTCGACGGCCCGGAGCTGACCCTTGGCGACCGCAATCGCTTCGAGGTCGCCCGAGTTCTCGGCCAAGACAGCCTTGGCTGCCTCGACGTCGATGTCCTGTGCCATGTCCGCGGACTCGGCAAGGATCGTCACCGTCGTCGCAGTGACGGAGAGAAATCCTCCGTGTACCGCAGCAACGATACGCTCGCCGTCGACCGAGGTGATCGACACGGTTCCGCCCTCGATCAGCTGGCCGAGGACCGGCTCATGCCCAGGCATGATTCCGATTTCACCCTCGGTGGTCTGAGCGCTGACCAGCGTCGCCGAACCAGACCACAAGCGCTGCTCGACGGCAACGAGTTCTACGGTCATCTCAGCCATCGTGGACTACTTCCCGGCCATCTTCTTGGCTGCAGCCTCGACGTCGTCGAGTCCACCGCAGCTGTTGAATGCCTGCTCGGGCAGGTGATCGAACTCGCCCTTGCAGACGCGGTCGAAGGCTTCGATCGTGTCGCGGAGCGGCACGACGGAGCCGGGCTCACCGGTGAACTTCTCGGCAACGATGAAGTTCTGGCCGAGGAACTTCTGGATACGACGGGCGCGGCCGACGAGGACCTTGTCCTCTTCCTGAAGCTCGTCCATACCGAGGATGGCGATGATGTCCTGCAGTTCCTTGTACTTCTGCAGGATGCGCTTGACCTCGTTGGCAACGCGGAAGTGCTCGGCACCGACGATGCCGGGCTCCAGGATGCGGGAGGTCGAGCTCAGCGGATCCACAGCGGGGTAGATACCCATCTGCGAAATCGGGCGCGAAAGCTCGGTGGTGGCATCGAGGTGCGCGAACGTCGTAGCCGGCGCGGGGTCGGTGTAGTCGTCGGCGGGCACGTAAATAGCCTGCAGCGAGGTGATCGAGCGACCACGGGTCGAGGTGATGCGCTCCTGGAGCTCACCCATCTCGTCCGCCAGCGTGGGCTGGTAGCCCACTGCCGAAGGCATACGGCCGAGGAGGGTGGAAACCTCGGAGCCTGCCTGCGTGAAGCGGAAGATGTTGTCGATGAACAGCAGAACGTCCTGGCCCTGAACGTCGCGGAAGTACTCCGCCATCGTCAGTGCGGACAGGGCGACGCGCATACGCGTTCCGGGCGGCTCGTCCATCTGGCCGAAGACAAGGGCGGTGTCCTGGAGGACGCCCATCTCTTCCATTTCCAGGTGGAGGTCGGTGCCCTCACGGGTACGCTCACCGACGCCTGCGAACACCGAGGTGCCCGAGAACTCGCGAGCGATACGCGTGATCATTTCCTGGATCAGAACGGTCTTGCCGACGCCGGCGCCACCGAACAGGCCGATCTTTCCACCCTTGACGTACGGGGTGAGGAGGTCGATGACCTTGATGCCGGTCTCGAGGATCTCGGTCTTACCTTCGAGCTGATCGAAGGCTGGTGGCTTGCGGTGGATTCCCCACTGCTCGCCGTCGCGGCCGAGGCCCGGGGTGTCGAGGCAATCGCCCAGTGCGTTGAACACGTGGCCCTTGACGACGTCACCGACGGGAACCGAGATCGGCTTGCCCGAGTCGGTCACTGCAGTGCCGCGGACGAGGCCGTCGGTGGGCTGCATGGAGACGGTGCGGACCAGGTTGTCACCGAGGTGCTGTGCAACCTCGAGCGTCAGCGTCTTGGCGACCGAGGGAAGCGTGATCTCGGCGTTCAGGGCGTTGAACAGTTCAGGAACAGCGCCACGCGGGAATTCAACGTCCACGACGGGACCGATGACCCGCACGACGCGGCCGGCTACGGCCGAAGCCGAACCTGCCCCGTTGTTTTCGGTTACTGCTGCGGTCATGTGCTAGTCACTTCCTGCGCTCGAGGCGAGCGCGTTGGCGCCGCCGACGATCTCGCTGATTTCCTGGGTGATCTGGGCCTGGCGAGCCTGGTTGGCCTGACGGCTCAACGTGTTCACCAGTTCGTTTGCGTTGTCCGTCGCGGCCTTCATGGCAGTACGACGGGCTGCCGACTCCGATGCCGCAGCATCGAGAAGCGACGAGAAGATACGAGTGCTGACGTACTTCGGGAGAAGAGCACCGAGAAGCTTCTCGGGCTCGGGCTCGAAGCTGAAGTCCGCGACGGGGCCATTGTCATGGTCGTCGTCGTGGCCGTTGGTCAGCATGTCGTCACCGAGTTCGATGCGCTCTTCCGACACGAAGACCTCGAGAGGAGCCATACGGCGAACCTCGGGAGTCTGCGTCAGCATCGACACGAAGCGGGTGTAGACGATATGGAGTTCGTCGACGCCCTCGATCGTGCCTTCACCGTTCGGAGCGGCAACCTGGTTACCCGAACCAGCCATGAACAGCTCCACCAGGTGGCGGCTGGCCTTCGCTGCATCCGAGTAACCCGGATCCTGCGAGAAGCCCGTCCACGCAGCACCGATGTCGCGGCCGCGGAACGTGTAGTAGCCGAGCCCCTTGGAACCGAGCACGTACACGACCGGCTCCTTGCCCTCGCTGCGGAGGAGAGCCATGAGCTCTTCTGCCTGCTTGAGGACGTTGGAGTTGTAGCCACCACACATGCCGCGGTCACTGGTGACAACGAGGACCGCTGCCCGCTTGGGCTCCGGACGCTCGTTGAGCAACGGGTGATCGAGCGAAGCAGACGCACTCGCCAATTCGGTGAGTACCTTCGTGATCTCCTCGGCATACGGCTTGGACGCGGCGACGCGAATCTGAGCCTTGGTGATACGCGAAGTCGCGATCAGTTCCTGTGCCTTGGTGATCTTCTTGGTCGAGTTGACCGACTTGATACGAGACCGCAATTCGAGAATGCTCGCCATCGATCAATCACTCTCCCTTCGGAATTCGCAGTGTCATGGGCGCGTACGTCACTTGCTGACGGTCTTGCGCTTGACGTTGATCTGCTCGTTCGCGACCTCGTCGGCGCCCAAAGCGTCAGCCTCGGCTTCGTTCACGACCCGGCTTCCGTCGGATGCGATGAAGCCTTCCTTGAACTTGTTCGTCGCGGCGATCAGCTCAGCAGCGTTGTCGGCATCGAGTGCCTTACCGCCGTTGATGCTGGAGTAGACGCCAGCAGCCGAGTGCTTGAGGTCTTCGAGCAGTTCCTTCTCGAAGCGACGGACGTCGCCGATCGGAACGCTGTCGAAGATGCCTTCGCCGGCCAGGTAGATCGAGACGATCTGGTCCTCGACGGGGATCGGGCTGTACTGATCCTGCTTGAGCAGCTCGACCAGACGGGCGCCGCGCTCGAGCTGAGCCTTGGAGGCAGCGTCGAGGTCGGAAGCGAAGGCGGAGAACGCTTCGAGCTCACGGAACTGAGCCAGTTCCAGACGCAGCGAACCGGAAACCTTCTTCATGCCCTTGGTCTGTGCAGCGCCACCGACGCGGGAGACCGAGATACCGACGTTGATCGCGGGGCGAACGCCCTTGTTGAACAGGTCGGACTCGAGGAACACCTGACCGTCGGTGATGGAGATGACGTTGGTCGGGATGTAAGCCGAGACGTCGTTCGCCTTGGTCTCGATGATCGGCAGAGCCGTCAGCGAGCCACCGCCGAGTGCGTCGGACAGCTTCGCCGAACGCTCCAGCAGACGGGAGTGCAAGTAGAAGACGTCACCGGGGTAAGCCTCGCGTCCCGGCGGGCGACGCAGCAGCAGCGAGATGGCGCGGTACGCCTCTGCCTGCTTGGTCAGGTCGTCGAACACGACCAGAACGTGCTTGCCCTGGTACATCCAGTGCTGGCCGATGGCCGAGCCGGTGTACGGTGCGAGCCACTTGAAGCCTGCGGAATCAGATGCCGGAGCAGCAACGATGGTGGTGTATTCCATCGCGCCCTTCTCCTCGAGGGCAGCCTTGACGCCCGCGATGGTGGAACCCTTCTGACCGATGGCAACGTAGATGCAGCGCACCTGCTTGTTGACATCGCCGGAATCCCAGTTGGCCTTCTGGTTCAGGATGGCGTCGATGCAGACCGCGGTCTTGCCGGTCTTGCGGTCGCCGATGATGAGCTGGCGCTGGCCGCGGCCGATCGGGGTCATGGCGTCGATAGCCTTGATACCGGTCTGGAGCGGCTCTTCGACCGGCTGGCGCTCGAGCACCGAAGCGGCCTGGAGCTCGAGTGCACGGTTCTCGGTGCTCTCGATCTCGCCGAGGCCGTCGATGGGCGCACCCAGCGGGTCGATGACGCGGCCGAGGAAAGCATCGCCGACGGGAACCGACAGAACGTCGCCCGTGCGCTTTACTTCCTGGCCTTCTTGAATGTTCTGGTAATCGCCAAGGATGACGGCACCGATTTCGGTGGCATCCAGGTTGAGCGCGACGCCGACGATTCCACCGGGGAACTCCAACAGCTCGTTGGACATAGCCGAAGGCAGGCCAGAGACGTGCGCAATGCCGTCACTGGTGTCGGTCACTGTGCCGACCTCCTCACGGGAGGCCTCCGGGGAGTAGCTCGCGGTGTAGTTGTCGATCGCGCTACGGATCTCGTCGGAGGAGATCGTCAGCTCCGCCATGTTTTTCCTGCTCTCGGTGTCTGGTCTTCGAAAAGATCTGGAGTATGTGTTCGGCTGAAGGACTACTTGAGGTTCTTCCGCAGTGCTGCGAGTCGACCCGCTGCGCTGCCGTCGATAACCTCGTCGCCCACCCGGACGACCAAGCCGCTGAGGAGTTCTGGATCAACCTCGACGTGTACTGCTACCGGCTTCCCGTAGGTGCGGGTAAGAGTGCTGGCCAAGCGATCCGACTGCTCCGAGCTCAACGCCGAGGCGCTGCGAACGTGAGCAACGGTGGTATCGCGCTGCGCTGCGGCAAGATTCGACAGCTGATCGAAAGTGTCTGCGGGTGCAGACTTCAACCGGCCGACGGCCTGTCCGGCGAGTGCCTCGGTGACCGCGGTGACCTTGCCGTAGAGCAAGCGGGAGAGGAACTCACGCTTGCGGGCTGCGGGAACCGACAGATCCGAGAGCGTCTGCTCCAGGCTGGGATCCCCTGCCACGATGCGACCGAGACGGAAGAGCTCGTCCTCAACGGTGTCCAACTGGCTCTGATCGGCTGCGGCGCGGAGCAGAGCTTCGCGTCCGAGCAGTTCGAGCGAGTTGACCAAGTCGCGGGCCGCAGACCAGTCCTGGCCTGCAGCTGCCTTCACGGTGGCGAGCGCCTCGGCGCCGACCTTTCCGGAGAACAACTGCTCTGCCAAAGCCTGGCGACCAGCGGCCGGTGCCGAAGCGTCAGCCAGCGCGCTGCGAAGAGCGCGCTGGCCGTCGAGTACCTCGACCACCGAGAAGAGCTCGGACCCAGCCTGAGCAGAAGCAGCAGTTGCGGCTCCTGCAGAGACGGCGCCCAGGGCACTGCTCAGCGCAGAACGAGTCTGCGCCAAGGCTTCACGGCTCGCTGCGTACATGTTGCTCACTTCCTGGCTGAATCAGCGCTGACGGTGTCGAGCTCGTTGAGGAAACGATCAACCGTTCCGGCGCGCTTCACGTCGTCGGCGAGGGACTCCCCGATGACCTTCTCGGCCAGGTCTACAGCGGTCTTGCCGAGATCCGAGCGGAGCTCAGCGACGATCTGCTGACGCTGGGCGACGAGCTGGCTGTGGCCTGCGGCCACGATACGGTCGCTCTCGTCCTGCGCCTGAACCTTCATGTCAGCGATGATCTGCTGACCCTGGGTACGCGCTTCCTCACGGATCTGCGCTGCCTCGGTACGAGCTTCGGCGAGCTGCGCGCGGTACTGCTCGAGCGCGGCCGCTGCCTCTGCCTGTGCGTCTTCGGCCTTCTTGATGCCGCCCTCGATCTGCTCGGTGCGTTCGGCCAAGACCTTCTGGAACTTCGGAAGAACGAGCTTCCAGAAGACAAAACCGACTACGACGAGCGCAACCGCGGACCACACGATGTCGTATGTCTCGGGCAAGAGAGGATTGTGTGTCTCCTCTGTTGCCGCGAGCACTGCGAAGGTGGCTCCCATGTCTGTCTTAGAAAATGAAACCGGCGACAAGGCCGATCAATGCGAGGGCCTCGGTGAATGCAATACCGAGGAACATGGTGGTACGAACCTGGCCGGCCATCTCGGGCTGGCGGACCATGCCTTCGATTGCCTTGCCCACAACGATGCCCACGCCGATGCCGGGGCCGATTGCTGCGAGGCCGTAGCCGATGGCTCCGTAGCCGCGCGACTTGGTCTCGACAACTTCCTGAGCGAGGTAAGCGATGCTCATGGTGTTCCATTCCCTTTCTGTTGACCTCTGCCGGATTCGGCAAGAGGCTCAGTTCTTGGTGTAGCTGGTGAGGAGGTAAAAGGTCAGTGCTCGTCGGCGTGGAGCGCCAGTTCGATGTACACCGCGGTCAGCAACGCGAACACGTAAGCCTGCAGGAAGATGACCAGCAGCTCGAAGAACGTGAATGCGATACCGGCGATGATCGACGGAACGCCGAAGATCGCCTGGAATCCGCCGGACACGAAGAAGAAGTAGTTCGTCGCGCTGAAGAACAGCACCAGCAGGATGTGGCCGGCCAACATGTTGGCCATGAGACGAACCATCAGCGTGAACGGGCGCAGGATGAAGGTCGAGATGAACTCGATGGGCACCAACAAGAAGTGCAGGGGCAGCGGGACGCCGGGAACGACGATGCTGCTCTTGACGTACTTGAAGAAGCCGTACTTCTTGATTCCGACGTAGTTGAACACGATGTAGGCGAGCGCCGCGAGTACCAGGGGCATACCGATTCGTGCGTTCGGCGAGATGTTCAGGAAAGGAATGATGCTGGCCAGGTTGCTGGCGACCACGATGAAGAAGATCGTCGTGATGACCGGCAGGAAGCGCTTGCCCTGTTCCTTGCCCAGGATCTCCTCGGCGATGTTGATACGAACGAAGTCGAGCGCAAGCTCGGCGGCGTTCTGCATCCCACGGGGAACCAATCGAGGACTGCGCATCGCGATCACGAAGAAGGCTGCGACCAGCACCGACATCAGCAGACGAATCAGCATCAGACGGTCGAGCTCGAAGGGGCCCGCGTGAATCAACACGGAGGGCGGGAAAAAATCGTCTAGTGACGGCGCATGGAATTCATCCGCGGCCAGGGTGGTGACGCTCAGCGTTCTCTCCCGTAGTCGGTCCGCAGCCATCATTGACTGCGGTTCGATCGGACATTGACGATCTACAAGTCGACAAGTTCGACTCGCGCATTCGTCAGCAGCTGGAGAACCCTAGAGGGGCCTGGCGTCTGTCGGTGTCGGCGACTCTCGTCGACTCAGTGGTCAGAATTTCGACCACCTGCGAGCACATGGCATCGTCGGCTGAGTGTTACTCGGCCCACCATTGCTCTCGCTTGAACCGAACCTTATCAAGTCATCTACGACATTGTGTAGATGGGGTACCTGGAAGTCCGATTAGTTACCTCTTGTAGTACTACTCGTCGTCGTCGACGTTGCTGCTGGGAGTGGGATCGACGTACGGAGTTTTGGTTCCCAGGACGCCGTAAGTCTCCGCACCGAGCACCACGACCAGCGACATGATGATGACCAGGACGAGGGCGGTCTTGTTGTAGAAATCCATGTCCGAGAGGACAAAGAGAACCACCATCGCGAGAATCATCTTCAGCAGCCAGGTACCGAGCAGAACGGCACCGGCCGTGAGCGCAGGCAGCTTCGCTGTGAGCAGCACGCCCAACGCCGTGAACAAGATGAACCCGCCGCCGACGGCTGCGCCGATCAAAGCGCCGTAGACGCCTTCCTTACCGGCGAAGAGCCCGCCCAGGAGCGCGCCGACCACGGCCAGCGCGATCAGCCCCATCACACCCCACTTCACGGCCGACTTCATGGCGGCGGTCGAATCAGGGATGGGTTGCGAGGCAGGTACAGGCTGCGGCGTGTTCGTCACGATGCCCAAGGGTAATGGATCGGAAAACTTGGCTAGCGACGCTGCTGCTTGCGATCGATCAGCGAAGGCACCGCAGTGAAGAACAACGCAAGAACCAAACCGGCCGCGACGAGTACAACAACCAGCTGACGATTGAGCAGCGAGGATCCGACGGCACCGAACGCCAGGACGCTGACCCACAGGTAGATGACCAGCACAACTCGTCGGTGCGTGTGTCCGATCTGCAAGAGGCGATGATGCAGGTGCATCTTGTCCGGACTGAACGGACTGACGCCCGCTTTCGTCCGGCGGATCACGGCCAGGAGCATGTCCAGCATCGGGATGAACATCACAGCCCCGACCAGCAACAACGGCGCGAGGAGGCCGACGAGGTCGCGGGTTCCGTAGGCAGTGAGCGGAATACGACCGGATGCACTGGTGGAGATCGCGGCCAGCATGAGACCAATCAACATCGACCCGGAATCGCCCATGAAAATGCGCGCTGGATTGAAGTTGTGTGGAAGAAAACCGAGACAAGCGCCTGCCAAAGCCGCCGCGATCATCGCCGGCGGGTAGACACTCGCGTCGCCGCCCTGATCGTGGAGAAGACCGATCGAGAAGATGAGGATGGCGAGCGCCGCGATCAGACCCAACCCGGCGGCCAATCCGTCGAGACCGTCGACAAAATTCATGGCGTTGATGGTCGCGACGGCAACAGCAACGGTGAACAGTCCGGATTGAATCTGATCGAGGATGATGGTGGACCCACCGTCACCGCCGAACGGGTTGTAGATGATGAACCAGCTGACGCCCATCACCACGAGAACGCCGGCAGCAGTCACCTGACCGACAAATTTGGTGAGGGCGTCGAGGCCCCACCTGTCGTCGATCACACCCACGAGGACGATGACGGCGCCAGCTACGAGCGCAGCGTGTACGTCAGGACTGCCGAAGCCGAAACCTCTTGTGAGCGCGGGTAATTGCTGCGCGAACAGCAGACCGACAGCCATGCCGACATACATTCCGACGCCACCGAGGCGCGGAATCGGCTCGACGTGAACGTCCCGATCACGAGGAATCGCGACAGCGCCGAACCTCAGCGCCAACAACCGGACTGCGCCAGTCGCCAGGTAGGTCACCACCGCCGCCGTACACAGCACGAGCAAAAGTTCACGGATGGGAACACCCGCTCCCCCGCCACCCTGTGCCAGATACGTGGTCGCCTCGTAGGAAGTGATCACTGCTCGAGATCACCCGTCTGGCGGGCATAGGCAGGCTTTGCCCGGACCAGTTCGCGAACGCCGTCGGCAACTGCTGCCAACTCGGCCTCTCCTGACGTGGTGGCGGGGTCCGCGACAACTGCGCGCGCGATCAACTCCCCCACCACGCTCATGTCGGAGCGGTTGAAACCCTGGGTCGTCACGGCCGCGGACCCGACGCGGATTCCGGACGTGACGGCGGGCGACTGCGGATCGAACGGAATCGCGTTCTTGTTGAGCGTGATCGAAGCCAGTCCGCACCTACGCTCGGCGTCGACGCCGGTGACACCGCTTGCGCGCAGGTCGAGAAGCGCCAGATGTGTGTCGGTTCCACCGGACACGGTGCGCAGACCGCGAGCTTCCAACGACAGCGCGAGTGCCGATGCGTTGGCAACCACTTCCTGTGCATACCAACGATATTCCGGCGTCGACGCCTCTTTGAACGCAACCGCTTTCCCGGCGATCGCATGCATCATCGGGCCGCCTTGAATGAAGGGGAACACCGCGCGATCTACAGCCGAGGCATGCTCGCTGCGGCACAGGATCATTCCGCCGCGCGGGCCTCTGAGGACTTTGTGCGTCGTCGCGGAGACGACGTCGGCGTACGGAACGCACGAAGGTATCGCCCGGCCTGCCACGAGTCCGATGAAGTGGGCGGCGTCGACCCACAGGATCGCACCGACCTCGTCTGCGATCGAGCGGAAGGCTGCGAAGTCGATGGTGCGGGAGTACGCGGTCGCGCCGGCGACGATGATTTTCGGCTTGTGCGCCAGAGCCAGGGTGCGAACCTCGTCGTAGTCGATCAATTCGGTGGCCGAATCGACGTGATAGGGAACGGTGGTGAACCACTGCCCAGAAAAGCTGACGCGAGACCCGTGAGTCAGATGCCCACCGTGCGGCAGACTCATCGCCAATACGGTGTCGCCGGGCTTGGCGAATGCGGCGTACACCGCGAGATTCGCAGTGGCCCCCGAATGCGGTTGGACGTTGACGTGCTCGGCGCCGAACAGCGCCTTTGCCCGATCGATCGCCAGATTCTCGGCTACGTCGACGTACTCGCACCCGCCGTAGTAACGCCGACCCGGATAGCCCTCGGCGTACTTGTTGCTCAGGGTCGAACCCAAGGCAGCCAGTACGGCAGGGCTGGTGAAGTTCTCGCTCGCGATGAGTTGAAGTCCGTCGCGCTGACGCTCGAGTTCGGCCAGCGCAACAGCCGCGATCTCGGGGTCTGCCGTGGCAAGCTCACCGAAATCCGGTCCCCAATACGTGGATTCCCCCGCGCGCTCGCCGCCGGCGCCGACCATCGTTACGAAACTCCCTCTACGAGACTTTCCGGACTGGTGCCCAATACCTCGGCGATGGATTCTGCCGAGACGGCACCCACTCGCAAGATACGCGGTGAATTGCCGGTCAGGTCGACGATCGTGGAAGCAACGGCGTGTTCGGCCTTGCCCCCGTCGAGATACACGCTGGCAGATCCGCCGAGCTGATCTCGGGCTTCCTCGACGGTAGTTGCCGGCGGACGCCCCGAAATGTTGGCGCTCGAGACGGCAAGCGGTCCGACATCGCGCAACAGTTCGAGGGCAACCGGATGCAAGGGCATGCGGAGCATGACGGTTCCGCGGGTATCACCGAGGTCCCAGGCAAGTGAAGGCGCCTGCTCGACGACCAGGCTCAGTCCGCCGGGCCAGAATGCGCGGATCAGATCCCGTGCCTGCGGGCGCACGCTGTAGACGAGCCCGTCGATGGTGTTCCACGATCCGACCAGAACCGGGACGGGCATGTCTCGCCCGCGTCCCTTGGCGCGCAAAAGACTCGTGACAGCTTCGCTGTCGAACGCCTCGGCGGCGAGTCCGTAAAGGGTGTCGGTAGGGAGAACTACGAGTCGGCCGGCCTTGAGCGCGTTCTTCGCGGCGGCCAAGCCTGCGGTTCGGGAATCTGTCTGACTGCAGTCGTACACGGTGCTCACTCAGCCATCCTTTCACTCTGCGCTTCGGGCGTTCGATTCCGCTGTGCTTCGACGTCGGTGGCGACACGTCTGGCGACGACGAATCGCGGACGACCGGCAAGATCTGGATGCTGCGCGACCTCGCCGAATACCCGGCGCGCCGAGAACAGCGCAGCGACGCCGTCCCCGTTGGTGTCGTCGTGCTCGATGCCTGCCGCGCCGCCGATTCGAAGCCACCGTGCGATGTTGCTGATCATGGGTTTGATGACGGACAGACCGTCGGTACCGCCGAACAGTGCGGTGTGTGGGTCGTAATCCATGACCTCAGGCTGCAATTGCGCGCCTTCGGGGATGTACGGCGGATTGGACACGACCAGATCGACGCCGCCCTCGAGCCCTGGCAACAGGTTCCGATCGGTGACATCACCCTGATGCAGATGGATCGGTGTATCACCGGCGGCCTCGCGGTCGGCAGCATTACGACGCGCCCACGCCAGGGCGGCGGGCTCCTTCTCCACGGCGTGAACGACGGCGTCCGGACGGGCCTCGGCGATGGACAGCGCGAGTACACCCGATCCCGTACACAGGTCCAGAACTACCGGCGGCTTGCTTCCGCAACCTTCGAGGAACGAGAGTGCCCAACCCATGAGCAGTTCGGTTTCCGGCCGCGGAATGAAGACACCCGGCCCGACAGCGACGTCGATGTTGCCCATCGACGCGACTCCGATGATGTGCTGCAACGGAATCCGCTTCACCCGTTGGGCAACTAACTCGTCGAACGCCGCGATGACCTCGGGATCGACCAACGGAATCAGTCCGAGACGCGTGCGTTCGACCCCGAGCAGGTGGGATGCCAACAACTCGGCGTCGGTGCGTGGGCTGGGCACACCTGCGGCGTCGAGCTGTTTTGCAGCTTCGATCAGCGCCAAACGAAGTGGAAGTCGACTCACGGGTACAGCCTGCCACGCTCGACCGACACGCGGTTCACCGAGTTCCCGGCGGGATGGAGGTCAGTCATGGTCTGCATCTACTCGGCCGCGAGACGCGCCTCTCGGTCCGCCTTGCCCAATGCATCGAGAAGTGCGTCGAGCTCACCGTCGAGCACCGCGTCGAGGTTGTGCGACTTGAATCCGATGCGGTGATCGGTGATGCGGTTCTCGGGGAAGTTGTAGGTGCGGATGCGCTCCGAACGGTCCACCGTCCGAACCTGACTCTGGCGACCTGCCGACGCTTCAGCGTCCGCGGCTTCCTCGGCGACTACCTGCAAACGGGCTGCAAGGACCTGCATGGCGCGCGCCTTGTTCTGGAGCTGCGAACGCTCGTTCTGGCAGGTGACGACGATGCCGGTCGGAAGGTGCGTGATTCGGACAGCAGAGTCGGTCGTGTTGACGCCCTGACCGCCCTTGCCGGACGAACGGTAGACGTCGATACGCAGGTCACTTTCGTCGATCTGGACCTGCTCGACCTCTTCGGGCTCCGGGTAGACCAGAACGCCGGCAGCCGAAGTGTGAACGCGTCCCTGGGATTCGGTGACAGGCACTCGCTGGACGCGGTGAACGCCGCCCTCGAACTTCAGCCGCGCCCACACTCCGTCCGGGGTGTCCGACTTGCTCTTGATCGACAGCGTGGCTTCCTTGTATCCGCCGAGATCGGAGACCGTCGCGTCGAGAATCTCGACGCGCCAGCCATGCCGTTCCGCGTAGCGGACGTACATGCGGGCCAGGTCCGAGGCGAAGAGCGCGGATTCTTCGCCGCCCTCACCGGACTTCACTTCGAGGACGATGTCGTCGCCGTCATGCGGATCACGCGGCGCCAACTGATCGGTAAGCGTCTGCTCGAGCTGCGCGACCTCGGCTTCGAGATCGGGGATCTCGGCGGCGAAGCTGGAATCGTCGGCGGCTAGTTCGCGCGCGGCTTCCAGATCGTCCTGCGCAGCGGTGAGCTTGTTGTACGTCGACATGATCGGCGAGAGCTCGGAGAACCGCTTACCGACGCGCCTGGCAGCGGCAGGGTCGTTGTGCAGCGCCGGATCGGACATCTGTGCTTCGAGACCGGCGTGCTCCGCCAAGATGTCGTCGATGGCCGAGGGCTGGGTTGCGCCTGCCATGGTTCGCTCCGCTCTGAGTTTCGATTCCTACGGTGCGCGCTTGAAGGTATTTCGACGCCGGGACCCGGGAAACGCGCAAACCGAGTGCAGGCACAAAAAAGCCGACGCCCGATCTGCGCATGGCAGATCGGGCGTCGGCGGAACAGCTAGGACTCGGTGGCCGGGACCTTGCTGTCTGCGCGCTTGCCGTAGCGAGCCTCGAAGCGAGCGACGCGTCCACCGGTGTCGAGAATCTTCTGCTTGCCCGTGTAGAACGGGTGGCACTGCGAGCAAACCTCGACGTTGATGCGTCCGGACTCCTTGGTGCTGTGGGTCTCGAACGTGTTACCGCAACCGCAGACGACGGTGGTCGCTACGTAGGTTGGGTGGATTCCTGCCTTCATGGTGTCCCTTTCAATGGTCGCCGGGTCGACGTCGCCAATCGACATCGTGAACCGGAACCGGACTCGGCCGTTCAGTATGCCAGATGCGGTACCTCACCGGATAATCCGCGTCTCGCACGCCTCGGGGTGGCTGTACGAAGTTGTCAACGCACTGTCGCTCGGTTTTGTTCCGCCCACGCAAAAGGCCCACAACCAGCTGGTTGTGGGCCTTTTGACGTCGAATCGATCAGTCGTCGATCGCACCCGGTGCGGTCTTGGAGACCTGCATCAGGAACTCGAGGTTGTTCTTGCTCTTCTTCAGTCGATCGATCAGCAGATCGATGGCCTGATGCGAGTCCAGACCGGACAGGACGCGACGGAGCTTGTGCAGCACCGCAGCTTCGTCCGGGCTCAGGAGCAACTCGTCCTTACGCGTGCTGGACGGGTTGACGTCCACGGCCGGGAACACGCGGCGTTCGGCGATCTTGCGATCGAGCTTGAGCTCGGCGTTGCCGGTGCCCTTGAACTCTTCGAAGATCACGGTGTCGCCGGTGGATCCGGTCTCGACCATTGCGGTAGCGATGATGGTGAGCGATCCACCGTTCTCGATGTTGCGGGCAGCACCGAGGAAACGCTTCGGCGGGTAGAGCGCCGTCGAGTCGACACCACCGGAGAGGATGCGTCCCGACGCCGGCGAGGAGTTGTTGTACGCACGACCCAGACGCGTGATGGAGTCGAGCAGTACGACGACGTCCTTACCCATCTCGACCAGGCGCTTCGCACGCTCGATTGCCAGCTCGGCAACTGCGGTGTGATCTCCCGGCGGGCGGTCGAAGGTGGAGGAAATGACCTCACCCTTCACGCTGCGCTGCATGTCGGTCACTTCCTCGGGACGCTCGTCCACGAGGATGACCATCAGGTAGCACTCAGGATTGTTGGTGGCGACGGCATTCGCGATCGCCTGCAACACGCTGGTCTTACCAGCCTTGGGCGGGCTGACGATGAGGGCACGCTGGCCCTTACCGATGGGCATCACCAGGTCGATGACACGCGTCGTGAGAATGTGCTGCTCGGTCTCGAGGCGCAGACGCTGGTTCGGGTACAGCGGCGTGAGCTTGTTGAACTCGGGGCGCTTCTTCGCGGCCTCGACGTCGCCGCCGTTGACCGTGTCGATGCGAACCAGCGGGTTGAACTTCTGGCGCTGGCTGCCCTGCTCACCGTCACGCGAGACGCGGACGGCACCGGTGATGGCGTCGCCACGGCGAAGGCCGTTCTTGCGGATCAGGTTCATGGAGACGTAGACGTCGTTGGGACCGGCGAGGTACCCGGACGTACGCACGAAGGCGTAATTGTCGAGGACGTCGAGGATGCCGGCGACCGGCTGCAGGACGTCGTCCTCACGAATCTCGGTCTCGCGTGAATCGTTGGGTGCGCCACCCTCACCGCGATCGCGACCACGGCCACGGCGCTCGCGGAAACGGCGTCCGCGGCGTCCGCGTCCACCCTCTTCGTCGTCGTCCGGCCCGTTGTTGCGGTTGTCCGTGCGAGGACCGGCGTTGTTCTGGCCGGCGTTGTTCTGATTGCCGCGGTCCTGGCGGTCCTGGCGATCCCGGTTGCCCTGGTTCTCCCGCTGGCCCTGGTTCTCCCGCTGGCCCTGGTTGTCCCGCTGGCCCTGGTTGTCCCGCTGGCCCTGGTTGTCGCGCTGGCCCTGGTTGTCGCGGTTGCGCTCGCGGCGGGGACGCTCGTTGCCCTGCTCGGCGGGAGCCTGATCAGCGTCGGACTTGCCCTCGGTGCGCGCAGGACGCTCGGCCGGAGCCTCGGCCTTGGCGGTCTCGGCGACCTTCGAAGAATCGGCGGCCTTCGCGGTGTCCGCGTCGGACTTCGCCGAAGGCATTTCCTGCTCGATGCTCAGTTCGCCCTGGTCGGGTGAACCTGCACGACGAGCGGCGCCACGACGCTGAAGTCCGCGACGGGGTGCGCTCTGATCGGAATCCTCGGCGGATTCCGTACGCGCAGGCGCGGCCTCGGCAGGAGCCGACTCGGCTGCCGGAGCTGTTTCGGCTGCGGGGGTTTCGGTGCGTGCGGCGCGAGTGCTCTTGGCACGAGTGCGCGCAACGGGTGCGTCGTCGAGAGTGAGTTCACTCTGTGCGGGTGCAGCCTTCGCGCTGCCGCCCTGGCGCTCCTTGATGGCTGCGATCAGGTCACCCTTGCGCATGCCGGAAGTGCCTTTGATGCCCAGTTCACCCGCAAGAGTGCGGAGTTCGGTGAGCACCATGCCGGAGAGTCCGGCACCACGGCGCGTTTCGGCACGCTTCGTGGAGGTCGCCACCGCACCGTTCGATGCTGAAGATGACGCCTGAGAATTGTCGCCTGATTCCGACCCGGCGGGTGCAGAAGTGGCGATGAGGTCCGTATCGGTCACGGAGGTCCTTTCCTTCCCTCACTCGCACTGCGCAAAGTCGAGGGTTCGTCCCGCAGTTCGATTGAATACCGAACTCGGTGGTGCCGTACGTGGTTGCTGTCCAGAACTGCCGGCTTGTCCGCCGTCACATGATTGTCGGAAACTCTCGCCTCAAACTTTTCATGCGCTCGCAAACCTGCCCAACGCGCCTTCGTCGACGATTCACTCCCCCGTGTGTTGAACCCCAGAGTGATGGAACCTCTGAGTGTTCGATCCGCGGAGGATTCAAACCTTCGGAGAAGGTACAAGCGTGAGGATCATGCCTGCGAGAATCATGCCAAGGACTGTGGACCCCGATTGGGAAGGAGTTTTGCCCCCTGGTGATGCACCGGCGACTGACGCGCACGATGTACGGACATAGCCCAGGATAGCGCCCAAACCTGAGTCCGGCAAGAATTTGGACGACTGGGTGTGTCAGTTCACTACCGATCGGTAGTGGGCGATCACCTGGACCAAGGCAGGGATCAGACCGTCGTCGTGGATACTTCGACGCCGTCGGCGATGTCCAATTCGAGCACACGTAGTCCGTCTGCCCGCGCCGCTTCCGCGAGTTCGACGGGGAAAGGTTCTGTGCTGAGCGCCAACACGGTGGGGCCGGCTCCCGAAACGGTCGCAGCGATACCCGCCTCGCGCAGGATCCCGATCCATCGCGTCGTGAGCGGAAGCGCGGGCGCGCGCTGCGCCTGATGCAGGCGATCCTCGGTGGCCGCCATCAACAGATCGGGCCGAGCAGTGAGCGCAACGACGGCGAGCGCACTGCGGCTCGCGTTGAACGAGGCATCCTGGTGCGGAACCAATTCGGGCAGGAGCCCGCGAGTGTGTGCGGTGGACGACCGCTCCTCGGGAACCAGTGCCACAGCACGGATGTCGGGATGGACGTCGAGTTTGGCCGCGGAGTAGATCGGCTCGTCACCTTCGACGGCCGGTGGGCAACTCCACGAGACGACTGCGCCACCGAGAACACTGGCAGACGCGTTGTCCGGGTGACCTTCGAACTCGGACGAGAGTTGAACCAACTGCTCTTCCGTCAAGCCGATCTCGGCATCGAGAGCGCGCGCCAGACCGTTGGCTGCTGCCAATCCACCGACAGCCGCGGAAGCCGAGGATCCCAACCCGCGCGAATGTGGAATCGCGTTGCGGCACAACACGTCCAGGCCACTGGCCCACACTCCGGCCGCCTCGAGACCACGCTCGATGGCGCGGACCACGAGATGCGAAGGACCCCAGGGCACGTCGGCAGCGCCTTCACCTTCGACGCGAATCTGAAGGCCTGAATCCGTTGTGGTGACCACGATTTCGTCGTACAACCCCAACGCCAGACCGAGGGTGTCGAACCCCGGCCCCAAGTTTGCACTCGAGGCCGGGACGCGAGCAGTCACCGAAAGGCCGATAGGCAGGGTTATAGTCATGTCAGACACCGGATTCCGCGGAGTGGTCGATGAATCCACGGACACTATGCAAGCTCGAGGGCAGCCGCGACGGCAACGGGATCGACACCGATCGGCTCGACGTTCGGCATACCCTTCAAAGCCGTGTCAGGATCCTTGAGACCGTTACCGGTCACCGTGCACACGACGGTCAGGCCCGGCTCGAGCCAGCCCTCTGCACGTGCGGCGAGCAGGCCGGCGACACTGGCTGCCGACGCCGGTTCGACGAAGACGCCCTCGGTGGCGGCGATCAGACGGTAAGCCTCGAGGATCTTCTCGTCGGTGGCGGCACGGAATGCACCGTTCGACTCTTCCTTCGCGGCGACAGCGCCGTTCCAGGACGCGGGAGAACCGATTCGGATTGCGGTGGCGATGGTTTCGGGATCCTTGACGGGTGCACCGTTGACCAGCGGAGCCGCTCCGGCTGCCTGGACACCGAGCATGCGGGGCTTGACCGTGGTCAGACCGTCCGCGTAGTACTCGGAGTATCCGCGCCAGTACGCGGTGATGTTACCGGCGTTTCCGACCGGGAGTGCGTGCACGTCGGGAGCCTTGCCGAGCACGTCCATGATCTCGAATGCCGCGGTCTTCTGGCCTTCGATGCGCACCGGGTTGACCGAGTTGACGAGGCCGATGGTGGGGAACTCGGCCGTGGTCTTGCGTGCCAGCTCGAGGCAGTCGTCGAAGTTGCCCTGGACCTGAATGATCTTGGCACCGTGCATGACTGCCTGCGCAAGCTTGCCCATGGCGATCTTGCCCTGCGGGATGAGCACGGCGCAGGTCATGCCTGCCTTGGCTGCATACGCAGCGGCCGAGGCGGAGGTGTTGCCGGTGGACGCGCACAGAACTGCACGCTGGCCACGGGCCAAGGCGTCGGTGACGGCCATCGTCATGCCGCGGTCCTTGAAGGAACCGGTGGGGTTGAGACCCTCGACCTTGAGGTAGACGTCGCAGCCGGTGATCTCGGAGAGGTGGCCGGCCGGCAGGAGCGGGGTGCCGCCTTCGCGCAGGGTGACGGTCTTCCAGTTGTCACCGATCGCGAGACGGTCCCGGTATGCCTCGATGAGACCCGGCCATGCCTTGTGGACGGGGTTGACGATGCCGGTCATTGTTCAGTGCCTTCCAGTCGCAGCACGCTGGTCACAGCGGTGACGAATTCGAGTTCGTTGAGAGCCGCCACGGTCTCGGAGAGAGCCGCGTCGGTTGCTACATGAGTGACGACCACCAGACGCGCGCCGGCGCCGGCGCCCTCCTGGCGGACGACGGAGATGCTCACGCCGTGCTTGGCGAACTCGGCGGCGACTGCGGACAGCACACCTTCCTTGTCCGCGACCTCCATGTTCACGTAGTAGCGCGTGAGGATGTCGCCCATCGGGGCGACCTTCAGCTTGGCGTACTTGGACTCGCGGGGGCCGCGGCCGCCGTGAACCTTGTTGCGCGCAGCCATCACCAGGTCACCCATCACCGCGGAAGCGGTGGGGGCGCCGCCTGCGCCCTGGCCGTAGAACATGAGCCGGCCGGCGTTCTCTGCTTCCACGACAACGGCGTTGAACGCGCCGTTGACCGAGGCCAGCGGATGGCTGAGCGGAACCAGCGCCGGGTACACGCGAGCGGAAATCCGCTCCTTGCCCTTGGGCGTGACGATGCGCTCGCAGATCGAGAGCAACTTGATCGTGCAGTCGAGTGCCTTCGCCGAAGCCAGGTCGGCGGAGGTGATCGTGGAGATTCCTTCGCGGTACACGTCCGCGGCAGTGACGCGGGTGTGGAACGCGATCGACGCGAGGATCGCTGCCTTCGCCGCGGCGTCGTAGCCTTCGACGTCCGCGGTCGGGTCGGCTTCCGCGTATCCGAGGCGTCCGGCTTCGGCCAAGGTCTCTTCGTAGTCGGCGCCGGTCTCGTCCATCGCCGAAAGGATGAAATTGGTGGTGCCGTTCACGATTCCGGCGACCTTGTTGACACGGTCTCCGGCCAACGACTGTGTGAGCGGGCGGATCACGGGGATCGCGCCGGCAACAGCGGCCTCGAAGTACAGGTCGACAGAGTTGGCCTCTGCAGCCTCCGCCAATTCACCGGTGTGGTCCGCGAGCAGCGCCTTGTTGGCGGTCACGACCGACTTACCGGAGTTGAGGGAAGAGAGAATCAGCTTGCGAGGGAGCTCGATTCCGCCGATCACCTCGACCACGATGTCGACGTCGTCACGACCGACCAGGGACTCGGCGTCCGTCGTCTGCAGTTCCTCGGGAATTCCGCGGTCCGAGCCGATACGGCGGACGGCAACCCCCCGCAGTTCCAACGGGGCGCCGACGCGAGCTTCGAGTTCCTCGGCCTGCTCACGAATGATCCGGACGACCTCGCTCCCGACGTTGCCGAGGCCGAGAACGGCCACACCGATAGCGCGATGCGCCGATTCGCTCGTCACTGCGATACCTCCAAGCTGAGCAGATCTTCCACTGTTTCCCTCCGCAGAATCACGCGTGAGACTCCGTCACGCACCGCCACCACGGCTGGGCGGGTGAGCAGGTTGTACCTGCTCGACATCGAATAGCAGTATGCACCGGTCGCTGCTACCGCTAGTAAATCACCGGGCCCGACGTCCTCGGGCATCCAGGTGTCCCGAATGACCACGTCACCGGACTCGCAGTGCTTACCGACGATACGTGCAACGACGGGATCAGCCTCGGAAGTTCGCGAAACCAACTTGGCTTCGTACTCCGCACCGTAGAGGGACGTGCGGATGTTGTCGCTCATCCCGCCGTCGACGCTGATGTAGCGGCGTGTCAGCGAGCTACCCACCGTGACGTCCTTGATGGTGCCGACCTCGTAGAGCGTCACCGTGCCAGGTCCGGCGATGGCGCGGCCGGGTTCGACGGCAAGCGTCGGCTCCGGCAATCCGGCCAGTGCGGACTCGTTGCGCACGATGTGGCCGAGCTTTGCTGCCAGTTCGTCGACGGGCGGCGGGTCGTCGGACGGAATGTACGAGATCCCCATTCCGCCGCCGAGGTCGATGATCGAAATCTGCTTGGTCTTCTCGACGCCGAACTCGGTGACGACGTCGCGGAGCAAACCGATCACGCGGTGCGCTGCCACCTCGAAACCGTCGACGTCGAAGATCTGCGAACCGATGTGGCTGTGCAGGCCGACCAGGCGCAAGTTGTCGGCAGCGAAGACGCGACGGACCGCGTCGATCGCCGCTCCCCCGGCCAGCGAGAAACCGAACTTCTGGTCCTCGTGTGCGGTGGAGATGAATTCATGGGTATGTGCTTCGACGCCGACGGTCAGTCGGATCAACACGTCCTGAACGACACCGGCCTCACCGGCGACACGATCGAGTCGGTCGATCTCGATCGCCGAGTCGAGCACGACGTGTCCGACGCCCGCGGCGACACCAGCGGCCAGTTCGGCGACTGACTTGTTGTTGCCGTGCATGGCAATTCGCTCGGCCGGGAAGTCCGCGTGCAACGCGATCGCCAGTTCGCCGCCGGAGCAGACGTCGAGCGAGAGGCCTTCGTCGGCGACCCAGCGTGCGATCTCGCCACAGAGGAATGCCTTGGATGCGTAGTGCACCTTGGCATCCGGGCCGAAGGCGCGGGCCATGTCACGGCAGCGCGAGCGGAAGTCGTCCTCGTCGATGACGAACAGCGGGGTGCCGTACTTCTCGGCAAGTTCACCGACCTTGACACCCGCGAGGGTCACTTCACCGTCGTCGCCACGAGAAGCGTTGCGCGGCCACACCTGCGGTGAGAGTTCGCCGAAGGCTTCGGGGCTGGTCGGACGGTCGGGCAAGCCGGGGGCCTGCAACTGCTCGGCGTGCTTGGGGCCGGCGGGGTGCGCGTTCACATTTGCTCCGGTGCGGTGACGCCGAGCAGTTCGAGACCGTTGGCCAGGACCTGTCGGGTGGCGGCGCAGAGAGCCAGACGCGCGCGGTGCACGTCGGTGGCGTCTTCGTCGCCTTGCGGAAGGATGCGGCACGCGCCGTAGAAGCGGTGGTACGCACCCGCGAGTTCTTCGAGGTAGCGGGCAATACGGTGCGGCTCACGCAGATTCGCAGCGCTCGACACGACGCGTGGATACTCGCCGATCGTGCGGATGAGGTCACCCTCCTGCTCGACGGTGAGCAGGGCGAGGTTGCTCGCGTCGGCGGACAGACCGAGGTCTGCGGCGTTGCGGGCGATCGCCGAGAGGCGTGCGTGCGCGTACTGCACGTAGTAGACGGGGTTCTCGCTGCTGGTCTTGGTCCACAGGTCGAGGTCGATGTCGATGCTCGAGTCGACCGACGAGCGGATCATGACGTAACGCGAGGCGTCGACGCCGATTGCCTCGACCAGGTCGTCGAGGGTGATGACGGTGCCTGCACGCTTGCTCATCTTGACGGCAGTGCCGTCCTTGACGAGGTTGACCATCTGGCCGATCAGCACCTCGACGGTGTCCGGATCGTCGCCGAATGCGGCAGCGGCAGCCTTGAGACGGCCGATGTAACCGTGATGGTCGGCGCCGAGCATGTAGATACAGAGGTCGAACCCACGGGCGCGCTTGTTCTGGAAGTAGGCGATGTCACCGGCGATGTAGGCGGCGTTGCCATCGCTCTTGATGACGACGCGGTCCTTGTCGTCGCCGTAGTCGGTGCTCTTGAGCCACCACGCACCGTCTTCGTGGAAGAGGTTGCCCGAACCCTTGAGGGATTCGACGGCCTTCTCGACCGCACCGGATTCGAAGAGCGAGTTCTCGTGGAAGTAGACGTCGAAGTCGACGCCGAAGTCGTGCAGGGTCTGCTTGATGTGCGTGAACATCAATTCGACGCCGATGGCGCGGAAGGTTTCCTGCTGCTCGTCGGCAGGCAGATCCATGACGTCGGGACGCTGCTTCAGAACCGAGGCGGCGATGTCGGCGATGTATGCACCGGCGTAACCGTCTTCGGGAGCAGGTTCACCCTTCGCTGCAGCGATCAGCGAACGCGAGAAGCGGTCGATCTGGGCACCGTGATCGTTGAAGTAGTACTCACGTGTTACCAAACCACCCTGCGCGGACAGAATGCGTCCGAGCGCGTCTCCGACTGCGGCCCAACGGGTTCCACCGAGGTGAATCGGTCCGGTGGGGTTGGCGGAGACGAATTCGAGGTTGATCTTCTTGCCGGCGAGGGAGTCACCCGAGCCGTACGACGCACCGGCTTCGAGAACCGACACGACGATCGCGCCCTGGGCGTCCTTGTCCAACCGAATGTTGAGGAAGCCGGGCCCGGCGATCTCGGCGGATTCGATTCCGTCGGCAGCGGTGAGGGCTTCGGCGATCCAGCCCGCCAGCTCGCGGGGATTCGTGCCGACCTTCTTGGCTACCTGCATGGCAATGTTGGTGGCGTAATCGCCGTGCTCGGGGTTGCGTGGTCGCTCGACGGTGAGGGTTTCGGGTAGCACGGATACGTCGAGGCCACGATCGGCAAGGACGCTCGCTGCGGTTCCGCGGAGCAGTTCGGCAAGGTCAGCTGGAGTCACAGGTATTCATCCTATTGCCTGCACACCGGAAGTGGAGACTCGCCTCACGCCTCGCTCTCCGTGAACGTGCGCGGGGCCGCTGTGGCGTGTCGCACGCCACTCTCAAAGTTTGCCCTCAGACTCGGAAAGTACAGTGGTAATGCCCGAGCTACCACCGCGTACCTTCATGCGCGGGCGCGCCACACCTCAAGCCCACACACCGAAAGAGCCCAATCGATGCCAAGCGGTTCCGATAGTCGCGGTCCCAACAAGAACTCCGGGGCCAAATCAGCCAAGGCCATCAAGGCCGCCAACAAGAACAGTCGGCCGGCCAAGAAGGGCAAGGGCGGCGTCCCCGCTCCCCGCCAGATCCCCTGGCTGTCGATCGGCGCCGGTGTGGCTGTGCTCGCACTCATCGCCGTGCTCGGTATCAATCTGTGGCCCAAGGTCGAGGAGCGGCAGGCCCTCGAGCCGTACAAGTACAGCTCGGAGAACAAGGATCCGTCGGACAAGATCGACGGCGTCCTCAAGATCGAGTACCCGGCCGGCCAGCACGTCGATTCCACTCAGCGCGTGGCGTACGACCAGACCCCGCCGTTCGGTGGCCCGCACGACGCCACCTGGGCTAACTGCACCGGAACCGTGTACGCCGACCCGATTCGCACCGAGAACGCCGTCCACTCGCTCGAGCACGGCGCCATCTGGATCACGTACAACCCCGACCTCGTCGACCAGGACCAGATCGACAGTCTCGCCGGACGCGTGAACGGCAAGTCCTACATGCTGATGTCGCCGTACCCCGGTCAGAGCAGCCCCATTTCTCTGCAGTCGTGGGGCCATCGCCTCGAGATCGACAAGGCCGACGACGATCGCATCGATCAGTTCATCACTGCGCTGAACCAGAACCCGAACGTCTACCCCGAGGTCGGCGCGAGCTGCACCAACCCGCTGTTCACTCCGTCGACGTCGCCGTTCGATCCGACACCTCCGGGCGCCGACGCCATCCAGATGGACGGCACGGGCGCTACCCCGGCCACCGACGAACAGATTCCCGCCGGTGGATAGTTCGACGAACACCGATCAGTCTTCGAAGCCGAGTCAGCGCACCGCACTGCTGATCATCGGTCTGATCGGCGCGATCGCCGTCGGTTTTGCGCTCGGCGCACTGACCAACCTCCTCGGACCCGATGCGAAGTCGTCACTGACCGTTCCGGCTTCGGATTCGGTGGACGTGGGCTTCGCGCAGGACATGAGCGTGCATCACAGCCAGGCCGTCGACATGGCGTCCATCGCCCTGACGAAGTCCACCGACAACGACGTACGCACGCTCGCGTTCGACATCTTGACCACGCAGCAGAACCAGCTCGGTCAGATGCAGGCGTGGCTGACCATGTGGGATCAGCCGCTGTCCAAGGTGGGCCCGTACATGGAGTGGATGTCGTCCGATTCGGGCTCCGGCCATGGATCGCACGGGACTTCGGCCACGATGGACATGAGTCATTCCGGGCCGGTCGACACCATGCCCGGCATGGCGTCCCCCGAGGACCTTGCGGCTCTCCGCGCAGCGGAAGGTCTGCAACTCGACACCTTGTTCCTGCAGCTGATGCTTCGTCACCACGAAGGTGGGCTTCCGATGATGGAGTACGCAGCAGCCGACGCCACCGAGGGACCGGTGCGCAGCCTGGCGCAGACGATGGTCAACACGCAGCAGAGCGAGTCCAAGCTGATGACCGACATGTTGGCAGCTCGCGGCGCAATGCCACTGCCCATGAACTGAGCAGAACTGAACTGAGCCGAAATTGTTCAGACCCAACTGGGCCTGGTCCTGAATTTCAGGACCAGGTCCAGTTTTCTACTTCCGGCATGTCTTCGAGGTGCTCGACGATGTAACGCGAGTGCTTTTCGAGCTGTGTGCGGCAGAACTCCGCCAACTCGGACGCCCCGGCCGGCCGACGCTTGGAGCGTCGTAGCGCCTCGATCACCAGGTGGTAGCGGCTCATCTTGTTGAGGACAACCATGTCGAACGGTGTTGTGGTTGTTCCCTGTTCACTGAATCCGCGAACGTGGAAGCGCTCGGGACTCGGACGCCCGTGAATCAGTTCGTGCACGGCACGCGAGTATCCGTGGAATGCGAACACGACGTCGGTCTGCGCGGAGAACAGATCGAGGAAGACCCGCTCCCCGAATCCGTGGGGATGCTCGGTTGGCGTCAGCAAGGCCATCAGATCGACGACGTTGACGACGCGGGTGATCAGTTCGGGTGTGTGATCGCGCAGCAACTGTGCAGCAGCCAGGATCTCCTGCGTCGGCACATCTCCCGCGGCGGCCAGGACCACGTCCGGTTCCTGTCCGCGTGCTTCGGTTCCGGCCCATTCCCAGACCGAAGCGCCCGCCGCGCAGTGCTCGTGCGCTTGCTCGAGCGTGAGGTACTGCAGGTGCGGTTGCTTGTCCACGACTATCAGGTTGACGTGGTCGGTACTACGCAGGCAGTGGTCCGAGATCGAGAGCAAGGTGTTGGAATCCGGCGGCAGCCACACGCGGATCACACTGGGTGCCAAGGGAATAACGGCGTCGATCATGCCGGGGCCCTGATGACTGAATCCGTTGTGATCGTTGCGCCAGCACGTACTGGTCAACAGCACGTTGAGCGAAGCGACGGACGCCCGCCACGGCAGGTCGACGGCATGTTGGAGCCACTTGGCGTGCTGGATGAGCATCGAGACACTCACCATGGCAAATGCTTCGTAGCTCGCGAACATCCCGTGTCGGCCCGACAGCAGATAGCCCTCGAGCCATCCCTCGCAGAGGTGCTCGCTGAGGACCTCCATGACACGACCGTCCGCGGACAGCCCGTCGTCGTAGTCGGTGATCGGCAGTTGCCAGCAGCGATCGGTTGTCTCGAATACGGCGCCGAGGCGATTGCTCGACGTCTCGTCCGGACAGAAGAGTCGGAAGATCCCGCCGCTGTCCTCGGTTTCCGTGGCGGCGTAGATGTCGCGCAGAAGCTCGCCGAGCACTCGCGTCGTCTCGTGGAAGGTCGAACCCGGGGATTGGATGGGAAGCGCGTACTTTTCGAGCGGCGGCATCGGGAGATCGACGCGAAGTCGTCCACCGTTCGCGTAGGGAGTGCTCCCCATGCGCTTGTCCCCCGTCGGCGACAGCGCCGCCAGTTCCGCGACGAGTGATCCGTTGGCGTCGAACAACTCGTCCGGACGGTACGACCGCATCCACTCTTCGAGTTGCCGCAGATGTGATTCGTTGCTTCGCACGCCGGACAACGGCACCTGGTGCGCACGATGTGTGCCCTCGACCAAGATTCCGTCGACGGTGTGTGGACCGGTCCATCCTTTCGGCGTCCGCAACACGATTGCCGGCCACGAACCCGTCCACTCCTCTCCGCGGCGTGCGGCACCCTGCATCTCGCGGATCTTCTCGTGCGCCTGCGAGATCGCTTGATACAGCTGAGGAAACACCGCGTCGGGGTCGTCACCGGAGACGACGATCGGCGCCCACCCCTGTCCACCAAGATAGGCCTGGATGTCTTCGTCGCTGCTGCGTCCGTAGACCGTCGGCCCGGCGATCTTGGCACCGTTCACGTGCAGGATCGGCAGCACCGCGCCGTCGCGTCGTGGATTCAGGAACGCCGGGAGCTTCCACGAGCCGGACAACGGCCCGGTCTCCGCTTCGCCGTCGCCGATCACACAGGCCACCACGAGGTTCGGATGATCGAAGGCAGCGCCGGCCGCATGGGCAAGGGCGTAGCCGAGCTCGCCGCCTTCGTGGATGCTTCCGGGTGTCTGCACACTCACATGGCTGGGCACTCCGCCGGGAGCGGAGAATCGCCGACACATCCGGTGGATGCCCTCGGCGTCGTCCGAGACTTCCGGATAGATCTCCGAGTACGTTCCCTCGAGATACGTCGACGCGACCAGCGCCGGACCGCCGTGCCCGGGACCGGTCACGTAAAGCCAGTCTGCGCCGGTGGCGACGATGTGCCGATTGAGGAGCGTGTAGATCATCGACAAGCCGGGGCTGGTCCCCCAGTGCCCGAGCAGTCGGGGCTTGATGTGCTCGGCACGCAACGGTTCCCGCAGAAGCGTGTTGTCCTTCAGATAGATCTGCGCGACGGTCAGGTAGTTGGCCGCTGCCCACCACTTCAGGTCGAGCGCGAGCTGGTCTTCGGAATAGTGGTGATCGGTCATCAACGACTCCCGTACCTCACGAGGGTGCCCGAGCAGTCCGCCCGAGCCTGTGCTCAGAGCCGAGCCTAGGCGTAAAAAGCATCCGAGTCAGTCGGTACAGATGATTCGACGACCATGGTCCCCGGCCGCATCCTCGACTACCTCACGCGAGGACGCCATGCCGAGACGGGTGCCGGTTTGGTCTTGTCCCCCCGTGATGCGCTACGCTAACGCAGCCCAATCGGCACACCGAAAGTTCGGTGCGCCCCCGTAGCTCAGGGGATAGAGCGTTCGCCTCCGGAGCGAAAGGTCGCAGGTTCGAATCCTGCCGGGGGCACCACGAAGACGCAGGTCAGCGATTGATCGTCGACCTCTTCACGGTGCCACACCAAAATAGTCAGGACAATCTACCCGACTACTGTCGATCTCATGCCTCGCATCGACCCTGCTCCCACGTACACGATGCGTCAGCTTGCTGCGTTTGTCGCGGTAGCCGAGACCGGGACGATCAGCGGCGCGGCCGAGCGCTTGCATCTCTCCCCCTCCGCCCTGTCCGCGGCGCTCACCGAACTCGAACGCGCGCTCAAAGTTCAACTGTGCGTTCGCCGTCGCTCATTCGGCATTCAACTGACCCGCACCGGTGAATCCGTTCTGGTGCGCGCCCGGGCGCTACTTCAGCAAGCCGGGGAACTCGAATCCGATGCGCTCGGAACCGGCGGAAGCGTGTCGGGGCCCATCGCGATCGGCTGTTATCCCGCTCTGGGGCCGACGGTGTTGCCGTCGATGATCGCCGGGTTCACCCGTGAGAATCCTGACGCGCAGGTGGAGTTCCGCGAGGACACTCAGAATCGGCTCCAGACACATCTCGAGAACGGCGAGTTGGACCTCGCAATCGCTTACGACCTGGACCTGTCTCCACAATTGCGCACAGTTCCGTTGGCCATCCGCGAACCCTTGATCGTCCTGGGTGCAGAACACCCACTCGCGCGGTCCGAGCGACCGATCCATCTTCCGGACCTCGCGGAACACCCGATGGTTCTCCTCGACGCGCCGCCGAGCACCAAACACGCGCTCGACGTCTGTCGCGCAGGCGGATTCGCCCCGAAGGTTGCCTACAGAACTGCGAACTTCGAGACGGCGCGGGCATTTGTCGGCCGTGGCCTCGGCTGGACGCTGCTACTCCAGCGGCCCAAGATCGACGTCACGTACGAGGGGCTCGAGGTGGTCGTCAAGACCATCGCTTCCCCCGCCGTGCCGTCGGTGCACGTAGTTCTCGCTTGGCACCAGAACACTCGCCTCAGCCGCGCCGCACGCGCTTTCATAGAATTCGTTTCACCCTCAGAACCTGCCCAATAGTCCCGCTACCAGGCAGCGGATCTGGTTCCACGTATTTTCCGTGCAAGAACCTCCAATTCTTTCGCTTTTCAATTGTTGTGGCGCACGTCATTGTTTCTTCAAGCCACATTCATCTCGAAAGGCACTTCATGACCTCCATCGCCTCACCGACCGCAACGCGCGCCGCCGCGACGGTCAAGGCGCGTAAGGCCGCCCTCGGCAGCTTTGTCGGCACCGCCATCGAGTGGTACGACTTCTTCATCTACGGCACCGCCGCCGCACTCGTGCTCGGCAAGCAGTACTTCCCCGGCACGTCCGATCTGGCCGGCACCCTCGCCGCCTTCGCCACCCTCGCCGTCGGATTCGTCGCGCGTCCCATCGGCGGAATCGTGATGGGCCACTTCGGCGACCGCATCGGACGCAAATCCATGTTGGTCACCTCGTTGATGCTGATGGGCTGCGCCACCGTTGCCATCGGGCTGCTACCCAACTACGCCGCTATCGGCGTCTTTGCCCCCATACTCCTGGTGACCTTGCGATTCGTTCAGGGACTCGGTGTCGGCGGCGAGTGGGGCGGCGCAGTTCTGGTCGCCACCGAAAACGCACCGGAGGGCAGGAAGGGGCTGTACGGCAGCGCACCACAAATCGGTGTTCCCGCAGGCGTACTGGTGGCCAATCTCGTCTATCTCCCCCTCGCCGCCTTCATGGACGACGATGCATTCAACTCCTGGGGATGGCGAATCCCGTTCCTGCTCAGCGCAGTTCTGGTGGGCGTTGCGATGTGGATCCGACTCGGCCTCGAGGAAAGTGACGAGTTCACCGCGTCGAAGTCCGAAGCACCGGCGGAGTCCATGCCGATTCTCGAGGTTCTCACCAGACACTGGAAGACAGTGCTCCTCGCCGGTGGAACCTTCATCGCCACCAACGGAATTGCCTACGCGTACATGGTCTACGTCCTCAAGTACGGCGAGACCGAACTCGGCTTCAGCAAGACCACGATGCTCTTCCTTCTCATCGCATCCTGCCCGTTCTGGATGGCGGGAATGGCTTTCAGCGCTCACAAGTCGGACACTCTCGGACGCCGGACCGTCTACATCCGCAGTTCGATCACCCTGGTAGTGGCGGCAGCGGTGTTCTTTCCGCTGATCGACACAGCGATCGTTCCGGTGATGCTCGTATCGATGATCGCCCTCGGCTTCACGCTCGGCTGCTGCGCCGGCCCACAAGCGGCACTGTTCGCCGAATTGTTTCCCGCACACATCCGCTACAGCGGAGCGTCACTCGGCTACCAGATCGGCGCAATCCTCGGCGGCGGTCTGGCCCCGATGATCGCCACCGCGCTCTACGCCGCCTTCGACACCTCGTTCGCCATCACCGTGTACTTCGTGATCATTGCCGTGATCAGCCTGGTTTCCATCCTGCTGCTCCCGGAACCTCAATTGATCCCGAAAAACACTGCCGCACAGAAAGCCTCGTGACCATGTCGACCTACTTTCATCCGAAGAAGTACGCACCCGAGGACTTCGCTTCCCTGGCGCCTTCGGCCGACGCACTTCCCGTCGTGATCGTCGGAGCCGGCCCCGTCGGCATGGGCGTAGCCATGGGCTTGGCGCAGCGCGGCATTGCCGTCACGATTCTCGAAGCAGCCGATCAGGTCTCGTTCGGCAGTCGCGCGATCTGCGTGTCACGCCACAGCCTCGAAGTTGCCGAACGCCTCGGCTTCGGTGCCGAGCTCGAAGACATCGTTCTGCCGTGGGTGGGTGGCCGGAGTTACTACCGCGATCAGGAAGTACTGCAGTTCCGGATGGCATCCGCCGAGCACGACGCGCGTGGACCCATGGTCAACGTCTCGCAATCCGAGTTCGAGCAGATCATGACCGACAAGCTGCTCGCTTACCCACTGGTGAACTTCCACTGGTCGTCGTCGATCGCCGGCATCTCCGTCGGTGACGACGAAGTGACCCTGACCGTCGACACCGCGTTCGGAACCCGCGAACTGCGCGCGGCGTGGGTCGTTGCCGCCGATGGTGGACGCAGCAAGATGCGCGAACTCAGCGGAATCCGCATGCAGGGCAACAGCTACGAGGGCAACTACGTCATTGCCGACATTCATTGGGAATCGGAACTCCCGGCCGAGCGTCTGGTGTGGTTCGACGCACCCAGCAACCCGGGGTCCACGATCATCATGCATCGCCAACCACGGGACATCTGGCGCATCGACTACCAGCTCGACGCCTCGGACGATCCGGAAGCGGAGACGCAAGAAGATCGCATCCGTGACCGCATCACGCGTCACCTCGAATGGCTCCAGAGCGACATCCCCTGGACCCTGGAATGGTTCGGCTTCTACCGCGCCCACGCACTCGCTCTGGAAGATTTCACTCACGGCCGTGTGCTTTTTGCCGGCGACGCCGCGCATCTCGTTCCGATCTTCGGTGTTCGCGGCCTGAACTCGGGCATGGAAGACGCCGAGACCTTGGTGTGGCAACTAGCCGCCGTCATCAACGGAGCTGCCGATTCCACCATCCTCGACGCGTATTCGAAGGAACGTCGCAGCGCGTGGCAGCAGAACGTCGACAACGCAGGCAAGTCGACGCTCATCATGTCGCCGGGAAGTCACGGCTACCGGACCACCCGCGATGCCGTACTCGAAATCGCCACCAAGCGAAGCGAATTCGCGCACCTCATCAACCCGCGCCAGTCGAGTGCGACGCACGCCCGGCTCTCCCCGCTGACGTGGCCCACAGCTGCGGGCGCCGAGGGCGTACTACCCGGCGATCCGTTGGAAGACAGGGTCGTCCAGGTCTCGGCGGACGGTTCATCTACCTCCTTGAACAGTCTGCGCGGTACTGGATTCGGCCTGCTGGCTTTCGGACTGTCAGCTGAGCTGGTATCCGAACTCGACACGCAAGCCGAAATCCTTGCTCAGGCCCTTGCACCGGAAACCGTACGCGTGATCACCGTGGGAACTACCGACTCCACGGTTCCCGATGCCGAAGGCAATCTCGCATCTGCCCTCGGCGCACGTGTCGGCGAGATCTTCGTGATTCGGCCCGACGGACTGGCGCTGTGCCGCATCAGCGATCCCACGCAATTGAACGACGTGGCCAAACACCTCACCGCCGGCACTGCGCCGACGCACTTCGATACGGCACAGTCGGCGACAACTGCGGTGGTCGACGACGAGGGCCATCGCGAGCACGTCTGGTTGGCACTGTCGAACGCACTCGATCAGGCTGATCCGTCCGACCGCGAAGCCATGTTGGTGCGCCTTGCCTTGATTCTCGGTTCGCAAGCTACGTCGACGAGCTTCGACGTAGCACTGAAAGACGCTGCCCTGAAATCTGCCACCCGGTAGTTCAGACACAGCAACTCGGCCGCGCAGGATTGTCTCCTACGCGGCCGAGCGCATTCGCGGATGAAGCAAGTATTCAGTTGACCTCGGCCAATTCCTTTTCTTCCTCAGCGCGCCTTTCACGCACGGATCTTCCCCGCTGCGACCTTCCACGTAACAGCGGCGAGACGGTGATCGCCAAGCCCACCAGCGCGACTCCGGTAACCAGGATCAGTCCGGGATGGAACTGCTCGAATCCGGCGGTACCGGCGCCGGACGCGGTGTGCGATCCAGCGGTCACGAGGGCAGTGGTCAGAGCGAGCACGAGCGCCGCACCGACCTGAGCGGAGGTGTTCACCAGCCCGGACGCCAAACCCTGCTCCGAGTCGTCGACACCCGAGGTGGCCTGGGCCATGATCGAGGTGTACCCCAGCGCGAATCCGAGTCCGAGCAGGATGACGCTCGGCAGAATCGCCACGACGTACGACGGTGAATCGCTGCCCGCGAAGAGGAACCAGAGGTACCCGACGCTGAGCGAGGTCAGTGCCGCGATGATGAGCTTGGCACTGCCGTACAGGTCGACCAGCCGTCCGACGAACGGCGATCCGAATGCGACGATGATGCCCGCGGGCAGCAGTGCCATCGCCATCTTCAGGGGCGACCAGCCGAGGGCCGACTGCAGGAAGATCGTCATCATGAACTGGAAGCTCAGGTAGGAACCGAAGAGCGCGATGATGGCCAGATTTGCACGAACGATGGTGCCGACGCGCAGAAGCCCAAGTCGCACAAGCGGATGCGCCACCTTCTTCTCCACGAAGAAGAACGTCGCCAGAAGCACGGCTGCGACAGCGAACGAACCCAGCGTCATCGGGTGTGCCCATCCACGGGTCGGAGCCGAAACCATCGTGTACACCGTGAGAAGCATTCCCGTCACCAGGGTGACGGCGCCGACGAGGTCGTGTCCCCCGGTATCTGCGGGACGGTCCCGCGGAATGAGGAAGTACCCACCGATCAGCGCGATGACGGCAAACGGAACCGGCATCAGGAACGTGAATCGCCAACCGGCACTGGTCAACAGCCCACCGAGGATCAGACCGGACGAGTAACCACTGGCGCCGAACACGGAGAACACCGACAGCGCACGGTTACGGGCCGGACCTTCCTTGAACGTCGTGGTGAGAATGGACATTGCGGTCGGAGCGGTGAAGGCCGCAGCCAATCCCTTCACGAATCGTGATGCGATCAGCAGTGTTCCGTTGTCGACAAGGCCACCGACCAGCGAGGCGATTGCGAACACGGTCAGTGCGATCAGGAAGACCTTCCTGCGCCCGAGAAGATCGGCGGTACGTCCACCGAGTAGCAACAGGCCGCCGAATCCGAGGACGTAGCCGTTGATGATCCACTGCAGCGAGGTAGTGGACAGGCCCAGTTCATTGCCGATGGACGGAAGCGCGACGCCCACCATCGACACATCGAGACCGTCGAGGAACAACACGAGGCAGAGCACCGCGAGGATGCCCCACAGCTTGAGGGACCAGCCCTCCCCTGTGGCCGGATCCGAGGATTCCGTAGAAACCGGGGCGTCCGGCGAATCGAATGGTTTGAGTGTCGAGTCTGTGCAAGTCACGTCAGCGAGAATAGATGCACATGCACATAATGCACAAGCATTTAATGCAATTGCACGTAATCGAGTCTTCAACTAGAATGCGGTCGTGACGTCGGAATCCGAATTGCGCAACACCTGGCGCTCGCTGTCGACCAGCTACAACGACATCGCGTGCGAACTCGATCGCCAGATGCAGTCGGCGCATGGGCTGAGCATGAGCGACTTCGAGGCTCTCGACCGACTCATGGACGCCACGTGCGAACGTCCACGCATGCAGGAGCTTGCCTCGGAGATGTACCTGAGTCCCAGCGCGCTCTCCCGTAGCGTGGCCCGTCTCGAGAAGGCCGGACTGGTTCAGCGAGCACTGTGCGAGGCCGACCGGCGCGGAGTCTTCGTCGACGTCACCGACAAAGGACGTCAGGTACACGCGGACGCCAGCAAAATCCAACTGGCCGTACTGGATTCACGCCTGCGCGAGCAGTAGCCACACGTCAGCGGAGCACGACACAGCGCCCGGCCACCGGGCGAGGGCCGTTCCGGACTAGACTGAGCACATACCGACGCGCCTTTCTGTTGCCGTCGGCGATCGACAGCAGCGCAGCCAGCACGCTTTCACGCGGTCCTGGCCGAGGCAATCTGCCAGCGTTCCTGCGGCTTCTGCTAGTCCCTCAGGCTCCTGCCTGACATCTCTACCTGCTCCTATCGAGAGATACACAATTGAACAACGCACGCACCCTTGGAGTCATCGGACAGTCGAGCAAACCGGCAGAACGCCGGTTGCCGATCCATCCTGCGCATTTCGATCGCATCGATGCCGAACTACGTTCTCGGATCTACCTCGAAGAAGGCTACGGCCACCCCTTCGGCTACTCCGACGACTACCTCTCGCGCCTCGTTGCCGGAATCCGCACGCGCAAGCAGATTTTGGCGGAAACCGATGTGGTTCTGCTACCGAAGCCGTTGGTGCGTGACCTCGCCGAACTACGGTCAGGTCAGGTTCTCTGGGGCTGGCCGCACTGTGTCCAGGACACCGAACTGACACAGATCGCGATCGACAAGAAACTGACTCTCATCGCCTTCGAGGCCATGAACTTCTGGCACAGCGACGGATCGTTCAATCTGCATGTGTTCCACAAGAACAACGAGCTCGCCGGTTATTGCTCGGTACTGCACGCCCTGCAGTTGATCGGTTCCACCGGTGACTACGGCCGGCGTCTCACCGCTGCCGTGATCGGTTTCGGAGCCACTGCACGCGGCGCGGTCACAGCACTCAAGGCGCACGGTATCCACGAAGTGGACGTCCTCACCCAGCGTGGAGTCACCGCGGTCAGCTCCCCCATCCACTCGGCGCGCATGGTCTCGTTCGACAACAACAACGGTGACGTCCGTGGCAGCCACGTCATGCTCGACAACCACAGCGTGCCGGTGCCCGGTTTCTTGGCCGAGCACGACATCGTCGTCAACTGCGTACTGCAGAACACGGACGCCCCACTGACGTTCCTGACCGAGGAAGATCTCATGGACTTCCAACCGGGAAGCCTCATCGTCGACGTCTCGTGCGACGAAGGCATGGGGTTCAGCTGGGCTCGTCCCACCTCGTTCGCGGATCCGACCTTCATCGTCGGCGACAACATCACTTACTACGGCGTCGATCACAGCCCGTCGTACCTGTGGAACTCCGCGTCGTGGGAGATCAGCGAATCACTTCTTCCCTACCTGCCCACTGTGATGGCAGGAGAGACGGCCTGGAAGGCAGACGAGACCGTCGATCGGGCCATCGAAATCCGGGACGGCGTCATCGTGAATCCCGCCATCACACGTTTCCAGCACCGCTCGTCGGACTACCCGCACGCTGTCATCGCGGAGTAGGCGCCCCGATCAGGCCTGGCCGGCTACCGCATTGATCGGCGCCATGTCGAAATAGTCGCGCCAGGCTTTGATCTTTCCGTCCTCGACTTCGAACACCCCCATGACCGGGAGCGCTACCTCGGCGCCGTTGATGGTGAAAACGTCGACGCGCTCGTTCATGACGGTGTTGCCGTCCGCGACCTGACGCTTGATCTGAAAGTCGATGTTGCCGAAGGCACCGACAAACTGCTCGATGAACGCCCGGACGGCCTCGCGACCGACCACGGGCTCCATCGGGATGTTGTGATAAACGACGTCATCGGTGAAGTAGTCGACGATCTTTGCAACATCGGCGTCTGCCCACAGCGCACAGAAATCGGTGATCAGTTTGTCCGATGTCATTGTGTTCCAGCCTCTTTCGAATCGTCTTCGTGGGGTTCGATGATTGCCAGGATGCTTTCGATCTCGCCTGCCGGTATCCCGAAGTACTCGGTGACGAAAACTGTGACGGCCGGTGCCTGGCCAGGTGTTCCGAGGTCGAGCAGATACCGGGCTACGACGCTCTCGCCCCACTCACGCAGCGCGAGTTCACGTATCGCCACGATTCCGCGATATTGCTGGCCTTGTTCGAGCTCGTTGCTGATGAAGGCTCCGCTGTCACCGGTTCGCTGACCGTTCTCGACCCGCCAGGCGTCGGCGGCGAAGCGGACCTTCGTTGCGTCATGAGTGAGCAATGCGTTCACGTATTCACGCGCCATGGCGACGCGTCCGCTTACCGCAGACTCCGTGGAGTGCTTGGCAATTGCGCCCAGGATCGACTCCGACAACTCCGGTCGGCAGATCACGAGATCCGGCAGGTACGGATGCGATTCGTTGTAGAGCAGCGGCGAACCGTCGATGCGGCTGCAATGCAGTCCCGCCGCCTGTGCGACGCCGACGGGTGCAGCCGAATCCCATTCCCACTGCCCACCGGCGTGCAGGTACGCGTCGACCTCGCCGCGCACCACCGCCATCGCCTTGGCGCCGGCCGATCCCATGTGCACCACGTCGGCGCCGAGTTCGGCTGCCACCGCTTCGGTGAATGCGGGTGGTCGCGATCCGCTGACTACTACGCGGAGCGGCGAGTTGGCGGCAACCGAAGCTGCCTCGTCGCCACTGGAGTACACCGCTCCGAGCGCCGGCTGAGCAACCGCGGCTGCGGTAATTCCGCTACCGCGCTCCCAAAGCGCCACGTGCACTGCCCAATCCGCATGATTCGGCAAGCCGTATTCCTTGGAGCCGTCCAGCGGATCGATGATCCAGACCCGAGCTGCATCCAGACGACTGCGATCGTCGGCAGATTCCTCAGAGAGCACGGCATCGCCCGGCCGCTCGGCAGCCAACCGGTCGAGGATGTAGGAATCGGCGGCCTTGTCGCCCCGGCGACCCAGTTCACGACCGTCGTCGACACCCAGACCCTCGGCTCGGATCCCCAGGAGGATCGCACCGGCGGCCTGCGCCAATTCCGCCGCGAGTGCCTCGTCGGCGATTCTGCTGTGTGTGGATTCGCTCACCGGTCCAACACTTCCATAATTCGCAGCGCAAGTTCGGTAGGCGTTCCGTCTTCGGGTCTGATCACCAGCTCGGGACTTGTCGGAGCTTCGTAGGGATCGTCGACTCCGGTGAATCCCGTGATTTCCCCGGCCCTGGCCTTGGCGTACATGCCCTTGGGGTCTCGGGCTTCACATTGCTCGATCGGGGTGTCGACGTAGACCTCGACGAACTTCAGCCCGGCGGCCTCGTGCGCCGCCCGCACTCGATCACGATCTGCGCGGTACGGGCTGATCAGGCAGGCCACTGCCACTGCACCTGAATCAGCGAACAACTGCGCCACCGAGCCGACTCGGCGGACGTTCTCGGCGCGGTCATCGGCACTGAATCCCAGATCCGCGTTCAATCCGTGCCGGAGGTTGTCGCCGTCGAGGCGGTACGCCGGGATACCCGCGGCCACCAACCGCCGCTCGAGTTCCACCGCGATCGTCGACTTACCCGAGGCCGAGAGACCGGTGAGCCAGACGGTGGCGCCGGCAGTCGCACGTTCCTCGCGAGAAACCTCCGAACTGTGCCAGACGACGCGCGATTCCTTGAGTGTCGGACCATTGATCATTCCGGCGGCGACGGTATTGCCCGTGGTCTCGTCCACGAGAATGAAGCTGCCCGTCACGCGGTTGCGGCGGTAGGGATCGAACATCAACGGCTGCTGCGTCTTGATCGAGATGCGGCCGATCTCGTTGAGGGACAGAGATTCTGCCTTCTCGTCACGGTGCAGAGAATTGACGTCCAGCCGGTAGTCGAGCTTGACGATCTGCGCTTTCGTGGAGCGCGTGGTGTGCAGCAACGAGTAGCGATTGTTCTCCGACAGAGTTGTCTGTTCGGTCAACCAACAGACCATCGCATCGATTTCCTGCCCGACCTGCGGCCGGTTGTTGAGCCGACACAATTGGTCCCCGCGGCTGACGTCGAGGTCGTCGGTCAGCTCGATGCATACGGCCGAGGGCGCAAACGCTTCGTCGATCACGTCACCACCCGGCCCGTGGACTGCCTTCACCGTCGAGGTGAATCCTGAAGGCAAAGCCACGATTTCGTCGCCGGGCTTGAAGACGCCACTGGCCACCGTTCCGGCGTATCCACGGAAATCGTGGAGGTCGGCGTCGGTCTGCTTCTGCGGACGGATCACGTACTGCACCGGAAAACGCGCGTCGATCAAATTGCGATCCGACGCGATGTGCACCTGCTCGAGATGGTGCAGCAGAGAAGGCCCGTCGTACCAGGACATGTTCTCGGTCCGGGCAACGATGTTGTCCCCCAACAGCGCCGAGACCGGAATGAACGTCAGGTCGTGGACGTCCAACTTGATCGCGAACTGTCGGAATTCTTCCTTGATCTCCTCGAACCGTTCCTGAGACCAGCCCACGAGGTCCATTTTGTTCACACACAGCACGAGGTGCGGTATCCCCAGGAGAGTGGACAAGAAGGCGTGCCGCCGCGTCTGTTCGAGCACCCCTTTGCGAGCATCCACCAGGATCAGGGCAAGATCGGCCGTCGACGCGCCGGTCACCATGTTGCGGGTGTACTGCTCGTGCCCGGGAGTGTCCGCAATGATGAACTTCCGATGAGGGGTCGCGAAATACCGGTGGGCCACGTCGATCGTGATGCCCTGTTCACGCTCGGCGCGCAATCCGTCGGTCAGTAGCGCGAGGTTGGCGTACTCGTCGCCGCGTTCTCGACTGCTCCGTTCCACGGCCTCGAGTTGGTCCTCGAAGATCGACTTGGAGTCGTAGAGCAACCGGCCGATGAGTGTCGATTTTCCGTCGTCGACACTGCCCGCTGTAGCGACTCTCAGCAGTTGCGGCATCAGAAGTACCCCTCTTTCTTACGATCTTCCATGCCAGCTTCGGAAATCCGGTCATCAGCCCTGGTTGCGCCACGCTCCGTGATACGGCTCGCCGCAACTTCTTCCACGACAGCGCCCGGTGTTTCGGCCGACGATTCGACACATCCGGTACACGTTGCGTCGCCGACCGTACGGAAGCGCACCAACGCCTCGTAGGACTCTTCGCCGGCGCGCAGCTCGAGGAAACGGGTGCGTGCCAACAACATTCCGTCGCGTGGAACCACCTCGCGACGATGGGCGTAGTAGATGCCGGGAAGGTCGATCTGCTCGCTCTCGATGTACTGCCAGATGTCGAGCTCTGTCCAGTTCGAGAGCGGGAAGATCCGAATATGTTCGCCCTTACGGTGTTTGCCGTTGTACAGGTTCCACAGTTCAGGTCGCTGCACCTTCGGATCCCATTGCCCGAACTCGTCCCGGAAGCTGAACACCCTCTCTTTGGCGCGCGCCTTCTCCTCGTCTCGGCGAGCACCACCGAACACGGCGTCGAACTTGTTGTCGCGAATTCCGCGCAGCAACGCGTGCGTCTGGAGGCGATTGCGACTGGAACCGACTCCGGTGTCCTCGATGACGCGACCGGCGTCGATGTCGTCCTGCACGCTGGAGACGACAAGACGCAGGTTGAAGCGATCGACCGTCTGATCGCGGAATTCGATCACCTCGTCGAAATTGTGACCGGTGTCGACGTGCATCACAGCGAACGGCAGTGGGGCAGGCCAGAATGCCTTGGCCGCTACGTGCAGCATCACGACGGAATCCTTACCTCCGGAGAACAGGAGGACCGGCTTTTCGAAAGTCGCTGCGACTTCGCGGAAAATATGGACCGCCTCCGCTTCGAGTGCTCGCAGATGCGACAACTCGTAGGCGGGCGGGGTCTGGAGTGTTGCCATGTCTTTCGCTCCTGAGCATCACGTACTCCGTGCGGAACACCATTTCCGCATCGGTACATTTATGTACCGGACTGGTTCTAAATTGAACGCAATCACAGAATAGAACTCGTTCTACCCAAAGGTCAATGACCGGCAATAAGACGTCACAGACCGCGAACCGGACTCCTGCCACCAACTTCCGCCGTCACCGCATCCGCCGCCGCAACCAGCACCGCGGCGCGGCGCTCGATCTCGGCGCCCGTGATCGCCCCACCCACATAAAGTGTCAGCACAAGGGCCTGATGCCCCTCGGCGTCGTAGGTCGGGGCCGCGATGAGACTGACGGGATGCTCGTCGTCAGAGCTGATGTCGCGTCCGAGATACACCCTCTCGCCCAGGCTCGACACCATCTCACCGAGCAGTTCACGCACCTCCGGCGGAAGATCGTGCGTCGCAACGCCCGCCATCAGCGTGTGCAGTCGCTGCCCGACGGGATCCAGACTCTCGACCAGATATCCCGCAGCCCGACACTCGCGGACCACGTTCCACAGACGCTCGCGATCCAAGCGCACCGGCAGGCTCGGCTCTTTGCTCAGCCAACTGTCCATGTCGTGATCCGAACCCCAGAGGACGTACATCAGCCCGACCGGCGGAGCGAACGGGTACACCTGACCGACCTTGGCAGCGCGACGCGCGCCGATCGGTCCGGTCACTTCGAGAACGCTGATCTGATCACCGATCACACCGGACGCCGTGCACGTCGTCCCGAACTCCGTGCTCACTTTCTCCAGATGGGTACGGGCAATGGGTCCGACGGCAAATCCTCGCTGAGCTGCACGTCCGGCCGCGATCAAGGCCGGACCGAGCCCATAGGTCTTCGACACCTCGTCCCGAGTCAGGTATCCACGATCAGCCAGCGCCGTGAGGATTCCCAAGCAGGTGGGCTTGCTGATCTCGAGCGCGCGGGCCAGTTCCGACAGCCCGAACCGCTGATCAGGGCGGCCGACGAGGTAGTCGAGCACCTGAACCACCCGTTCGGTGGGAGGCGATTGTCTCCCCCTCGGGCGTCCCTCTTCAGGCGTCTTCTCCGGTCCACCCATTGACCACTCCCTAGAACGCGTTCTATTGTCGAAATACCCAACATCTACCAAATAGGTACATATTTGTACCACGACGCTCTGGACCGGCGACATAGTCGGAACTGTGAGGAGCCAGCGTGCTGACGGACCCGTTTGCCGAGGCGATCGCCGAAGCCGAGAAATTGATCGAGACTGCGCCGCACATCAGATCCGAACAGGATCTACTGGAGGGATACCAATATCTGGCCGGCGGAATCATCGCGACGACGCATGCCGCCTGGGCCGGCGAAAAGACCCATCCGAGTTTCATCCAGGGCACCGGACCATTCACCAAGATGGGCCTCGACAACCCCGACACTCTGTACTTCGGCGCCCGAATCAACGACGACAAGGAATACAAGGTCACCGGAAAGCGCGGCACCACAGCCGATCTCAGCTTCCAAGTGTTGAGTGGGAACTACACCAACTCGAACGTTCCCGGAAGCGAAATCGCCTTCGACGACCGCGAGCTGGAGATAGACGACGACGGCAACTTCGTCGCTTGGTTCGGCCCCGGCCCCGCCGACGGACGAGCCAACTACTACACCCTGGCGCCCGGATCCTCGCAGCTGGTTGTTCGCGAGGTCTACAGCGACTGGAGTCAGCAGCGCGGCGTGATCCGCATCGAGCGCACCGATTCGATCGGGATCGCGCCGCCACCTCTCACCGCCGAAGAGACCGAGAAGCGTTACGCCCGGGCTGGGAAGGCACTGGTCACGCGGGTCAAGACGTGGCTCCAGTTCCCGGAGTGGTTCTACCTCAAGCTCGCGGTCAACACCATGACCGAACCACGCCTGACACCGGGCGGGCTGGCAACGCAGTACTCGTCGGTGGGACATTACGAACTCACCGACAAGCAGGCGATGATCATCACCGTTCCTGCCTCCGACGCACCGTATCTCGGCTTCCAACTGGGGAGCCTCTGGTACATCTCACTGGACTACGTCAATCATCAGACCTCCCTCAACAACGGCCAGGCACAGGTCGATCCGGACGGGATGGTTCGAATGGTGGTCAGCGAGAAGAACCCCGGTGTCACCAACTGGATCGAAACCGTCGGACATCCGCGCGGCATTCTGCAGTTCCGTTGGCAGCGCGTGTCCCGCGAGCTGACGCCGCAGGACGGTCCCACCGTCGAAATCGTCGCCGTCGCAGATATTGCGAAGCACCTGCCGCATTTCGACACCAACGCCATCACCGCCGAGGACTGGGCAGCACGCATTGCCCAGCGCCAGGCCGCCATCGACAACCGAATGCTGGGGTAATCATGACCGCCTTGCTCGAAGACCGTGTAGTAGTCATCTCCGGAGTCGGCCCGGCACTCGGCCGCGCTCTGGCCCTTCGATGTGCGTCGGCCGGCGCGAGTCTTGTTCTCGCAGCACGTACGCAATCGCGACTCGACGACGTTGCGAAAGAAATAGTCGATGCCGGTGGGCGCGCCGTCACCGTTGCCACCGACATCACCGACCAGGCTTCCGCCGAGAATCTGGTGGCCGAGTCCATTGCCGCCTACGGCAAAGTGGACACTCTGATCAACAATGCATTCTCGATTCCGTCGATGAAACCGTTGGCTCGCACCGATTACCAGCACATCCGCGACAGCATCGAACTGACCGTTCTCGGGGCGTTGCGCCTGACTCAGCTGTTCACGCCGGCACTTGCCGAGTCGGACGGCTCCGTGGTGAACATCAATTCGATGGTGTTGCGGCATTCGCAAGAGCGTTACGGCAGCTACAAGATGGCGAAGTCGGCCCTGCTCGCCATGTCGCAGTCCCTGGCCACCGAACTCGGCCCGCAGGGAATTCGTGTCAATTCGATTGCACCCGGCTATATCTGGGGTGACACCCTCAAGGGATACTTCGCGCACCAGGCGGAGAAGTTCGGCATGACTGTCGAGCAGATCTACGAGCACACTGCGTCGAACACCGACCTCAAGCGCCTGCCGACGACGGATGAAGTATCCGATGCGGCGATCTTCCTGGCGTCCCCGATGGCCAGCGCGATCACCGGCCAATGCATCGACGTCAACTGCGGCGAATTCCATCACTAGGAGCACCATGACTGAACGCACTCACGTCGGCACCGTCGAGGATCTCCATGCCTCGGCGACGCGGATGACCGGCCTGACGGACTTCGGCGTCGACGATTACACCGAGGCTCTGTCGGTCCTCCTCGAGTCTTACGACCGCGACGAGGATCTGACGCCCTTCGGCAGCAAGATCTCTCGGGTATTCCTTCGCGGCGCCCTGGTGGCCCGTCTCCTCAGCGAATCGGCGTGGAAGGAGCATCCGGAACACGCCGACGTCAAGATCGAGCGGCCGATCTTCGTCACCGGATTGCCACGCACGGGCACCACTGCCTTGCACCGCCTCCTCACGGTCGACCCGGCTCACCAGGGCCTCGAGATGTGGCTGACCGAGTTCCCTCAGCCTCGCCCGCCTCGCGATACGTGGGAATCGAACCCGGTCTTCGCCAAGATCGAGGAGACATTCGGTCAACACCACGTCGAGCATCCCGAATTCATGGGCGTGCACTACATGTCGGCCAGCGAAGTCGAAGAATGTTGGCAACTCTTGCGTCAGACGTTCAAGTCCGTGTCGTACGAGTGTCTGGCCAATCTACCCACGTACTCCGCATGGCTGAAGGACCAGGAGTGGTCGAACGCCTATGCACGACACAAGAAGAACCTGCAGCTGATCGGTCTGCCCGATCAGGATCGACGGTGGGTCCTCAAGAACCCGAGCCACCTGTTCGCGCTCGACGAATTGATGGAGGCGTACCCCGACGCGCTCGTCATCCAGACTCACCGCTCCCCTACGACGATCATTCCGTCGGTGTGCAGCCTGGCCGCCCAGGCTACAGAGGGTTGGTCGAACACGTTCACCGACAAGGTGATCGGCGAAAGTCAGCTCGAATTGTGGGCCAGGGGGCTCGAGCAGTTCGACAGTGCACGCGCACACCACAATCCCGCACAGTTCATCGACGTCGACTATCAGGACTTCGTCACCGATCCGCTGGGAACCGTCGAGAACATCTACACGCACTTCGACATCCCGTTGACAGCTGCCGCGCAGCAGTCGATGGAGGCCATGCACGAGGAAAGCCGCTCGGGTGCTCGCAAACCGTCGCACAAGTACACGCTCGAGGAGTTCGGTCTGACGAAGGAGCAGGTGGAAGAGCGATTCGGAGCTCGCTGACCACGGTTGGTCGACGACCTTGCTGACGACCTTGCTGACGACTGAAGCCCCCGCCGAACGGCGGGGGCTTCAGTGATCAAAACGCGGTCAGCTGCTGAGATGCTCACCCAGCAGTCGGTCCAACTCGACCGGCGCCTCGTCCGGAATCCAGTGGCTCACGCCGCTGAGAACCTCGAACCGGTACGGGCCGTCGACAAACGCGGGGGTGAGCGCAGACCCTTTGGGGCCGATGGCGGCGTCGCCGTCACTCCAGACGTGCAGGGTCGGCACGGTGACCCTGGCAGTTGCGGGGTTCGGCTTGGTCATCCACATCGCGCGGTACCAGTTCAGACCGCCGCGTAGCCGACCGGGAGCCAGCATGGCATTCAGATCGCGCCGTGCGTTCTCCGGCGTCTGCCCGCTCGAGATCAGGAACTTCTCACCCGCCGAGGTGGAGGACAGAACCTTCTCGGGAACGAACGGCAATTGGAACGCCCCCATGTACCACGATTTCAGTCCCTGCGTGCTGGTCACCATCGCCTTGACGAACGCCAGTGGATGCGGAACCGACACCGCGGTAACGGTGTTGAGCAAATCGGGCCGCTCGGCAGCGACCTGCCATGCGACTGCGGCACCCCAGTCGTGGCCGACCAGGTGCACTTTGCCCACCGCGAGCGCGTCGATCAGTGCGACAGTGTCAGCGGCGAGTTCGGACCCGCGGTATGCCCAGCGCGCTTTCGGCCTGGCGCCGGGTGAGTACCCTCGCTGATCCGGCGCCACCGTGCGGAAGCCGCGGGTGTGCAGCAGCGGTGCGAGCTGATCCCACGAGCTCGAATCCTGCGGAAACCCGTGCAGGAGAACCACGACCGGACCGTCGGCGGGTCCTTCGTCGCGTACGTCGAAGGTCAGCCCGGACCGGGAGTACGAGGTGAGGCGATCCGCCGGTGTAGTCATAGAGCCACGCTAGTCTTCGCGGCCCTGGTAACCGGAGCCTTTTCACCGGCACGCAGGAACTGACCTGTCTTTTCGATTCCGAATCCGGGGGCGAATTCGCCGTCGCGGTAGACGAGTCGGCCGTTGATCACCGTAGCGACCGCTGCGTCGTCGCTGCGGTTGACCATCCGGCTGATCCCGCCGTACTCGGGAACCTTTGCCTCGAACAACCCGTCCACCGACCCGTCGAGCCCGGCCGGGTCGATGACAACGAAGTCCGCGCGGTCACCCTGGCGTAGATGCCCGGCGTCGATGCCGTACCAGTCCGCCAGTTCGCCCGTCAGGCGGTGGATTGCGCGCTCGATGGTGAGGAACGGCTTGCGGTCACTCTGAGCGTCCTTGACGCGCTTGAGGAGTCGCACCGGGTAGTTGTAGAACGCCATGTTGCGCAGATGCGCGCCGGCATCGCCGAAGCCCATCTGCACACCGGAACTCGCGGCGAGTTTCTTCGCGAACTTGGGCCGGTGATTGGCAATGGTGGTGCGCCAGCGAAGATCTCGCCCGTACTTCACCACCAGGTCGAGGTACGCGTCCACCGGGTGCACTCCGCGGATGTCACCGACCTGACCGAAGTTCTTGCCGATCAACGTCTCGTCCGGGCATCCCACGATGCCCGCATCGTAGAAATTGCGATGCCAGATGCGGGGTGAGAACTTGTTGTCGTAGTCCTTACGGAATGCGCGACGGTACGACTCGTCCTGGAGCAGTTCGTTGCGCTCCACCTGGTCCTTGAGGTGCAAAGCGGCGGCGCCGGCACCGAACTCCTCGAACACGACCAGGTCGATTCCATCCGCGTAGACGGTGAAGGGAACCGGAAGGTGCTGCCACTTGAAATCGGTCTTCGCGAAGCGATTGAGCAGTGGGGCCGCAGCGAGCATGAAGTACACGATCACCGGGTAGGCCTTCGAATCCGCACCGGAGAGCAGCGACGTCTTGAGCGGTTTCTTGCGTCCGATCGCCGAGCTTTCGGCGAAGAACGCCGCGACGTTCGGATGCAGGTTGATGGTCGGAGCGCTCTGCAAGATCTTTCCGCGATCACGAAGGATGCGATTGAGGAATCGGAACTCTTTCCACCGTGCATACGTCGACGGCAAAGAGCGAGAACGATATTCGTCGCCGTCGATCTTGTCGAGGGCATTGGTCATCGACGACAGGCCCAGCATCCCAGCGTCGATGGCGTCCTCGAGCATCGAGCCCATCCGGCCGAGTTCCGAGCGAGTCGGCTTGACCTTCTTGTCGGTGCCGCGCCCCAGTCCGAGTACGTGCGTGCGGATATCGGAATGACCGATGAAGGCCGCGACATTGGGTCCGAGGGGAAGGGCTTCGAGGGCGGCGGTGTACGCCGCGGGACCGGTCCAGGTCTTGTTCGCTTCGAGGATGCGCAGCACCGCGTCGTGGGGAACTGCTTCGACCCGGCTGAACAGATCCGCGATCTCGCGCGGCGTCGAATACACCGTCGACAGCGAGCAATTGCCGAGCACGACCGTCGTGACGCCGTGGCGAACCGATTCCGGAAGCCCTGGACTGACCAAGGCTTCGGCGTCGTAGTGCGTGTGGACGTCGACAAAGCCGGGGAGAACCCATTTGCCGGCCGCGTCGATCACTTCTGTGTCCGGCCCGATCTCGAGGCGCGTCGTGGACACCTCCGCGACCACGCCGTCTCGAATTCCGAGATTACGACGCAGACCTGGAGCCCCCGTCCCGTCGAACCACAACCCGTCGTTGACCACGATGTCGAAAGCAGACACTGTCGGACTCCTCGCCTCACGTATGTGTTACCTCACGTTATAGACAGCGTTGAGTAAAAGTCAATGAACCTTCCGAACCAATACATAAGATGACGGAATGGCTGCAGTCCCCCGCTCCCCCGAAGACCGTCAGAGGCAAATCCTCGAGGTGGCAGTACAGATGCTGCGGACCGAGCCTTTCGACCAACTGTCGATGGATCGCGTCGCAGCCGAGGCCGGTGTCTCGCCGCCACTGCTGTTCCACTACTTCAAGAACAAGAAGGGTTTCCAGAACGCCATCCTCGAGGCCGCCTCGGCCGATCTCGAAGATCGAATGCGACCGGATCCCGAGCTACCCATCACGTCCCAGCTGCGCTCAGGTATCGAGACATTCGTCGACGCCGTTATCGAGCACCCCACCATTTACCTCGCCGTGATGCGTATGGCCGGCAGTGGCGACGTTCGAATGCGCACGATCTACCGAGGCATGCGCCGCACTTTCACCACGTGGATCGTCGCTGCGCTGACGAATCTAGGCATCGAATCGAACGCGACCGTGGAGGCGACAATCGCCGGGTGGCAGGCATTCATGGAGGAAATCGTCGTCAACTGGATCGACGAGCCGACGCTCGAGCGAGGCGAAATGGTCGACCTTTGCGAACGAATCTTCTACCACTGCCTACCGGCAGCGGGCATCAGCGTGGAGCAAATAGTTGCAGCCACCGTTGCCGCGACGGCCAGTGAGTCCGGCGCAACACAACTGTGATCTTCGTGCCGGGGTTTCACAGGTGGTCACGATTGGGTATCTTGCTTGCAGTGGCACTGGACCACGACCCCAACACATGAAGGATCCAACATGGAGTCTGTCGAAAACGTATTGCCCGAGGGTGTCAAGCTCGAAGACGTCTTGAGTGTCCTCAAGGTCGCAGTTGCGGGCATCGGCCTCATCAGCGCACTTTCGGCATTCAGCTGATCGCAAAGCGTCATCGACAGGCCGGACTTCGGGGAGTCCGGCCTGTTTTTTGTTTACGTTCCTGAACAATCCGTGAACTTTTCAGCAACTTCAGCGCAAAGCGGTCATTTCGACCCAAACAAGCGTCCAGTTTGCTAACTTGTGTCTGCGACACAAGGTCGTACAGAAACACCACGCAGACACAACCTTGTACATACACACCTGTACATACGACACGGAGGACCGAAACATGGGTTCCATCAACACCCTCAGCGCCGTCATCGACATCATCAAGGTCGTCCAGCCGTTGATCGCCAAGCTCAACCTCAGCTGATTCGCTTGCACCACACCCCTGCCAGGGCGTAACTCGAAATGGGGCCGACATCGTCGGCCCCATTTTCCGTAGGTGCTCTATCTCAGCCGAGTGCCTTCTTGATCTCTCCTGCCAGTACCGACGCCAGCTGCGGCGGCACCGCATTGCCGATCATCGTGCGCACCGCTCCCCACTTGCCCTCGAAGACGTAGTCGTCGGGAAAGGTCTGGAGGCGAGCAGCTTCTCGAACGGTCAACGATCGCGTGTGTTTCGGATGCACGTTGCGTGAAGCCGAGATCATCCCGAAAGTGGTTCCGACCGTGGACGCCGGCTCGTCCCACCGGAGGCGCTTGTACGTCGTGTTGTACCCGGAGGACGGTCGCATGGCCGGATCTTCGTTGTCGTGCGCCGACATTCCTTCCGGTACATCACGCAGCCACCGCAAGACGTGCTCGGGATGCTCGACGGCCCAGTGCAGCGGGTCCGTCTCGCAAGCCTGCCCGGATTCCAGCGGGGCCAGGTCGACGGTGGCATCGCGAAAAGTCCTAAGCGGCGCAACACCATTCACGCCGTGAGTCTTCGGCGGAAAACGCAGCGGCCCGATACCACTGTCGCGGCGGGTCGCCACGATGAACACTCGTTCCCGGAACTGCGGGACGCCGTAATCCTGCGCATTGACCGTGTTGACCGACGCGTCGTAACCGCATGCAGCCATCTCGCCGAGAATCCGGTCGACGACCATCCCACCGTCCGGGTCTTTCATGCTCAGCAGCAGCCGAACATTTTCCATCACCACGACCTTCGGCCTCACCAGATCGGCGAGCTCGAGTAGGTTCCGGAAGAGATGGTTACGCGGATCGTCGCGGTCTCGCCGGCCGGCGAGACTGAAACCCTGACACGGCGGCCCCCCGGCCAACACATCGATATTCACCTGTGCCAGAAGATCTTTCACCCGGGCTTCGTCGATCGCCCGGATGTCCTCACCGAGGCACTTCGCGCCGGGGAAGTTCCGATCGAAGGTCGCGCGCGCCTCCGGCACGACTTCGATGTATCCCTCCACCGAAAACCCCGCCATCCGAAAGCCTTCGGCCATACCGCCACAACCGGAGAACGCCGTCAATACGGTGGGGCCACCGTTTCCTGCCCCCGCGACCGCACGCCTGGCCACCGAGGCGGGGTCGTTGACCGGTGTCGCTCGACGCGCACGGGTACTACCGCTCGATCGCTTCCGGGGGGCCGCGTACGTGCCCTCACGCTTGGCTGCTTCCAACGCGGAGAGGGCCGTGAGGACTGCTCGCTCAACCGGTGGCTTCGGATATGCCTTGTCGAGTTCCCACGCGGAGACGACTGCTGACGAGACTCCCGCGAGGCGGGCGAACTGGAATTGACTGATCCCCACGTGCAAGCGCCGCGATCGCAGGTCCTGTCCCGAAATCAATTCAGTGCCTCACTCATGTGGTCCGCTCGCTCCGGCAGCCCAGACTATCGCAGCCGACGACGCGAACCAGGACTACACAAGAGAGACCGGCAGGCGGTATGCCTGCCGGTCTCCGACACGAGCGGATGACGGGATTCGAACCCGTGTGAACGGCTTTGCAGGCCGGTGCCTAGCCACTCGGCAACTAATCAAATGCCAACATTAGTGCTGGCCAGGGCGTTGCGGTGGTCGGCTCGTCGCCCTCGGACACATTCGGTACCTCATTGGTACCTCGCGCAGCGCGGCGCGCTCCGCACTTGTCGGTCCGCTCTGCAATGATTGGTCAATGCCTGAAACCCCACGCACTGTCGTCCGATTTGCAGTGGTTGCCCCCGATGGTCGCCGATCCAGCGAATGGCGCGTGTGGACAGGTGGCGAAGGCCGACCGCCGAAGAACGATGTCTACCTAGCTCCGGCTAAGAGCATCAAAGAGTTCAAAATCAGCCTGCACCGGGACAACATGGCGCAATACGGACTCTCAGACAGTATGCGCGCGCGGATCCGTCCGGGCGATCGGCACGCACCATTGCGGTGGGAGATGGATACAACGGAAATCACCCCTGGCTGGCGTTGCGGCTATCTACTGCGGTTTCCGGAACAAGAACATGAACAACTCGCGCCCTGCTCTGACGACGCAATAAAGGTACCCGCCGCGCCGCTTGGCGGTGAGGTCAGCATTGCCATCCTCATTGGAACTCCCAACGCAACCTTGAAGAGCGACTCGTTAGGCGAAATCATCGCGCTGCTCGACCGGGAAGATGGGGGCAAGGTCGCTGTTGTGGCGTTCCGAGGAACTTTTGACCCCGCTCTAGTCGCTGAACTTGAATTACAGGAATCGCAGTTCGGTTGGGCACTGCCGAGCCTGGTGACCGACAGGGAGCCGTTTGGTTGGGTGGTCCATAACCACGGAGGAACCCGCAGCAGTACCGAATTCAGCTCGTTAAAGCATGCGGTGCAACAAAAAGTTGTTTCGCTGGCTGGGTTCAACGGGGATGTAGGGTCGATTGAAGAGTGCCCGTCGGCAATCGACCATCGACACGCAGCGTGCGCCGTGTTGGTCTGCGGTTCCGGTGGTCACAGACTCTATGTGGATCCGCGCGGTCGCTGCTCTCATGAGCATTTAGCGAATGACGCAAGCACATTGGCTGACTCGTACGACCGTGGCGAGTTGGACGAGCATTGGGGGACGATGCCCGACGGCAGTTTGCACACCATGATTTCAACCCAGCGGGTCGTAGAGGAAATGGGAATTTCCCGGTGGGGCAGGTGACCGCGCGCGTTCAAACTGCGACTCGCCACTTAAGGTCTGAATCCTCCTTCTAGCGGCGGCCATTAAACACATAAGTTCGCGCCGCATGCACGAGAGTGAAGCCGCATCAATGACGGAGCGCGGGACAGCTTGTGATACAACACATTCATGGGATTCGATGATTCATGGGCAATGCGTACGTGTGGATACTGCGGGCTTAAGCGAGCTCAAATGAACGTCGTGATCTCAGCAGGTAGCAAAACCGCACGCAAGAAAACCCGTCACCACACGATTCTGTCGTGCCCGGATTGTGCGAGACTCACCATCCTTGAGCACACGACGCCAGGGGTGACAGACAGCTTAATCAGAGTGTCACCTGAGTCGCTTGAAGAATCCTCAGTCGTGAAACACCTTCCCGACGATGTAGCCAAGTATTTCGGCGATGCACGCCGTGCGATTGACGCGGATATCCCCGACGCCGCGGCGGTTCAACTTCGGCGCACGCTGGAGGCTGCTGCCAAGAGTCGCGGCATTCAGGAGAAAGTACTTTTCAGGAGCATCGAAAAATTGATTGCGGACGGCCACGTCACGAACAGCTTCAGCGGCGCTCTTGACCACATACGTGTAGTGGGCAACCAGGGTGCGCACGCCGGAGACGAAAGTGTAAGCGAAGCCCAGGCAGAGCAGGCCTATAGATTTACGACGCAGCTACTGCGAAACCTTTTCGAAGTGCCTGGCGAGCTTGATGCGCTCGCGAAGGAATCTAATGATTCGGTTGAGTAAATTCACTTGATGCCGTCTAACTCACCCTCATCTGAACCAAGTTGCAGTTCAGCGCTGGTTGCCCGAGCGCGCCGAGGGCAGTCATTGCATCCGCATGGTCGTCCTGGAACAGGTGCGCGTACACGCCAAGGGTGACGTTGGTGTTGGCATGCCCCATAAAATTGGACAGCACAAACGGCTGAATCCGTGCCGCAATGCACAAACTGGCGTAGGTATGTCGCAAGCTGTGGAAGCGAAAGTCGTCGGGTAGTCCCGCGCCTGCAAGATTCGCCCGGTGGACAGCGGGCCGGTACACCTGCCCGTAGAAGTTCCGATGGACTACGGGCGACTCCCAATCCAATAGCAACCGCTCCTCAGCATCCGCGAGAGGTTGGCGGGCGGACTGCTCGGCCGGGGTCATCCGCTTACCCTTGCGCGGTCCGCTTTCGTGCGTGGGTGCTCGCTTGCCGCTCGGCTTCTGCAGTTTCAGGGCAGCGGCAGGGAACAACGGCGCAGACGGCTCATCCGCTCGCGGGTGCGCTTCAAGGTAGTCGCGCAAAACCGCGACCGTTGCCCGGGTCAGTGGCACCTTCCGCCGGCTCCCCCGTGTCTTGGGGTTGTCGTAGACAATCTCCGGTTTACCCGGCATCGCGTTGGATTCCAGATTAACCAGAGGTCCGTACTTCACCAAGACTGTTCGCTCCACATGAACCGCACCGGGAGCCAGGTGATTTTGCGGTTGAGGCAGCTTGAGATCACCCACCTGCAAACCAGCCAGTTCGGCGGCGCGCAGGCCAGTCCAGGCGGCAACGTGCACCGTCACGTTGTATGGTCAAGGCGTTGCTGTCGCGAGAGCGGCCACTTGGTCCGCAGCAAGGAACTGCGCTGGGTCCACTATGCCGTCAGTAACCTTGTTGGCTGACTTCGCGGAATCGACCACCGCAACGACGGCAGTCCGGTCGGTGGGCAGCGTGACGTGGTCACACGGATTGGCACTGATCCGTCCGTCGGCAACGGCCTGGTCCAGCACCTGTTTGAGAATGAAATACTGATGCTTGATTGTGCTGGGGCGTTTGCCTTCGCTCACACGGCGCGCTATCCAACTGACGATCAGCGGGCGGGTGATCTTCTTCGGCGGGTAGCCGCCGAAGGTCGCGTCCAGGTCCGCGCCTGTATTGAGAATGTAGGCGTACCCCTGACGGGTGCGCGGCTTCAGGTCCATCCGCGAGGCCAGCCAATCCCCCGCCACCGAGCGAAACGTCACCCCTCCGGCTTTCGCGTCGAATGTGGTGCCCCGGTTCTGGTTGAAGTCGACCTCGGTCGCATAGTCCTCGGCAGCCTTCTTGTTCGTGAACCCGCCCTTACTCCGCCCCTTGCCGTCCGGGGTGCGGTACTTGACCACGTAGCGGGTCTGGCCGTTACTCGTCGTCCGCTTCTGTACGTGCGCCATGTCAGGCCACTGCCTTCGTTGTCAGGCCCAGGCGCTTCAACGCGCTACGGACAGTGGAGTAATGCCAGGTGTCGCCTCCGGTTGCAGTGAGCACCCCTTCGTCAGTGAGCCGCGAAGCAATTGCCTTCGCCCCGAAACCTTCTGTATGGAGCACTTGAATGCGTCGCTGCGTCGCCGGAGCGATCAGCCGTCCACGTCCTTGCTGTCGCTGCGCCTCTAGTCCTTCGCGGGTGCGCTCGGCAATCTTGCGACGTTCCTCTGCCGCGACTGCCAGGCGCACGTCCGCGACAAGGCGCTGACTCGGGTCCCCGCTGTCGGCACCGTTGCAGTCCATGAGTCGCCACCCGTATCGCTCCGCTCGCTTGAAGAGTTCGGCGGCGTCCAACTGGTCGCGGGTAGCTCGGTCCAGGGCACGCACCAGCAGCACGTCCGCGACGCCGTTCTCAATCGCGGCGATGGCGACAGACCTACCGTGCATCAGGTCTGCCTTGGCTCCACTGACCACGTCCATCGTCACCGTCAGCAACTCATGACCGCTAGCTTCGCACCAGCGCTCCATCGCATCTCGCTGCGCCGCCAGTCCATATCCGTCGTCGCCCTGCGCGTTGGTACTCACTCGCACGTACCCGATGATCCTCATGCCCGTTCTCTCCCTTGCTGGTTGGGGGGTGTTGCAACACAAGGGTGGTTGCGCCCCCTGCGCCCCAACCGTACCGGCGGGCGTTGCGCCCATGGCGGCGAGTTATGTTGTCTCGCTTGAATATCCGTGACCCCAAGACGATGGCGTCGACTTCGGATTTGAGCAGTTACAAACGGCAGGCCAAGCAACTGCCCACCCGCGCCCATCAAATCCGATGAGGCGACGGATGGGCCGGTCTATTAGCGGTTACGGCGGCGCGCCTGCGGTGCCAGCGGTGGCGTGGTTGCCCGTAACTGGTTGAGTGCGTCTTCCATCGGCATCAGGCCGCCACTTGCGGAATTCTGCGGTTCAGGATCCGGGGCAGGTTGTTCACGGACAGTACGAGACGGCACATGAACGACGTCTTCCAGGTAGTCATCGTCCACCAACTCTGCGTCCAGAAGGTCTCGCCAGCCGAAGGCGGATTCGTCCACAACGTCTCGCGCTGCACGGCTTTCGGCCCTGCTTCCACCAACGAACATTTCGGTAAGCAATTCCTCAAAGGGCTTGCTCGGCCCGACCTCCACCGAGACAGCAGTTTTCGCGCTCAAGCCCGCACGGTCCAACGCATCTTTGATCGCCGCGAGTTTTACCGCTGCCGGGGCGTCGTCGGCGGTGGCGATGCCTAGCAATTCCTTCGCCATACGATCCGCCGCTAGTTCCAATCTGACGCGGGCTTTCGCCTTCACCTGGTTTGTTCCAATTCGGTGATCAGCGAGAAATCGCTGTAAGGACGGGCGGTCGAACCGAGCATTTGCTCTAGTTCTGGAAAGCCGGTCTCCGACCGAACTGAAATACGACGCGGGACTGCCGCGTATGAAGGGATGCGATTGCCCGGCCTCTGACCGGGGATTGTGTACCTGCGGCTGGGCGCTGCCTTGCGGTGCCGTACCGGGTGCCAGGCTAACCCACATTTGCCCCGCTGCACCACGCTCAACCACGGCGAACGCCGTACTTCCGTGGTACCTCCGCAGCAGATGCACAACAGGTAATCCGACAGTAGGCAACCACTCTCCGCAACTACGCAACGGTGCATGAAATAGCGCTCTCACCTGCGAATACAAATCGGGGCTGACCGTGGTGGCCAGCCCCGACGCCCGAGCGGATGACGGGACTCGAACCCGTGTGAACGGCTTTGCAGGCCGGTGCCTAGCCACTCAGCCACACCCGCGTCAGTGAGTAACTCTGCCCTGGGTGACGATCTCGAACCACAGTTCCGCTCAGCATGATTCGAGTGCATTCTCGCCAAGCGTTCCAGTCTCTGGGAAAAGTGCGGGCCTTTCGGGAACAAATCGGTCAGTCTCGATGCTGACTCCCTCGGTGGGCGCAGGTCATTCGATTGCGGCCCGAATTTCGACCGAACGACCGAGCAGTTCGCCAGACCCAGACAACCCAGAAGGTTTCATGAGTGCCGAGAACACCGCCATCGCCCCGCTTGTGAAGACAGCCCCGCTGGAAACGAGCAGTATCGACCGTAAGCCGAGCGTCGGGAAGATTCTTGCCCTCGGTTCCATGACTGCACTCGGACCCTTCACCATCGACATGTACCTGCCCGCGCTGCCGGATATCGGTGCCGATCTCGGAGTCTCGTCGTCAACGGTTCAGCTGACGATCACCGGAACCCTCATCGGCCTCGCACTCGGACAGCTGTTGGTCGGGCCGCTCTCGGACACTCTCGGCCGCAAGAAGCCGCTGCTCGCCGGGATCGGTGTGCACATCCTGGCTTCGCTGCTGGCGGTCTTCGCACCGAGCATCGCGGTCCTCGGCATCCTGCGGGTTTTCCAGGGCATGGGCGCGGCGGCCGCGGCAGTGGTCACCATGGCGATCGTGCGCGACCTCTACAGCGGTAACACCGTTGCCGTTGTGATGAGCCGGCTGATGCTCGTGCTCGGCGTTGCGCCGATCCTGGCGCCCAGCATCGGTGGCGCCCTCCTCGTCTCCCTCGACTGGCGCGGGATCTTCGTCGTCCTGGCACTGATCGGCGTCGGCACGGCGATGATCGGTGCGTTCGGACTCTCCGAAACACTGCCGAAGGAAAAGCGTCGCCCGAGCGGATTGACGTCGGTTCTCCGAACCTACGGTTCGCTGCTCGGCGACCGCACGTTCATGGTCCTCACGCTCGTCTCCAGCGTCGGCATGGCGTCGTTGTTCGCGTATGTCTCGGGCGCGTCGTTTGTCTATCAGGATCAGTACGGCCTCAACCAGCAGGAGTTCGCACTGCTCTTCAGTGCGGGCGCGATTGCGTTGATCGGCGCTTCGCAGGTAAACGTCCGACTGCTCGACCGGTGGACTCCTCAGCAGATCACCAAGTGGGCCCTCGTGGCTGCCGTTGTCTCCGGGGCCGTCGTCATTGCTGTCGCGGTCCTGGAACTGGGCGGGCTCGCTGGATTCGTGATCGCACTGTGGGTCATGGCCGGTGCCATCGGGTTCGTTCTGCCCAACGCCCCGGCACTGGCGCTCGCTCGTCACGGCGAAGCGGCCGGTACTGCCGCGGCAATGCTCGGGGCATTCCAGTTCGGCGTCGGTGCGGCCATCGCGCCGGCAGTCGGCCTGCTGGGAAACACGAGCACAGCCCTGGCCGTCACGATGACGGCGTGTGTGTCGCTCGGTCTGATCGCTCTTCTGGCTACGACCCGAAAGAGTGAATCGGTCTAACCGGCAGCGGAGAACCACTCGCTGTAGAAGGTGGCAAGTCCCAGGACGCACGAGATCGCGACGAAGATCCAGAATCTTGCGATCACGACGGTTTCCGGCCAACCGAGTAACTCGAAGTGATGATGGATCGGGGCCATCTTGAATACGCGTCGACCGGACGATCGGAAGACCAGAACCTGGATGATCACCGACAGGATCTCAGCGACGAACAGGGCGCCGATGATGACCATCAGCAGCTCGGTGTGCGTCGTGACGGACAGGCCGACAACCAGGCCGCCGAGTGCCAAGGAGCCGGTGTCGCCCATGAAGATCTGAGCCGGGGCGGCATTCCACCAGAGGAAGCCGAGGCACGCCCCGCCTGCGGCGGCAGCGACGATCGCGAGATCCAGGGGGTCACGAACGTCGTAGCAACCGGCGGCAGGCTCGAGGACACACGAGTTCCGGTACTGCCAACCGGCGATGACGACGTAGGTCCCCAGGATCATGCCCATCGACCCGGCCGCGAGACCGTCGAGGCCGTCGGTGAAATTGACGGCGTTGGACCAGGCGAACACCAGAATGCAGAAGAAGACCACAAAGCCGATGGCACCCATGGAGAACACCGAGATATCTCGCACATGGGACAGGTACTGGCTTCCGGGAGTGACTCCGTTGTTGTTGGAGAACTGCAGGAACAAAATGCCGAAGATGATGGCACTTGCCAGCTGACCGACAGTCTTTGCCGTCTTGTTCAGCCCGAGATTGCGCTTCTTGCGAATCTTGATGAAGTCGTCGAGAAAGCCGACGATTCCCAGTGACGTCGCCAGCGCGAGAACCAGCCAACCGGATGCAGACAGCCGCGGTAGCCGCGAGCCGAAACCGATGATGTGTGCCGCCAGGTAGCCCGCCCACATGCCTGCGATGATCGCGATGCCGCCCATTGACGGGGTGCCACGCTTGCCCTGATGGCTCTGCGGACCCTCGATCCGAATCTCGTGCCCGAGCCCCTGCCGCGAAAGCACACGAATGAGAAACGGAGTCAGGAAGAGCGCGACGAACAACGAGACGCCACCCGCTACGAGGATTGAAATCACCCGTGGGACTCTACAGACGTAAGCGGCTGCGACACACAATCAGACAAGGCACCCGACCGCTTGCCAGCATGGGATGATCGAACCTATGTCTCCCCCCGCGCCGCTCCCCCTCGACCCCATCGAAGAGGCGCATCGTCAGTGGACGGAGCACGGGTGGAGCGACGTCGCCGACGGTATGGCTGCGGTCACGTCGGTGATGCGTGCGCAGCAGATCATGATGGCGCGGGTCGAAGAGGTACTCAAGCCGCTCGGGTTGACCTTCGCTCGCTACGAACTGCTGACGCTTCTCACCTTCACCAGGTCGGGCGCACTCCCGATGGCCAAGGCGAGCGCCCGACTCCAGGTCCACCCCACCAGCGTCACCAATGCCGTCGACCGTTTGGAGAAAGCGGAGTTGGTCAGGCGGGTCCCGCATCCCAGCGATCGCCGTGCGACGCTCATCGAGATCTCTGACGCGGGTCGCGCGCTGGCCCTCGAAGCCACCGAAATGCTCAACAGCAAGGTGTTCGCTCACCCCGGACTCCAGCAGGACAAGCTCGAGCAATTGGTGACGATCCTCACTGAACTTCGCAAGACTGCGGGTGACTTCGACACCGGTGGCGCACCGACCAAGTGGTGAACCGACCACCCGTACACACAAAGAAACTGCCCTCACACTCTCGACGAGTGTGAGGGCAGTTTCAGCGCTGTTGAAATTCGGCGCTGTTGAAATTCAGCGATGCTTGAATTCTGCCGACCGCTTCTCCACGAACGCGGTCATGCCTTCCTTCTGATCCTCCGTCGCGAAGGTCGAGTGGAACACCCGACGCTCGAAGCGGACGCCCTCGGCGAGGGTGGTCTCGAAGGAGCGGTTGACTGCTTCCTTGGCCATCATCGCAATCGGCAGCGACATCTCGGCGATGGTGGTTGCGGTCTTCAGGGCATCGTCGAGCAGATCGGCGGCCGGAACGATCCGGGCAACCAGGCCTGCACGTTCGGCTTCTTCTGCGTCCATGTTGCGGCCGGTGAGGCACAGCTCCATGGCCTTGGCCTTGCCCACGGCGCGCGTAAGGCGCTGCGAGCCACCGATACCCGGAATGACACCGAGCTTGATCTCGGGCTGGCCGAACTTCGCGGTATCCGAAGCGATGATGAAATCGCAGAGCATCGCCAGTTCGCAGCCACCACCGAGCGCGTATCCGGAGACGGCGGCGATCAGCGGCTTACGAGCTGCTGCGACGCGATCCCACGGGGTGAAGAAATCCTCGACGTATGCGTCCATGTACGTCTTGGACTGCATTTCCTTGATGTCGGCACCGGCGGCGAAGGCGCGCTCGGAACCGGTGATCAGGATGGCTCCGATGCCGCTGTCCGCTTCGAGGTCGGCAACCGCGGCGACGACCTCGTTCATCAGCTCGGAGTTCAGCGCGTTGAGAGCCTTCGGGCGGTTGAGCGTGATGACGCCGACGCGACCCTTACGCTCGAGGATGATGGTGTTGAAGTCGGTCACTACTGTCCTTCGGTCGAACGGTCACGGATGTCGTTGATGATGGCAGAGAAGTCCTGACCGCCACCGCCTGCGGCATGGAAGCGACTGTAGAGCTCGGCGGCCTTGAGTCCGATCTCCGCATCGACGCCGTTGTTGCGCAGCGCATTTGCTGCCAGACCCAGGTCCTTGTCCATCAGTGCAACAGCAAAGCCAGGCTGGTAGTCGTTGTTGGCCGGGCTGGTGGGCACCGGTCCCGGTACCGGGCAGTTGGTGGTCAGTGCCCAGCACTGCCCCGAGGCGTTGGACGCCACGTCGAAGAGCGCTTGGTTGCTCAGGCCGAGCTTTTCGCCCAACACGAACGCCTCGCTGATCGCGATCATCGAAATGCCGAGGATCATGTTGTTGCAGATCTTGGCTGCCTGGCCGACACCGGCGTCGCCGCAGTGAACGACCTTGCGGCCCATCACGTCCAGCAACGGTGACGCGGCTTGGAAGTCAGCCTCGGAACCGCCGACCATGAATGCCAGCGTGCCTGCGGTAGCCCCGACGACTCCACCGGAGACCGGTGCGTCGACGCTGCGGTGACCGGCCGCTTCGGCCTTGTCGTGTGCCTCGCGGGCGTCGGCGACGTCGATGGTGGAACAGTCGATGAACAGCGTGCCCGGTGTTGCCACCGGCAGCAGCTCTTCGTACAGACCCAGAACGTGCTTACCGCTCGGCAGCATCGTGATCACGACGTCGGCACCGCGAACGGCGTCGACCGCCGAATCCGCCACCGATGCACCGTCTTTGACTGCCTGCTCCAGCGCCGCAGGTGCCAGGTCGAAACCGACGACCTTGTGTCCGGCCTTGACGAGATTGGCCGCCATCGGGCCACCCATGTGACCGAGTCCGATAAATCCAATGGTGCTCATTAGTGATGCTCCTTCGGCGGTGATCAGTTGCCTTGCGGTTGAGGGGCGAGTCCGAGCTCGTTGTCGCCCAGCGGGGCGAAGTAGGCGTCGACGGATTCTGCCGTGACGTCGTCGAGAGTTGCCGGCAACCACTTCGGGTTTCGGTCCTTCTCCACGACCTGGGCGCGAATGCCCTCGACCAGATCGTGTGAGGCGAGCGCAGCGGTCGAGACCCGGAACTCCTCGTTGAGGACTTCTTCCAAGCTTGCTGCTTCCTTGGCATGCCGCAGAGATCGCAGGGTCACCGACAGTGCAATCGGGGACTTGCCGAGAATCTGCTCCGCTGCCTTCTCAGCTTCGGGGATTCCACTTGCGCGAAGACGCTCGACGATGGTGGATACGTCGTCGGCGGAGTACGCGGCGTCGATCCAGCTCTGCTGGGCCAACAGTTCCGACACCGGAGCCGGCTCCGCGTACTGCGCCACGGCGTCGGCAACCGAAGACGACGCGAGTGCGGCGATGAACGTCTCGATGTTCTCCGACGGGATGAAGTGGTCAGCGAAACCTGCTGCGATGGCATCGCCGGCGCTCAGTCGTGCCGTGGTGAGCGCGATGTGCGTCCCGAGTTCACCGGGAGCACGCGAGAGCAGGTAAGTTCCGCCCACGTCTGGAATGAAACCGATTCCGGTCTCGGGCATTCCGATCATCGAGCGCTCGGTCACGATGCGAATGTCGCCGTGTGCGGACACTCCGACGCCACCGCCCATGACGATCCCGTCCATGATCGCGACGTACGGCTTCGGGTAGTTCGCGATCTCGGAGTTGAGGATGTACTCCTCACGCCAGAAGTCGAGCGAACCGGTCTTGCCGTCCTTGGCGTCATGGTAGATCGAGACGATGTCGCCGCCGGCGCACAGACCACGCTCGCCGGCGCCCGTGAGTACGACTGCCTTGACGTCGTCGTCGGACTTCCATTCCTCGAGGGCCTTGGCCATCGCCTTGACCATCGAGTGGTTGAGGGCATTGATCGCCTTGGGACGGTTGAGAGTGATGAGCCCCAGTCCGTCACGCTTTTCGATCAATACCTCGAGCTCGTCGCTCATGCTGCTCCCTGCTTTCCCTGACCTGATGCGACCACGCTGCGGGCGATGACCACCCTCATGATCTCGTTGCTGCCTTCGAGGATCTGATGAACCCGAAGATCGCGGACGATCTTCTCGATCCCGTACTCAGCAAGATAGCCGTACCCGCCGTGAAGCTGGAGGGCCTTGTTGGCTACGTCGAATCCGGTGTCGGTGGCAAAGCGCTTGGCCATCGCACACAACTCCACGACGTCGGACGCTCCGTCTTCGAGTGCGGCAGCGGCGCGCCACAGCAACGTCCTGGCCGCTTCGAGTTCGGTACGCATGTCGGCGAGCTGGAACTGCAGGGCCTGCGACTCGATCAGTGCCGAACCGAAAGCTTTGCGGTCCACCAGATATGCGACTGCCTTCTCCAGCGCTGCCTGGGCCCCACCAACCGAACAGGCGGCGATGTTCAGCCGGCCGCCGTTGAGACCCTTCATGGCGATGCGGAATCCGCTGCCCTCTTCACCGAGCATGTTGGCGGCAGGAACTCGCACGTCTTCGAAGATCACCTGACGGGTGGGCTGCGCGTTCCAGCCCATCTTGACCTCGTTGGCACCGAAGGACAGTCCGGGCGAATCCTTGGGCACGATGAACGCCGAGATCCCCTTGGCGCCGGCAGATCCGGTGCGCGCCATCACGACGTACACGTCGGAAGTGCCTGCGCCGGAGATGAACTGCTTGACGCCGTTGAGGATGTAGTCGTCACCGTCGCGGACGGCCTTGGTGCTCAGGCCCGCAGCATCGGAGCCAGCGCCGGGTTCGGTGAGGCAGTAGCTGCCCAGTTGATCCATCGAGCAGAGTCCGGGGATCCATTTGTGGCGCTGTTCGTCGTTGCCGAACTGGTCGATCATCCACGTGACCATGTTGTGGATGGAGATGTACGCTGCGATCGACGGATCGCCCTTGGCCAGCTCTTCGAAGATCCGGGCAGCGTCGACGCGACTCAGTTCACTGCCACCCACGTCTTCACGAATGTAGATACCGCCCATCCCCAGGGACGCCGCCTTACGGAGGACGTCCACCGGGAAATGCTTGGTCTGATCCCACTCCACTGCGTTGGGCGCCAGATGCTCGGCCGCGAAGTCGCGGGCAGTGTCACGAATCGCCCGCTCGTCATCGGTCAGAGTAAACATGGAAAGTGTTCCGATCAGTTCATCGTGGGGATGACGAAGTGGTTGTCAGGAGCGGAGTCTACGGAGCGACCCTCCTGACCTGCTTCCTTCTTGCCGGAAGGCCAGCGCTGCGTCACGGTCTTGGTCTTGGTGTAAAAGCGGAAGGAGTCGGGACCGTGCTGGTTCAGGTCACCGAATCCGGAGCGCTTCCAGCCACCGAAGGTGTGGTACGCGATCGGGACCGGGATCGGCACGTTCACGCCGACCATGCCGACGTTGACGCGAGCGGTGAAGTCACGTGCGGTGTCGCCGTCGCGGGTGAAGATGGAGACGCCGTTGCCGTACTCGTGTTCGGTCGGAAGACGCAGTGCCTCTTCGTAATCGGCAGCGCGGACCACCTGAAGGACGGGTCCGAAGATCTCTTCCTTGTAGATGCGCATGTCCGAGGTGACGTTGTCGAACAGGGTTGCGCCGGCGAAGAATCCACCTTCGTGGCCTTCGAGGGTGAAGCCGCGGCCGTCGACGACTGCCGTTGCGCCCTCGTCGATGCCGATCTGCACGTAGTTGTTGACGCGGTCGAGGGCATCCTGGCAAACGAGCGGTCCGAAATCGACGCCTTCGTCGTCACTGCGACCGATCTTGAGCTTCGCGACGCGCTCCTTCAGCTTCGCGACAAGAGCGTCCGCGGTCTCCTCGCCGACGGGAACGGCAACCGAGATGGCCATGCAACGCTCGCCGGCGCTGCCGTAGCCCGCACCGATCAGGGCGTCGGCAACCTCGTCGAGGTCCGCGTCCGGCATGACGATCGCGTGGTTCTTGGCGCCACCGAAGCACTGTGCGCGCTTGCCGTGAGCTGCGGCCGTCTCGTAGATGTACTGAGCGATCGGCGTGGAGCCGACGAAGCCGACGGCCTTGATGCGATCGTCGGTGAGCAGAACGTCGACAACTTCCTTGTCACCGTTGACGACGTTGAACACACCCGCGGGCAGTCCTGCTTCGAGGAAAAGCTCGGCCAGGCGCAGCGGCACGGAGGGGTCACGCTCGGAGGGCTTGAGGATGAAGGCGTTACCGGCGGCGAGGGCGGGGCCGGCCTTCCACAGCGGGATCATCGCGGGGAAGTTGAAGGGCGTGATGCCGGCAACGACGCCGAGCGGCTGACGCATGGAGTACACGTCGATGCCGGTGCCGGCACTCTCGGTGAATTCACCCTTGAGCAGGTGCGGAGCGCCGACGGCGAACTCGATGACCTCGAGGCCGCGCTGGATGTCACCCTTGGCGTCGGCGACGGTCTTGCCGTGCTCGGACGAGAGGAGGCGGGCCAGAGAATCCATCTCGGCCTGAGCGAGCTGCAGGAACTTCATCAGCACGCGGGCACGCTTCTGCGGGTTGAACGCTGCCCACACCTGCTGCGCCTCTTCGGCATTGGCGATGATGGCTTCGGTCTCGGCCTTGCTCGCGAGGGGAACGCGGGCCTGCACCTTGCCGGTGTTGGGATCGAACACGTCCGCAAATCGATCAGATGTCCCGGGAACACGCTTGCCACCGACGAAGTGCGTCAACTCGTGAACCGTCGCATTTTCAACCATTGTGCTAACCCGTTCCTTGCTCGTATGGACCGCCCAGGAGGCAGCAGTGAATATGTCTACCATCCTATAGTTGGATGTCCATGTATGTCTAGAGCCCAAGGGCTGTGCGCCTTTATTAACCGCGGGGGGTTAATAAAGGCGCACAGCGCGGAGCGCGGCCGCCGCTTCCTGCGCGACTACTGCATCGGTGACGTCGTATCCGTCCGATCCCCCACCAGGTCCGCCGGAAACTGCGACAACCTTGCGCGCCGAGAGATGCACCGCATCGACGCCGACGGCAGCGATTGCCGGGATGTCGTCGACGGTTATTCCGCCACCGGCCATGATCTGGATCCGGCCCGCGGCATGTTCGACCATTCGACCGATCTCGTCGAGTCCCTCATTGCAAGTGTCCGCACCCCCGGACGTCAGCACGCGGGTCACGCCCAGGTCGATCAGTTCGTCCAGCGCGGTCAGACGGTCGGTCACCACGTCCATCGCACGATGTACTGTCACCTCGACTCTCGCCCGGTCCACGCATCCGATGATGCGGCGCAGCACGACGGTGTCGATCGAATTGTCTTCTGTCAGCGCGCCGATCACGATGCCGGAAGCTCCACCGGCCACAGCAGCATGTACGTCGTGCTCCATCACCCACACTTCGTCGGGTGAGAACACAAAACCTCCGGCGCGCGGACGGATCAGCGGGTGAACCGCGATCCCCACTTCCGACACAGCCTCGATCACTCCGATGCTGGGCGTCAATCCCCCCGTCGGGCCGAGTGCCGCACACAACTCGACTCGAGTCGCTCCCACCGAACGCGCGATCCTCGCCCCCCGCACGTCCTGCACAGCCAGCTCCAGAACCGTCATGTCAGAAGGACTGCCACGACGGCTTGTGTTCGAGCGCATACCGGTAGTAGTCGGCAAGTTTGAGTGAACTGGCCGCAGCTTCGTCGATGACGACGGTGACATGGCGATGCAATTGCATCACCGAAGCCGGGCAGAAAGCAGACAACGGACCTTCGACGGCAGCGGCGATCGCGTCAGCCTTGCCTTCTCCGGTCGCGATCATTACCAGATGCCTTGCATCGCTGATGGTTCCGAGCCCCTGGGTGAGCACGTGATGTGGGACGTCGTCCACACCGTCGAAGAAGCGTGCGTTGTCGATCCGGGTCTGCTCGGTCAGCGTCTTCACGCGGGTTCTCGAGGTCAACGACGATCCGGGCTCGTTGAAGCCGATGTGGCCGTCGGTACCGATGCCGAGCAACTGCACGTCCACTCCCCCGGCCGCCGCGATGCTCTGGTCGTACCGGGCGATCTCCTGCTCCGGGCACGGCGCTTCACCGTTGGGACTGGACACCATCGCGGGATCCAGGTTGACGTGATCGACGAACTCCGACCGAATCACCGAGTAGTACGACTGCGGATGGCGTTTCGGCAATCCCAGGTACTCGTCGAGCAGGAATGCCCGAGCCAGCGAGAAGTCGAGTTCGGCGTCGCGATGCCTCGCTGCCAGTTCACGATAGGTTCCGATCGGCGACGACCCCGTTGCGAGACCGAGCGTCGTCGCCCCGGCTCTGACGTAGCCTTCGACGATGTCCGCGACGGTCGAGTCGACCTCCGCGGGTGTCGGCTGAATCACGATTTCCATGATTTTTCCTTTCCGGCGACTCTTCCGCCGAGTAGTACACGCCCCAGGCGCAATTGACGATCGGTGACCACGATGTCGGCTCGGCAGCCCACGACCAGCGATCCGATCAGGTCGCCAAGTCCCAGCAGACGCGCTGGGCTCCGAGTTGCCGCTGCGACAGCATCTTCCAGCGCGACGCCGCCGTCGAAGACAGTGCTGCGAAGCACGTCGAGCAATCTTGCAGTCCCTCCGGCGATGGCACCGGAACTGCCGTCGGTGGTCGCGAGTCTTGCTACACCGTCGGCAACCGTGACGTCGAGCGCACCGAGTTGGTAGTCGCCGTCGTCCATTCCCGCAGCGGCCATCGAATCGCTGACCAAGGCGATCTGGTCCGGTCCGACAGCATCGAAGACCATCGACACGGTCTCGGGTGCAAGATGCACACCGTCTGCGATCAGTTCCACCACCATCTCGCCTCTCGCGGCAGCCGCCAGGCACGCCGCGACGGGACCCGGAGATCGATGGTGCAGGGGCGGCATCCCGTTGAAGAGGTGGGTCGCGCTGATCTGTCCGGCCCAATCCCCGTGCACCGCAGCATCGATCCGCGCCGACGTCGTTGCCGCGTCGGCATCGGTGTGACCGAAACTCGGCACGATGTTGCGATGACGCATGATCGCGAGCAACTCTTCGAAATTCTCGGTCTCGGGCGCCAAGGTCATGGACCGCACGGTCCCACGCGCGGCGTCACACACGGCTTCGAGCAGATCCGGATCACCGGGAATGATCGCCGCCGGATCCTGGGCACCGCAGCGGACGCCGTTGATGAACGGCCCCTCGAGGTGGATACCCAGAAGTTCTCCGCGTTCGACCAGATCGGCGAGCATCGTTGCTTGTCGCACCAGATCTGCGCGCGGTGCGGAGACCAGGCTGGCCAGCATTCCGGTCGTGCCGTGCTCGCAATGGTGCGCCGCCGCGCGGCTCGCTCCATCGGCGTCGGTGTTCGGGAAACCAGCACCCGCGGCGCCGTGGCTGTGGACATCGATCAAGCCGGGCATGATCACCGCGTCGGTGCGTTCCGGAATGACGACGACGGGTGTGGACGCCACATAGTCCGCAGCCGAGCCGACCCAACTGATCTTTTCGCCGTCCACGACGACGACTCCGTCGTGAATCTTCCCGGCCGGAGATCCGATCACAGTTCCCCGCAATACGATCGGATCGCCGACAGTAGCCGAGCCTGATGTACTCATGCCGACTCGCGAATCCGCGCGACGGCCGCTCTACCCTCGATCGGGTTTCGCGCGCCCCGCGCCGCCGCGGCCATGTCCTTGCACACCGCCAGATCGAGAGAGGCCAGTTGCGCGCGAACTGCGCCCAATGCCGGGACCGACATCGACAGACTCGTCACGCCCAAACCGACCAGAACCGGAGCCAACAGCGGGTCAGACGCGGATTCTCCGCACACACCAACAGGTTTTCCGGCATCGGCGCCCGCCTGACCGACCATCGCGATCAGATCGAGGACCGCCGGCTGCCACGGATCGAGCAGTTGCGCCAGGCCTCCGGCCATACGATCCACGGCGCAGGTGTACTGGCTCAGATCATTGGTACCGATACTGACAAAATCGAGGTGCTCGAGGATATCCTTCGCCCGCAACGCTGCAGCTGGAACCTCGATCATCGCTCCGACCTTGCCGATCCCCCGCGAACGCGCAAGTTCTGCAAAGTCCTTCGCCTCGTCGGCCGTAGCTACCATCGGCGCCATGACCCACAGATCGGCACCCGTCGCATTGCCTGCCGCCGCGAGGGCGTCGAGCTGGCTGATGAGCGTGTCGGGATAAACCGTGCCGACACGGAGCCCGCGGATACCAAGGGCCGGATTCTCCTCGACCCCGAGATCGAGAAACGGCAACGGCTTGTCCGAACCCGAATCGAGAGTGCGGACCACCACCTTCTGTCCGGCGAAGTGCCCGAGCACCGACGCGTACGTCTGTGCTTGCTCCTCCACCGACGGTGCGTCGTGACGCCCGAGATACGAGAATTCGGTACGAAACAGTCCGACGCCCTCGCAATCCGCCGCTCCGGCCCGCGCGGCGTCCTCGAGGGTTCCGATGTTGGCCGACAACCTCACCGCGAACCCGTCACGCGTGCGTCCTGGACCCTGTGCCGAAGCCGACTGCTCTGCCACGAACGATGCTTCGAGGACAGCGCGCTCGCGCATTTCTGCCGAGGGATCGATGGTGACCGTCCCGGTGGTGCCGTCGAGGATGAGAAGTTTCCCCTCCGCCAGCAGATCGGTTCCCGAACAGTTGACCACGGCCGGGATTCCGAGCGACTTCGCCAAGATAGCCGTATGGCTGGTCGGACCTCCTTCGGCAGTCAACAATCCGACCACGTCACTGGTGCCCAGCGTCGCTGTATCCGCCGGAGCGAGGTCGCGCGCCACCAGTATGTACGGGTAACCGGGAGTGGGGATTCCGGGCATCGGCTCCCCTCGAAGAACGGCCACGGCTCGCTGCCCGAGATCGCGCAGATCGGTTGCCCGTTCGGCCATGTACCCGCCGAGCGCCGTGAGCTTTTCACAGAAGGCGTCGAAGGCAACTGCGACGGCGTGTGCGGTCGGCAGCCCCGATTCCAGGTTCGCCTTGGCTGCCTTCACGATGCCCGCGTCGCGCGCCATCGCAGCCGACGTCGTCAGGATCTCCGCGGAGACGCCCTCGACTGTCTTTGCACGCGAGAGCAGTTCCTCCGCGACGGCGTCCAGTGCCTCACGGATCCTGATCAGCTCCGCCTCGGGACTGCCTGTGATCGGGTCCGACGCCGAGGTCGGCTCAGGCGTGGAGAATCGCAACCACGGCGCGCAGACCGAACCCGCGCTCACTCCGATACCCGCGATGCGGTGGTCCACACTCGCCGTCATCAGGCTTCGTCCAGTTCGGATGCGAGAAGCTCTGCGAGCGAACCGACCGCAGCGTCGGAGCCGTCACCGTCAGCACGCAAGGTCACCGAATCCCCGAATGCTGCACCGAGAGTCATGACAGACAACATGCTGGAGGCATCGACGGGTTCGCCGTCGCCGAGCGCGATGGTGACGTCTACCGGTAGATCGGCTGCGGCGCGCGCGAAGAGCGCTGCGGGTCGTGCGTGGAGTCCGACGCGGGATCCGATTGTCGTGGTTGCGATCGCCATGTTCAGCGTCCTTCCAGTTCCTTGTCGAGCTTGTTTTCCAGTTCGGCGACGAGCGGGGCGTCGGTGCGGCTGTCACCTTCGGCAGCCAGTGCCAGTTCGGCCTCGAGCAGCGCTGGGTCGGGCTCACCTGCAGCCACCTCGACCTCTTCTTCTCGTCCTGGCGTGCGCAGATTCCACTTCTTGATGACGAAGCTGAAAAGGAAGTAGTAGATCACGGCGTAGCCGAGTCCGATCGGGATCAACATCCATGCGTTGGTTGCCTTGCCGAAGTTCAACACGTAGTCGAAGAAGCCTGCGGAGAACGTGAATCCGTCGTGAATCCCCAGCGCATTGACCAAGGCCATCGACGTTCCGGTCAGGAGCGAGTGGATGACGTACAGGGGCCACGCGACGAACATGAAGGAGAACTCGAGCGGCTCGGTGATACCGGTGAGGAATGCGGTCAGGCCGGTGGAGAGCATGATGCCGCCGACGAGCTTCTTCTGAGAAGGCTTGGCGTTGCGCCAGATTGCGAAGGCTGCAGCGGGGAGGGCGAACATCATGATCGGGAAGAAGCCGGTCATGAACGTACCGGCGGAGGGGTCGCCGGCGAAGAACCGGTTGAGGTCACCGCGAACGATCTGACCGCTCGCGTCCTGGTAGTCGCCGATCAGGAACCATACGGCGGAGTTCAAGATGTGGTGCAGGCCCGTGGGGATCAGGAGGCGGTTCGCTGCGCCGTAAATGCCGCCGCCCACAACAGTATTGGAAGCAACTGCTTCACCGACCCAGTTGAGGCCGGAGTTGAACAAGGGGTACACGAATGCCATCAGGACACCGACCACAAGACCGGTGATCGCTGTCAGGATGGGAACGAGCCTGCGCCCGTTGAAGAACCCGAGATAATCGGGAAGCTTCGTTCGATAGAACCGCTGCCACAAGATCGCCGACAGCAAGCCCATCACGATACCGGCGAGCACACCGTAGTTGATCAGGGATTGATCCCCGTTCGGGTCCGTCTTCCCTTCGAGGACGATCGGCGACATCGCCTTGAACACGCCGTCGATCACCATGTAGCCGACGACGGCTGCCAAGGCAGTCGATCCGTCGGCCTTCTTGGCCCAGCCGATCGCGATACCGACGGCGAAGATCAGCGGCAGCCACGTGAAGACTGCTTGTCCTGCCGCAGAGATCACTGCAGCAGCACTGTGCATCGAACTGAATCGCCCGAGCAGGTCGTCCTGGCCGAGGCGGAGCAAGATTCCCGCAGCCGGCAGAACGGCGATCGGAAGCATCAAGCTTCGGCCGAGGCGTTGAACCCCGGCGAACACTTTCGATTCCTTCTTCGGGGTGTCTTCGAGAGTCATCAAGGACCTTCTTCGTTCGCCGGGCCGCGTCGCGATCGGCCGCTGGTTCTGGAAATTCGGGTGTCGTACACGTGCAGGTTTCGTGAAAATGCAGGTCACGGTTCTTGCTCGGAAGTGAGGCCGAAACCGTTTTGTCGAAACTGTTGTGGAGCCGGACTTCCAACGGGTACTGTCCGGTCATAACCAGTTGTAGTTTTACCTGGTGGAGGCGAGTTGTCAACACCCAAATGTGACATACGTAACCGGGATAGCCTTGACCAGCAACTAGTCAGCCCACCTGTACGACCGTTCAACGATCACGACCAACCCGACAATCAGGAGCAGCAAATGTCGAAAGCGGAAGCAATCATCAAGGGCCTCGGCGGCGCAGAGAACATCGTCGAGATCGAGGCTTGCATCACCCGCCTGCGTACCGAGGTCAAGGACGGAGCGAAGGTGAACGAGTCCGCTCTCAAGGCTGCCGGCGCACACGGCGTGCTCAAAGCCGGAACGGTTGTCCAGGTCATCGTCGGGCCCGAGGCCGACACCCTTGCCGAGGACATCGAGGACATCCTGTGACGGTCGTCCTCGCCCCGCTCCCCGGTCGGGTCGTCGCACTCGCTGACGTACCGGACCCGGTGTTCGCTCAGCAGATGGTCGGCTCGGGCGTCGCGATCGAACCCGCTCGCGGTCAGGGCCCACTCACGGTCGTGGCGCCGATCAGCGGAAAGATCCTGAAACTTCACCCCCACGCGTTCGTGATCTTCGGCGAGAAAGCCACCGGCGTGCTGGTCCATATCGGCATCGACACGGTCAAGCTCGAAGGCGACGGATTCACCCTCATCGCCGCCGAGGGTGACACCGTCAATGCCGGTGATCCCGTCGTCAGCTTCGATCCAGCGCACATCGACACGACCGGTTACTCGGCGATCTGCCCGGTAGTCGTGATGGATTCCAAACCGGACACCGTCGAATCCCCTTCCGTCGGTGGGGACGTCGCCACTGGCGACACTCTGTTCGACTGGTCGGCGTAACGCAAAGGGCGAGCACACCGGAAGGTGTGCTCGCCCTTTCGCTTCGAACGATGACTATTGGTCGCCGCGCGTTTTGGGCCGCGCTTGGCCCTGGACTTCCATCTGCAACTGGTAGCGGTCGGATCGGTACCAACTGCGAGTGTGCTCGACCGGTGCGATCTCGCTGAACGACACTCGATCGAAGTACAGAACCGGAGCGCCCTTACGAGTGCCCAGGAGAGTCGCGATCTCCGTACTGGCACCATCGGCACTGACTGTCTGCTCTGCCCGATCGATCGGCTTGTCGTACTTGTCGGCGGTTGCCCGATAGATCGAACCCGTCAAGTCCATGTCGAGTAAACCCGGCAACAGTTCGGGATTGAACCAGCCGTCGTCCACGCTCACCGGCTCGCCGTCGGCAAGGCGCAAGCGCTTGACGTGGTAACCGTCGGAACCCGGTCGCATATTCAGTGCGGCAGCAGTATTTTCGGGGACCGGCCCCTGTTCGCTGACCAGGACCACCGTCGTGGGGTGATGCCCCTGGGCGCGCATTTCCTCGGTGAAGGATGCAAGGTGCAGCTTGGATTGGACAGCACGGTGCGCAACGAAGGTTCCCTTGCCACGCACGCGAACGAGGTGTCCGTCATTGACCAGTTGCCCGATTGCCTCGCGAACGGTGATCCGACTGACGCCGTAGTCCTGCATCAGGTTTCGCTCGCTGGTCATCAAGTCGCCAGGCTGGAGTTCTTGGGTGCACTTGCGCAGGAGAATGGTGCGCAACTGTTCGTGTTTGGGTATTGCGCTGTCGCGCAAATGAACGGGCATCACAGCGACTGTCCCTCCGAGAAATGAATAGTCGTCTATTCGCCGACGACAACGACCTGAAATCGCAGGCAGGTCCCGACCGGACCGGTCCAATTAACGATACTGGAATTTACGACAGGAAACTAGCACCAGTCCGGAGTTGTCCGATTTCAACCGTCCAACCGTCGGTAGATGGACCGTATTTCGTCCAAGGCGACGTTCTGCTGAGCCATGTCCAATCCCAATGCCGCAACCGCCTCGCGCAACCGCCTGATATCCAGATCGTCGATCGCCGCGCGAAAAGGCACCTTCGGTAGCGCAGGGAGGGCAGCCGCGATTCCGAACCAATTCTCGACGTCCACCGAAACAGTCGACTCGTCTTCTACTCCCCCGATCAACTGCTCCAGGTCGACCCCGCGAAGTCTCAGCAACCTGAGCGGATCGGTGTCGATTCGCTCCGCGGTCAAGAACGCCACGGCCGCAGCGTGTTTGCACGGCCAGCCGACATCGGGGCAGGTGCAGTCGAATCGGAAAGCCGACGGGCCGTCCGGTATCAGTTGGGCAGCAAGCATGTCCGGGACAGTGCCGGACACCAGCGCGGCAAGGCTTCCCGGCACTCGGCGGATCTTGGTGATGATGTCGTCGATATCCGATTGATCAAGAGTGTCGATCGACAGCGTGGAAACGAACGGTTGAAGTTGGCTGCCCTGAACCTCGGCCGTCACCACTCCCGGTTCGATGTCGAGCGCCAAAACCTGACCCGAACGCGCATACGTACGCCCACGCGTGACACGAGGTTTGTCGCCGATCTCTTCGACGACGCGGACAAAAGCCTTGCCCCAGAATGTTCTCCCGAACGCTGGACGAGGTTTGACCGGCGCGGGTGCTCGCCGTCGGGACCCGGTGTACTCGCTGAAATCGGGGCCCTTGCCGCGCGGACTCATTCGCCCACCGCGTCGTCGCCGAGTCGCAACAACTCGTCCAATTGCTCGACGCTCATCTCCGTCACCCAGTTCTCACCGGTCCCGACTGCAAGTTCGGCGAGTTCACTTTTACTCGCGATCATCGTGTCGATTCGCTCTTCCAAGGTTCCGACGCACACCATCTTGCGTACCTGAACGTTCTTTCTCTGACCGATGCGGAAGACACGGTCCGTCGCCTGGTTCTCTACCGCCGGGTTCCACCATCTGTCGAGGTGAACCACATGGTTGGCCGCCGTGAGATTCAGACCCGTGCCGCCGGCCTTGAGCGAGAGCACCATGATGGGCGGGCCGCCTTCACCTTGGAATGCCTCGACCATGGCGTCGCGCCCGGCTTTCGACACTCCGCCGTGGAGAAACGGAACTTCGGTGGTGAACCGGTCGGCCAGGTACGGCACCACCAATTCGCCGAACTCACGAAACTGTGTGAACAACAGAACCTTCTCGTCGTCGCCGATGACCGACTCGACGATGTCCTCGACCAGTCCGAGCTTTCCCGAACGGTGTTGCCCGCGGCGCATCACCGGCGAACCGTCGCGCAGGAAGTGCGCGGGATGATTGCACACCTGTTTGAGTTTGGTCAGCGCAGACAGGACGGCGCCCTTGCGCTTCATCCCTTCCGTCCCCTTGATCTGCGCCATCATCTCGTCCACCACGGCGCGGTACAACGCGGCCTGCTCTTCGCTGAGATTCGCTCGAACCGTCATCTCCAACTTCTCCGGGAGATCCGCGATCACGGCGGGATCGGTCTTCACGCGCCGCAGCACAAAGAGGGACGTGACGGCTCGCAGTCGCGAGACGGCAAGCTGATCTTTTTCCCGCTCGATCGGTACGACAAACCTTTTGCGGAACATCTGCTCCGAGCCGAGTACACCGCGATTGGCAAAATCGAGGATGGACCGCAGCTCGTCCAGTCGGTTCTCCACCGGCGTTCCGGTCAGAGCAACGCGATGATCCGCGGGGATGCTGCGAGCAGCTCTCGCCTGAGATGTTTTGGCGTTCTTGATGTGTTGAGCCTCGTCGAGCACTACGCGCCGCCAGTCGAGATCCTTGAGGGCCGCGACGTCGCGGGTCATGAGCGCGTAGGTGGTGATCACGAGGTCACTCTCACGAACTGCCTGTTCCAACTCCGCCCCGGTAGCGCGATCCGAACCGTGATGAACGTAGACGCGCAAGCTCGGCACGAATCGCGCCGATTCACGCTGCCAGTTACCCACAACCGACATCGGGCACACCAAAAGGGTTGCTGTCTTGGACTTCTCGTGCGCAAGTAACGCCAACAGTTGCAGCGTCTTACCCAGACCCATGTCGTCGGCCAGAACAGCGCCGAGCCCGAGAGCACTCATGTACGCCAACCAGTCGAGACCGCGTCGTTGATACGGACGCAAAGTCGCGTTGACCGTCGACGGTACCGCGACCTGCCGCGGAGCCACCGACTGGTCGAGCAGTGCCGAAGCCCATCCGGTTGCCTTCACTTCCTCGACCGGCAGGTCTTTGAGGTCGTCGGCGATCAAATCCTTGATCAGATCGACGATCGCTCGGTCCCCGCTCGAGTGCCGCTGACTGACAAAACGAGCCGCGCGGGCCAGGACGTCTTTGTCCGCCTGAACCCACTCGCCGCGCAACTGGACCAGATCGGACTTCGCATCGACGAGTTGGGTCATTTCCTCGGCGGTGAGTACCTTGTCTCCGAGCGCCAATTCCCAATCGTATTCCAGCAATTGGTCCATACCGACCGTACGATTCTCCGCAACGATCGGAGATGCCGCCGAGGTCACGCGCACACGCAGGGATGGAGACACCACGTTCCATGCGCGAGGAAGCAGCAGCGTGATCCCTCGCTCTCGCAGGACAATCGCGCCGTGTCCGACCAGGTCCATCACGACAGGTGTGGGCAGCAACAGGTCGAGGCTGTCCTCGTCACGCGGCACGTCGCGAAAACGTGGGTAAGCCTTGATTGCGTCTTCGAGCTTGCGACTGCCGAGCTGGATACGTTTGGGATCTGCCCGGTGCAGTCGAACACGTTCGGGCGCTTCACCTTCGGGACGCAAACACACTTGCAGACGCCACAGCGCGTCGTCGTCCGGATCGGAATTGTCGTCGAGTTCAGGCTCGATCAGCCGCAGAACCCGGTCCGGCTCTCCGGCTGTGAACGTCGACCCCCATTCGGCGAGTCCCTCGACCGCTCGTACCGACACGTCGTCGAAAGCATCCCCGGACAATACGGCCTGCCACAGCGGGGTCTGCACCACCGGATTTGAGTCCCCGAGAGCACGACGGACGATCGGGTCCGTGAGTTCGTTCGTGATGTCTTCGATCGTCGCCCTCGGCGAACCGACCGCCCGCTGCACCGGCGGCATGGCCACTACCAATTCGCCGATCCAGGCGCGCTGGCGTTCCCCCACAGACAACTGCCACCGCGGCCACCAACTACCCTCGGCTCGCGTCAGCGCCGGCACCACCCGTCCGGCGCGCACCCACCGGTCTATTCCTCGCGCCACATGTACGAGAAAGTGCAGGTCTCCCGCAATTCGCTGATCGTCGGCCTTGAACCGCAGCAGGAGATCGACTGCGTCCGGCGGCGCCAACGCAACAGCTGCGTACTCACTCTGCAAAGGTCCGCCAGGTACGGGCGGCATAGCGACATTCACACGATGACGGAACTTGCGATGCAGGACAGCACTGACCGGATCACGGGGATCGTCGGTCCCGGCACCGTCGTGCCCGTCGACCCACAGTTTGAGCCCCGATCCCGGTGACCAGAGTCCATGCAGCATCCGACCATCCAATCAGGTGCCACCGACACCACTTCCGGCCTACCGGGCAATAGGCTGGCAGGCATGACGACGGCATACGGCTTCACCGAGTACGGCGGACCCGACACACAGTCCTACTTCGACGTCACCTTGCCCCCACCGGGTGCCGGCCAACTGCTGGTGTCGGTCCGAGCGGCGGGCGTCAACCCCGCTGACTGGAAAGTTCGCGCGGGTACTCGAAAAGATACTGTCCCGGTGACGCTGCCTGCGGTTCTGGGCCGCGAAGTGTCCGGTGTTGTCATCGGAGTAGGTCCGCGGGTCACCGAGTTCGAGGTCGGCGACGAAGTGTTCGGCGCTACCGCGCCCGGCTTCGGCGGCTACGCCGCGTCGACATTGCTCAACGTCTCCTCGACAGCACACAAGCCGCCTACCGTATCCTGGGCCGATGCCGCAGTGCTGACGGTTGCGGCAGGAACGGCCTACGACGCACTCCACGATCTCGGTCTGAAACCCGGGGCGACACTCCTGCTGCTCGGCGCCGGCGGCGGCGTTGGTCGCAGCACGATCGCGCTTGCTCTGGCGCGGAGTATCAACGTGATCGGTGTCGCGAGCGAGTCCAAGAGAACCGCGATCGAAGAAGCGGGAGCACGTTGGGTTGCGTCGGGGGACGGCTTCGCAGACGACGTGTCCGCGTTGTCCCCAGTCGGAGTGGACGCGGTTTTCGACCTGGTCGGCGGAGACACTGTCACTCGCGGCGCTGAGCTCGCCCGACCGGACGCGCCGATCCTGAGCATCGCCGATCCTCTGGCTGCGAGCCGACTCGGCGGCGGTGGTGTCGAACGCCGAAGAACTACAGCAGTATTCACGGAGGTCGCGGCGCTCGTGGCCGACGGGATCCTCGACCCGTCCGTGTCCGGGCGGTACCCATTCTCCCGCGCTGGGGAAGCGCTCGCTGCAGTCGAAGACGGCCATGCCGCCGGCAAAGTAGTGATCGAGTTCGGCTGATTCCTGTCGGCCCACGATGGTTCAATCACCGTCTACGACGGACGGCGTTGAATCACCGTCTACGACGGACGGCGTTGAATCACCGTCTACGACGGGCGGGGGCACAGGTGGTTGCACGGTTATCTGCGATCCTGTCGACGCTCGCGCTCGTATGTCTCGTCGCGTCCTGCGGATGGTTCGGGGACGAGCGTCTCGAGTCGGCCCCTGGCAGCCCCACGCGATCGGAACTGGAAGAGTTGCTGTCCCGGACAGCGATTGTCGACACCCGACCACATCCGGGTGGATACCAGCGCGGCTGCGGTAACGGCGAGGCCTGCGTCTTCGGCCCCGCGTGGTCCGACGACCAGGACGCTCCAGGTGGCCACGACGGGTGCGATACCCGCAACAACGTTCTGGCCCAAGATCTCTCGGACGTGGTGTTCAAACCGGGAACACGTGACTGCGTCGTACTGTCGGGCGCGATGACCGACCCGTACTCCGGAGATCGCATCGAATTCGAACGCAGCCAGGCCAAGTCCGTCCAGATCGACCACGTCTTCCCACTCGCCGCGGCTTGGGACTTCGGCGCGAACTCCTGGACGCCCGCGCTTCGGATGAGGTTCGCGAACGACACGTCACTGAACCTGTTGGCCGTCAACGGCCCCGACAACCAGTCGAAAGGCGACAGCACGCCCAGTGAGTGGTTGCCGCCCAATCCTGCATACCGATGCTTTTACGCCGGCAAGTACCTGACCGTCGCGATTTCCTATGGCTTACCAGTCAGCCGAGCTGATCATTCGGCCCTGACGGACCTTGCCACTCGCTGCTGATCTAGCGGCAGTCCTTCACCACTCGCCCACTCTGGATGACGAGTGCGATCCGCTCACGATCGGCAAAGATCGAGGGATCCGTCAACGGATTGCCGCGGAAGGCAACGAGGTCGGCGAACTTACCGACTTCGATGGTGCCGACCTCGTCGGCGATTCCGAGAATGTCGGCGTTGATCCGGGTAGCGGAAACCAGTGCATCCATGGGTGTTTCGACCTTCGCGCGCAGGACCAACTCCATCCCACGGCCCGTTTGATCGGTACCGATGAGGTCGGATCCCAGCCCCACTCTGACCCCGGCATTTCGAGCGGCGAGGAGCCCGTCGATCTGCCCCTGCATCATCTTTCCGATGCGAGCCGAAATCGATTCGGGCAGACCTGCCGACGCCGCACTGTCCGAGAGCGCCTGCACCACAGCCAACGTCGGCACCAACGCGACGTCGTGCTCGGCCATCAACTTGGCAGTCTCGTCGTCGATACCTGAGCCGTGCTCGACGCATTTCGCGCCGGCAGTGACAGCGTTTCGGATTCCCTCGTTGTTGTGGGCATGCACCGTGACATAGGTACCGCGCGCATTGGCTTCCTCGACGGCAACTTCGATCTCGTCGACCGTGAACTGGGTATCGGTGAGCTTGTCATGAGTCGATACCACTCCCCCGGTAACACACAGTTTGAGGAAGTCCGCACCCCTGCGGAACGTCTCGCGAACGTTCTTTCGCATTTCGTGCGGACCGTCGGAAAGCAGAGACATACACCGTAATCCGGGGATGTCATGATCGGACCAGTCCGAAGTCGGCTCCCATTCGGCCGCCAGGTGTCCGTGTCCACCGGTCTGGCACTGGATCGGGCCGCACTGAATGATCCGCGGACCCGGAATCTTGCCCGAGGCGACAACTCCGGCGAGTCCACCGTCGATTCCGCCGCAGTCACGAACAGTGGTGAATCCCCCGTCGAGGGTCGATGCGCAGGTCGCGAACATGTCTGCAGCGAGCTCGGCTACCGAGATCTGACGCCGCAGGCTCGGTGCGAGATCGCTCGATCCACCGAGATGAACGTGTGCGTCGATGAGGCCGGGCGTGATTGTCAGCCCAGCGCAGTCCAGCACCTCCGCCCCCGTGGGTGGCGTGCCACCGAGTGCACTGATGCGCCCGTTTTCCACAGCAACAGCGCAGTTCTCGATCGGGTCGGCGCCCGTCCCGTCGATGATCGTTGCACCGGTCAGCCATACGACAGACATATTGAATGTTCCTCCGACGTGTACCGATCGCCGGAAGATTCCGCCGACATACCGAATAGGGTTCGGTTAGTATGATGCATATCGGCTCCCGAAATCAAGGAGTTGTCATCACTCGATGAAGTCCGAGATTGCTGACGAATCCCTCACCAGGAGAATCGATGCCGCGTCCCACCCAGCCGATACTGTCCACGCGAAACATCACCGACGCGGCTCTGGATGCTGTCGACGCGACCGGCGACTTCACCATGCCCGGGATCGCCAAGCAATTGAACGTGACTCCGTCTTCGCTCTACACACATATTTCGGGTCGATCCGAGATCGTCGAACTCATGCGCATCCGCGTGATGTCGTCGATCTCTGTCCCCCACCCACCCCCAGGATGGAGCGAACGGATCAGCGCGTGGGGGTGGGCCTATCGCCGAGCTGCCGTCGAACATTGGCGCCTCATCCCGCTACTCATGACACGCAGCGTCCGCACCGAGGTGACTTTTGATATCGATACTGCACTGGTTCAAGCATTTTCGGACGGCGGTTTCGATCCGACCGACACTCGTCACGCAATCTCCACGCTGGACAGTTTGGTTCTCGGATCCGTCGTGAAACTCTCGACGCCGGATGTCGCGTGGACTCAATCCTCGAACCCGAGCGAGGTCACGCGCGAGGCTACGACCCCGCTGCGAACCGACGACACGTTCGACTTCGGCCTGCGAACCCTGATCGCCGGATGGATGGCTCAACGCGTTGTTCGTCTGTATACCGAACCTCATTCGGATTCCGACGTCACTTCACGGTGAACGACCTGGTGTGCCATCCCGTGGCACCACCGGGAATCGGCGGAGTGCGCTCTTCCACCTGAACGTTCCCGTCCAAATCCGTCGCTCTGACCTGCACCGTGTGCAAACCCGAGCCTGCATCCCACATCCACGACCATTGACGCCAGGTGTCGATCGAGTACTCCTGCGCCAGTGTCGCCGGTTGCCATTCACCGTTGTCGACGCGAACCTCGACCTTCTCGATCCCGCGATGCTGCGCCCAGGCCGTTCCCGCCACCAGCACCTGGCCCGGCTCGATGGGAGCCAGAGCTGCCGGCACCTCGATACGCGAGGACGTCTTGATCGGTGCCTGCGCACCCCAACCGCGCTGGGTCCAATAGGCCTCGACCTTGTCGAAACGCGTGAGTTCCCACTCCGTCACCCACTTGGTGGCGGAGACGAAACCGTACAGACCGGGAACGACCTGCCGAACGGGATAGCCGTGCTCGAACGGCAACGGCTCACCGTTCATCGCCACGGCGAGAATCGCGTCACGGCCGTCGGTGACTATCTCGACCGGGGTGCCGACTGTGAAGCCGTCGACGCTGGTCGAGAGGAGCATGTCGGCGTCGGGATGGACACCGACTTCGTCGAGCAGGTCCTTCATGGGATAACCGATCCACTTCGCGTTCCCGGCCAGAACGCCGCCCACCTCGTTCGAGACACACGTCAGCGTGATGACTCGCTCGATGGGCGTTCGCGCCACCAGATCGTCGAACGACAACGTCATCTCGCGGTCCACCATTCCGTGAATCCGCAGTTCCCACGAATCCGTCGTCAATTGCGGAACGAGGAGTGCAGTGTCGATTCGGTAGAAGTCGTCGTTGGGCGTGATGTATGTCGACGCACCCGCAATCGCGATGTCCGCACCCGCCGGAATCGGCGGCGCCGGGTCAGCGGCGGTGGGCACGACAAAATCTTCACGATTCGCTACTGCTCCGGCGATTCTCTGCCCCACGAACTTCCCGGCCGCACCCGCTGCCGCAGCCACTGCCAACGCCGCACCTGCCAGCAGGAGGAACTGACGACGAGGCAACCACGAGTCGGCGACGCCCGGCGAGAGCGGCACTTCGAGTTGTGTGATCAGCAACCGCAAGGTGGCGACGCCCGCCACCACACCGACCAGCGTCGGGAACACGTACATCGCATCGGCAGTCGGCCGCTGCATCGCCGCATACACACCAACCGCGCCCAGAAGAACGAGAATGACGCTGCCGATCGGGCGGCGTCGCCGTTCCAGGAGCCCGGCCACCGCACCGAGCAGAACGATCAAGATCGACATTCCGATGAACAGCGCCGGCTTGTCATTGGTACCGAAAGTGTCGATCGCGAACTCGCGAGCCCACGCCGGCGTTCGGTCGACGGTAGTCGCACCTACCGCGTAAAAGGGCGACGCGTCCGGGTTGATCGGCAACGCAACCAGTTCACCGACGCCCAGGACGACAGCCGCGGCCAAGACCCCGGAGATCGCGTGAGCAGCCCATCTACGACGCGGTGGACGAGATTCGGTGCTCGGGTGCTCGTCGATGTTCTGTGTGACCATGTCGTCTCGGCTCTGTCGGTGCGAGTGGTGCTTCGATCGGATACCCGACATTCGGCGCTGCGGGCCATCCGGATGGGTGCACTCCTCCATCAAGAACTACTCCGAACTCGCGATTAGAGTGGGAACGATGACCGTCGACCTCAACAAGGACACGCTCCTGTGCATGTCGCTCTCCGGGCGACCGAGCAACATCGGCACCAGATTTCACAATTACCTCTACGAGGAATTGGGCCTGAACTTCGTCTACAAAGCCTTCACCACCGAAGACGTGCCAGCCGCGATCGCCGGCATACGAGCACTCGGGATTCGAGGCTGCGGGGTGTCGATGCCGTTCAAGGAACAGGTCATCGAGCACATCGACGTCATGCATGATTCGGCCAGCGCCATCGACTCCGTCAACACGATCGTCAACGAGTCCGGAGTGCTGCACGCCTACAACACCGACTATCAGGCGGTGGCCGATCTACTGCGTGACAACAACGTCGACACGAGCCTGTCCGTCGCTGTCGCCGGCAGCGGTGGCATGGCAAAAGCAGTCGTCGCCGCGGTGCGCGACACCGGATTCACCGACGTCACCGTGATCGCCCGCAACCAGCAAGTGGGGTCATCGCTCGCGAAGCAGTACGGCTTCGACTGGCAGGCCGAACTCGGCGAGCTTCGTCCCGGTGTGCTGATCAACGCCACCCCGATCGGTATGTCCGGCGGCGCAGAAGCAGATGCACTGTCGTTCCCCGAACACGCAGTGCGCGCCGCCGATGTCGTCTTCGACGTCGTCGCGATGCCTGCGAACACGCCACTGATCGCGTTGGCGACCGAACTCGGCAAAACGGCGATCACGGGAGCGTCGGTCATTGCCCTTCAGGCCGCCGAACAGTTCGTGCTCTACACCGGCGTGCGTCCGAGCGCGGAGCAGATCCAGCGAGCGTCGGAATACTCACGGGCGTAGGAACCACGTCGCCGTGAACGAGACCGGGGAGACTCCACCTCAACAACTCGCGCGGAACTTCAACGAGTTGTTGCAAGAACTGCGCGTCGCGCTCTCTGGTGTTCAGATCCTGTTTGCCTTCTTGCTGGCCGTGGCATTCACCGAACGCTACGAGGAAGCGTCGGCGTACATCCGCGGCATCCACTTGGTGACGGTGATCCTTGTTGCCATCTCGTTCGGGTTCCTGATGGCACCCGCGGTCTGGCATCGCATGCTTTTCCGCCGTGGGCACCGCGAGAACATATTGCCCGTGGCCAACCGATTCGCCCTGTGCGGCATAGCCTTTCTGGCCGCCTCCATGACCGGCACGGTTCTGTTGATCGCCGAGGTCGCCGTCGGCGGAGTTGCCGCAAAGGTTTTGGCAGCGTGCGCCGCGATCATGTTCACGGCGCTGTGGTTTCTCGTGCCGTCATTCATCGATCGCACCAAGAGCTGACTCAGGCTCCGGTGTCGACGGCGCGAGTGCTGTCGTTGGACCACTGTGACCACGAGCCCGGGAACAGCGTCGCGTCGTAACCGGCGATCGCGAGCGCCGCGATCTCGTGCGCTGCAGTCACTCCGGATCCGCAGTACACCGCCACCTTGTCTCCGACGCCCAGTCTGGCGAATCGCTCACGCAGGTGGGTCGTATCCAGGAATCGCCCGTCGCCGGTGATGTTCTCGGCGGTCGGCGCGTTCACCGCACCGGGGATGTGCCCTGCGACGGGATCCATCGGCTCGACCTCGCCGCGGTACCGCTCCCCGGCTCGGGCGTCGAGAAGGACACCGCCCTCGCTCGTCCAGTTGCCGACACCGTCGATGTCGACAGTCGGCATGTTGCCGCCGGTGAAAGTCACGTCGCCCGGGCTGACGGACTCGCCGATACCGGCCGCCAACGGCAGTCCTGCGGACTCCCAGGCCTGCAGCCCGCCGTCGAGCAGTCGGACATCCGAGAGTCCGGCCCACCGCAGCAGCCACCAACCACGAGCAGAGGCCGTGTTGCCGGTGGCGTCGTAAAGCACCACCGAATCACCGTCGTCGATTCCCCAACGACGCGCCGCGGCCTGCAGGTCTTCGAGACTCGGCAGCGGATGCCTTCCCGTGCCCGGCGACGGCGGCGAGGCAAGTTCCTCGTCGAGGTTCACGAATACCGCACCGGGAATATGGCCGTCGCGAAAATGCTGCTCGCCGTTCGAATCACCCAGCGCCCATCGGACATCGAGCAATCGCGGCGCAGCGCCGGCCTCGATGAGAGCGGACAGTTCTTCGACGTCGATCAGCACGGGAAGTGTCATGAGCCCATCCTGACACGACCACTCATGCAACCCCGAAGAAGGCACCGAGACCCACCAACAACACTCCCGTCACCACGTCGATTCGCTTGCCGACGCCAGGGCGACGCAGCTTCTTGCCGGCTCCGGCTGCCAACACCACCACGATCGCCCACCACAGCGCCGCGGCGACCACCGTCGCGCCCGCCAACATCAACGTGCGCAGCCCTGCGCCTTCACCCGGCTCGATGAATTGCGGGAGTAGCCCGAGAAAGAACAACAGCGCTTTCGGGTTCAGCAGGTTCGAGAGGAAGCCGTAGCGAAATGCTGTGGTGACCGCGATCGGTTCTTTCGCTGCCGGAATTCCCTCGTCCGAGGCTCGGGCCTTGAAAGCACTTCGAATCGCGGAGATGCCGAGCCAGGTCAGATATGCCGCCCCGGCGTAGGTGAGCGCGGAGAGCAACTGCGGCCGTGTCGCCACAAGTGCGGAGAGACCAAGTGACGCGGCAGCGGTGTGAACGAAGAGCCCGGAAATCACACCGGCGGCCACCACCGCGCCGGTCCGACGATCTGCCAGAGAATGACGCAGGATCAGGACAAAATCCGGTCCCGGCGTGAACAGGACGATGGATAGCAGGGAGCCGAAAGCGAGCCATTGACCGACACTCATCCGAAATACCTCACACCCGAGCTGATTCGAGACACATGTTCATGCCAGGAGTGTGCAACTGGATCCGGGAAGTTCAAAACGACTCCGGATATAGTTCGGCAGATGACGAAGAATGAGCCTCTGGATCCGGTGGACTGGAAGATTTTGGCCGAATTGCAGAACGACGCGTCGATCACCAACAAGGTGTTGGCCGATCGAGTCGGCTTGGCGACGTCCTCGTGCCACGAGCGCGTACGACGCCTACGCGCCAACGGCACGATCAGCGGCATCCATGCGGTTGTCGATCCGGCAGCCGTTGGCCGGTCGATGCAGGCGATCATCGCCGTTCAATTGCGACCACACCGCCGCGACCTCGTCGACCGGTTCACCGCCGACGCGCTAGCGCTGCCGGAAACGCTTGCGCTCTTCAACGTCTCGGGGCCCGAGGACTTCTTCCTCCACGTCGCGGTCCGTGACAGCGCTCATCTACAACGGGTATTGATCGACCACCTCGCCGCACATCCCGAGGTCTGGCACGCCCAAACGCACCTCATCTACGGCAAAGCGGTCACCTCACCCATCCGACCGGACAGGTAAATCGGGCCTCGAGCGGGTCGGGCAGAATCACTGACCATGTCGGACTCCACAGATACCACCGAACCGGAAGCCGTTCGCAGCAACTCGCAACCGATGAGCGCAGGCATCGTCACGGCCCTCGTCGGCTTCACCAGTTCGTTCGCGGTGGTCCTCACCGGCCTCGCCGCTGTCGGCGCGGACGCGACCGAGGCGGCGTCCGGACTGCTGGTTCTGTGTGTGACCCAAGCGTTGGGAATGCTCTGGCTCTCACGCCGGTATCGGATGCCGATCACCCTGGCCTGGTCGACGCCCGGTGCCGCTCTGCTCGCCGGCGCGGGAGCCGTCGAGGGTGGGTGGCCGGCGGCGGTCGGAGCATTCATCGTCGTCGGAATCGCGATTGTTCTGACCGGACTGTGGCCGACGCTCGGAAGGATCATCTCGGCAATCCCGACGCCCCTCGCGCAGGCGATGCTCGCCGGGGTTCTGATGCCGTTGTGCCTGGCGCCGATCATCGCCGTCCGGGACGCCCCCGCAGCGGTCGCGCCCGTCATCCTGGTTTGGCTTGCCGCGCAGCGCTTCTCCAAGCGATGGGCGGTTCCGCTCGCGTTTCTCACAGCAGCGGTCGTGATCGGGATCAGCCTCGTCACGTCGGATCGAGTGCTCGACGCCGGCGCCATGATTCCCCGCATTGATCTCACCGCGCCGTCGTGGACCTGGCAGGCAATGATCGGCATTGCGATTCCCCTCTACATCGTCACGATGGCTTCGCAGAACATTCCCGGTGTGGCCGTGATGAATTCGTTCGGATACACCGTTCCCTGGCGACCGTCGATGATCGTGACGGGTATCGGCACCATCGTCGGCGCACCGGCCGGTGGCCATGCGATCAACCTCGCGGCGATCAGCGCAGCCCTGGCCGCCGCCCCCACCGCACATCCGGATCCCAAACGTCGATGGATCGCTGCCTTCACCGCAGGCTGGGCGTATCTCGTTCTCGCTGCCGGCGCGGCCGCGGTGGCCGCTCTGGTAGCCGCCGCACCGGCCGGAGTCGTGGAAACTGTTGCCGGACTGGCGCTCCTGGCAACGCTTGCCGGCGCCCTCACGTCGGCGCTGAGCGAGGCGAGTGAACGTGAAGGCGCCGTGGTCACGTTTCTGATCGCCGCATCCGGGGTCAGTATCCTGGGAATCGGATCGGCATTCTGGGCACTGTTGGTGGGGCTGATCGTGCGCGCCGTCCTACAGGGCACCACCCTGCCCCCACTCTCGCGAAAGTCCTCACTACAGTCGAAGCCGTGAGCACAGCGCAGACGCCCCCGTCGATCAGCGAGTTTCCCGTTCTCTGGCCCGTCCCGACGCGGTGGGACGACAACGATCACTACGGCCACGTCAACAACGTGACCTACTACTCGTACTTCGACACCGCGGTCAACGCCTGGCTGATGTCTTCCACTGGAACCGACATCCGCACCCTGCCTGCCATCGGCGTCGTCGCCGAGACGTCGTGCCGGTACCTGAGCGAACTGTCGTTCCCCGAGCAGTTGCAGGTGGGTATCTCCGTCGAGAAGCTGGGCACCAAGAGCATCGTCTACGCCCTGGCGATATTCCACGAGGTCGACGGTGGCAATTGGGAACCCGCTGCCACCGGCCGCTTTGTCCACGTCTACGTCGACGCCGACACCCGTAAGCCGGTGGAGATCCCGGCGGCCATCAGATCTGCAGCCGGGACCTTGACCGAAAACTAGCTCAGACCGAGCTGATCTGCCGTCAAGACGGCGCGTGCAACGATTCCGTCGATCAGCGCGACCGTCGGGCCGCCGTGCTCGGCCTTGTTGCGCGGATCGTCGAGGATACGTCGCAGCACGCCCTCCGCGATGATCGAGAGCTTCCACAGAGCGAGTACGTGCCAGTATCCGACCGCTGACACGTCGCGGCCAGTCGCCTCGACGTAGGCAGCGACCAGCTCGTCACGGTTCGGGAAGCCTTCCAGCGTGGACGCCATGAACGGACCGGCAACCTTGTCACCGGCTTCCGGCCAGTACGCGAGTAGCGCACCGAGGTCCGCGAGCGGCTCCCCCAACGTGCACAGCTCCCAGTCGACGACGGCAACGATGCGCCCCTCGGCCGGATCGGTGATGACGTTGTTGAGGTGGAAGTCGCCGTGAACCAACGTCACTTCGTTCTGTTCCGGAATGTTTCGGTGCAGAATCTCGGCCAATCGGTCGACATCCGGAACATCGCGGGTCTTGGACTTCTCCCACTGCGCCGACCACCGCTTGAGCTGACGCTCGGCAAAGGGCTTGCGGCTGGCCAGGTCGTCCAGCCCGGTCTCTTCCAGGTCAACTCCGTGGATGCTGGCGAGGGTTTTGGGCATCGCCAAGCCGACCGCGCGACGCTCGTCCTCGGTCAACTTCTGAGCCACCGGAACGCCGTCGATCACAACGCCGTCGATGTAGCTCATGAGGACCAGCGGAGCGTCCGTGATCTCCGGATCTTCCGTGATGCCGAGGATCTTCGGAACCGGCACTTTGGTTCCCTGGAGCGACGACAGGATGCGGTGCTCGCGAACGACGTCGTGCGCGGACGCCAACAACGTGCCGAGTGGAGGTCTGCGCAGTACCCACCGTCCTCCGCCCGCATCCGTCACGGAGTAGGTCAGGTTCGATTGCCCGTTACCGATCCTCTCGAAAGTCAGTGGTGTCGTGGCGCCGACCCCCAGTTCGGCGATCCACGCGGAAACAGCTTCTTCGTTCAAACCGACTGCAGTCACCGCACCGATGCTAGCGGTTGAAGTCCGATCGGTTGGCCGTACCGACACGTTTGTTACTCGCCAGTTCGCAGTTCAGGTCTTGATACGGCAGTGAAAATACTTGCGGATTTCCCAATCAGGGGGATCCTGATGGTAGAGCGACAACTGCATACGACACATCGGGATTGTGCGGCGTACTCACGAGGCGCGCCGGGCATGAGCAGAAACCGAGGTGAGCGAAGATGATCGACAACCTCGATTATCCGGTCCAACTCATCCAACCGAACGGCGCACGGGTGTGCCGTCCCGAATTCGACCGCCTGATAACGGACATCGGGCCTGACGAACTGCTGTCGTTGTATCGCGATCTCGTCGTGAGTCGCCGAATCGACACCGAAGCTGTTGCCCTGCAGCGTCAAGGCGAAATCGGTTTGTGGGCTCCGATGCTAGGCCAAGAAGCCGCCCAGGTCGGTTCCGCGAGAGCGCTCGCCCCAGACGACTTCGCGTTCACCAGCTACCGCGAACATGCCGTCGCGTACTGCCGGGGTGTTCCCCCCGAATTGCTGACCACCATGTGGCGAGGAATCTCCCATTCCGGTTGGGATCCAGAACAATTCAATGTCACCAATCCGGCGATCGTCGTCGGCTCCCAAGGGCTGCACGCCACCGGATACGCACTCGGCGCACACCTGGACGGCGCCGAGATCGCAACGATCGCGTACTTCGGCGACGGCGCCACAAGTCAGGGCGACATCGCCGAGGCGATGGGATTTGCCGCCAGTTTCCGTGTCGGCGTTGTCTTCTTCTGCCAGAACAACCAGTGGGCAATCAGTGAACCGGTATCCCTCCAGTCACGCACGCCCATCTCACATCGGGCAATCGGTTACGGCATCCCCGCGATCCGCGTCGACGGTAACGACGTCCTTGCCGTGCTCGCCGTGACGCGCTCGGCGCTCAATCGCGCACGCGAAGGCAGCGGCCCGACGTTCATCGAGGCGATCACCTGCAGAATGGGCCCGCACACGACCTCCGACGATCCGAGCAGGTACCGCACCGATACGGATATGTCGGAGTGGAGAAGCCGCGATCCGCTCGAGCGAATGCGTCTGCTCCTCGGCCGTCGCGATCTTCTCGGAGAAAACGAACTCAGCACCATCGCGGCAGCCGCCGACGACGTCGCCGCTGGACTGCGACGCGCAACCATCGCGCTCGCCGATCCGCCCCCGTCAGCGCTCTTCGATCACGTCTACGCCGAGGCACACCCACTGATCGACGCTGAACGCGAAGAGCATCGCGCGTATCTCCGTAGCCTGGAAGGGGCTTCGTCATGACCGTCATGAATCTGGTGACCGCGCTCAACACCGGCCTTCGACGCGCACTCGAAGACGATCGTCGCGTTGTCATCATGGGCGAGGACGTCGGCCGTCTCGGCGGCGTATTCCGGGTTACCGACGCCCTGCAGAAGGACTTCGGCGACACCCGGGTGATCGACATGCCCCTCGCCGAATCAGGGATCGTGGGAACAGCTTTCGGTCTTGCCTTGCGCGGATATCGTCCGGTCTGCGAAATTCAATTCGACGGGTTTGTCTACCCGGCTTTCGATCAGATCGTCTCGCAGGTGGCCAAGATCCAGTACCGCACCCGAGGCGCTGCCTCTGCGCCACTGACGATTCGGATTCCCAGTGGCGGCGGAATCGGTGCGGTGGAACATCATTCGGAGTCGCCGGAAGCGTACTTCGCTCACACCGCGGGACTGCGGGTGGTGTACCCGAGCAATCCGATCGACGGTTTTCACATGATCCGCCAATCCATTGCGGCCGACGACCCGGTGATATTCCTCGAACCCAAACGGCGCTACTGGGATACCGCCGACGTGAATACCGATGCTGCGCCCGAGCTTCCGCTCCACCGTGCTCGCGTCGCCCGCTCGGGGAACGACGCGACAGTGGTTGCGTACGGATCCATGGTCACCACCGCACTCGACGCCGCGCGGATCGCCGAAGAAGAGGGCCATGATCTGGAAGTGGTGGATCTGCGTTCACTCTCCCCCGTCGACTTCGACACGATCGAGGCGTCGGTGAACAAGACAGGCCGGCTGGTCGTTGTCCACGAGGCTCCGAAGTTTCTCGGCGTCGGCGCCGAAATCGCAGCACACGTCGCGGAACACTGCTTCTATCAGTTGGAGTCACCGATCCTGCGGGTCAGCGGATTCGACATCCCCTACCCGCCCGCCAAGCTCGAGCGATTTCACCTTCCGGACGCCGACCGGATCCTCGCAGCACTCGACCGGACGCTGGCAGCATGAGTACAGGGCACGAATTCCGGTTGCCGGATCTCGGCGAGGGCCTGACGTCCGCCGATCTGGTCGAGTGGACGGTCGGCGTCGGCGACACGGTGGCACTCAATCAAGTTCTCGCCCAGGTAGAGACAGCCAAAGCTCTTGTCGAACTGCCGTCGCCCTACGTCGGCGTTGTCAGAGAACTCCTCGTCGAACCTGGCACTACCGTTCCGGTGGGTACTCCGATCATCCGTATCGAGGAGCCTGCAGATTCACCGTCTCCAAGTGATTCACAGTCTCCGAGCGTGCTGGTCGGATACGGACCCGCGGCCGAGAGACCGAGCCGCCGACGGAGCAAGATCACGCCGGACTCGCAATCCGCGGCGAATACCGAACGACAGCCCGCAACACCCGCGGCGCGGCGCGCGGCCCGCGAAGCCGGCATCGAACTGAGCGAAATCACCGGCAGCGGATTCGACGGCGCCGTCACCGCAGCTGACGTCGCAGACGCGCTTACCGTGCAGGCGCCTTCGGATAACGCGACACGCCTGGCCTCGTCCGGCATACGAAAACAGATGGCGTCGGCGATGGTTGCCAGCGTCCGCGCTCCGCAGGCCAGCGTCTTCCTCACCGCCGATGTCACGCCTTCGATGGAACTGCTCGGCAGGCTCCGTTCCTCGGAGGCGTTCACCGGACTGTCCCTCACTCCGCTGACTCTCGCTGCCAAGGCAATGGTGGCGGCCGTCGCCTCGCACCCGATGGTGAACGCGCATTGGGACGAGGCCCGCGGCGACGCCGCCGTCGACGATGACGTGAATCTCGGCATCGCCGTCGCCTCCGAACGTGGACTGTCCGTGCCCAACATCAAGAGCGCCCAGACCCTGAGCCTGGTCCAGCTCGCACGCGCGGTGACCGAACTGACCGTCGCTGCCCGTGAGGGAAATACGGACGTCCGTCACCTGACGGGTGGCACCGTCACGATCACAAATGTCGGAGTCTTCGGCGTCGACGGCGGCATTCCGCTTCTCAATCCGGGAGAAGCCGTCATTCTCTGTCTGGGCTCGGTGAGCGAGCGTCCGTGGGTGATCGAGCGCAAGATCGAAGTGCGGAGCGTCGTGACACTGACGTTGACGTTCGACCACCGCGTGCTGACCGGTGAGCAGGCCGCGAGATTCCTCTCATTTGTCGCAGAGATGCTCGCGAACCCGGACCTGTTGCTGACTCACCTGTAGAAAGGAACGAGTGAGCGTCAACCCCACCGACCGCGCAGTCCCCACCTCCGCCCTGGTGCGCGCCCGCGCCGGCATCTTCGGCATTTTCGGCATCAACGGATTTCTCCTCGCGATGTGGGTCGTCCACATCCCGTCCATCGAACACCGAGTGGGGATCAGTCACTCGACGCTCGGCTCACTTCTTCTCCTTCTTGCAGTCGGAGCCATTGCCGGCATGCAGTTGAGCGGCCCGCTCGCAGATCGATACGGCAGCAGACGCATGGTCGTCCTGGCGGGTAGCGGGCTGGCATTCGCCACTCTCGGCCCGGGGTTTGCCACGAACACCTGGCAACTGGGCGCTGCACTTGTCGTGTTCGGCTTTGCGAACGGCGCGTTGGACGTGTCGATGAACTCGCAGGCCGTCGAGGCCGAACAGTTGTACCGGCGCCCGATCATGGCGGCCTTTCACGGCATGTTCTCGGTCGGTGGCGTATTGGGCTCTGTCATCGGATTCGGCACTCTCGCACTGGATCTTCCGCCGTATGTCACGCTCAGCATCGCGTCGGCAATCGGCTTGCTGGCAGTCTGGTTGTGCTCGCGACCCCTTCTCCCTCACGTCGACGTGCATGCCGAAACCGGGTCGACTACCGGAAAGACACACGGCAGATTCTCGGCTCGCGTACTTGCCCTCGGAACCCTCGCCTTTGTTCTGATGCTGGCCGAGGGAGTGGCAAACGACTGGAGCGCGCTGCAGGTCAAGGAAGATCTCGGTGTTTCGAATGCCGTTGCCGCACTGTCGTTCGGCGCATTCTCCGCCATGATGACCGTCGGCCGGTTCACCGCGGATCGGATCAGCGCGGCGGTAGGCCCGGTGGCAGTGGTTCGCTACGGTGCGTTGCTGTCGTCCATCGGAATGCTGACCGTCGTGGTATCCGGCTGGCTACCACTGACGTTGCTCGGTTGGGCCCTGTTCGGCGCCGGCCTGTCGGGATGCATTCCGCAGATCTTCACCACGGCCGGAAATCTGGGCTCAGGTTCGGCCGGCACCAACATGTCTCGCGTCGTCGGCATGGGATACATCGGATTCCTCGCCGGTCCGGCAACCATCGGCTGGGTCACCAAGCTTGTGCCTCTCACCACAGCAATGTTGATCCCGTTTGCATGCGTCCTGGTCGCAGCGGGTTGTGCGGGTGTCGTTCGGCGCGATTCTCCGACCGCCTACAGACCTCACAGCTGATCCTCACGATCGGCACAGACTCAACAGGGATGCTGGTACTCGTGACCGTCTCGACCTCCACCCAGCACCCCGCTCCCTCCACAACCACTCGCTTCCTCGTCCTTGCCGCGATCGCCGTCGTAGCGCTGGGCGTCTTGTATTTCGTGCGACCCACCTCGCCCGGTTTGAGCGTCCCGGAACAGGTGCGCGCACTTGCCGAGTGGACGGTAGGCCGATTCGACGTCACCGCTGTACTCGCAGCCACTACCGCTCTGGCCGTCGTCTCGATGGTCCGCGGACTGCCATACGGCATCGGCGCGATCCTGCTCCTCGGAATGGGCGCCAATCTCACCAACGCGGCATTCGGTTCCTGGCTCCCCGATGTGCCCCAGGACCTATTGCCCAGCGGTCACGTCGCAGCGGCGACCGCGCTGTACTGCTCGGCGATCTTGATCTCCGCCCCGCAGTGGCGTCCGGTGGTCGCCGGGCTCGGATTCGTCGGAGTTGCTGCGATCGGTGCCAGCGCGCTCGCCGCCGAGCTGAGCGGCCTTTTCGGAGTGATAGCTGGCATTCTGATCACCCTGGTATGGGCCTGTGCCGCAGCCATTTTGATGGCACGATCGCCCATCGCCGCGAAACGTGAAGAGCTACGCCCGGATACGGCAGCCATCGCGTTCTCCAGGCACCGGAGCATCCGACTTTAGTCCTAAATCTTTGGGATTCAGAGATTTTCGCCGATAGCTCTCCCGCCACGGTTGGACATGACGTATGTTCTGAAATGTCCGAATCAAGTAGTTCCACAGCGAAGGAGTCTTTACCGTGAGCCTCGAAGATCTGAACCCGCTCGAACTGATCCAGAAGTTGATCGAACTACTTTCCGGCTTCTCTTCCGACCCCGAAACCCCCGAGGTTCCGTAAAACGTCGCCAGAGGCGCCTGTTCCGAGTTTCGTCTCGGACCAGGCGCCTTTGTCGTTTCAGCACAAGAAGTCGTTTCAGCACAAGAAGTCGTTGCATCACACGACATCTTTGCAACAAACGGCCACGAAAAAGGCGTCCACTCGCAGCTGCGAGTGGACGCCCCTCCCTAGTACCAGCGCTAGAGCGCCTTGAGTTCCTCGGTTACTTCGGAGACCGACTTCTTGGCGTCACCGAAGAGCATCGAGGTGCCCTCGGCGAAGAAGAGCGGGTTCTCGATACCGGCGAAACCGGAGTTCATCGAGCGCTTGAGCACGATGACGGACTTCGACTGGTCGACGTTGAGGATCGGCATTCCGTGAATCGGTGAGCTCGGATCGTTGCGCGCCGCCGGGTTGGTGACGTCGTTCGCGCCGATCACCAAGGTGACATCGGTACGAGAGAACTCGTCGTTGATGTCGTCCATTTCCTTCATCGCGTCGTACGAGACATCCGCCTCTGCGAGAAGAACGTTCATGTGACCGGGCATACGGCCGGCGACCGGGTGAATGGCGTACTTGACCTCGACACCCTTCGACTCGAGCAATTTCGCCATGTCCTTGACGGCATGCTGAGCCTGCGCGACCGCAAGTCCGTATCCTGGTACGACGATGACCTGGTTGGCGTAGGCCATCTGGATGGCCGCGTCGGCGGCCGAGGTCGCCTTTGCCGTGCGCACGACACCGTCGGAGGATGCGGCTTCACCGCCACCACCACCGAAGCCGCCGGCAACGATGGCCGGGATGGACCGGTTCATGGCCTTGGCCATGAGGTTGGTCAAGATGGTGCCCGAAGCACCGACGATCATGCCGGCGACGATCATCGCCTGGTTGTTGAGCGCCAAACCTGCAGCAGCAGCTGACAAACCGGTCAGAGCGTTGAGCAGCGAGATGACGACGGGCATGTCCGCGCCGCCGATGGGCAGCACGACCATCAGTCCGAGGATGCCCGAGAGCACGAGCACGCCGACGATCCACAGTGAGCTGGTCGGGCCTTCCGGTGAGATCGCCTTGATACCGATGATCACCGAGAACGCAACGGCGGCAATGAGCAGCAGAGCATTGAGCGGCTGCTGGAGCTTGCCGATTCCGATCGGACGACCAGGCAGAGTTTCCTGCAGCTTCAGAAACGCGATCACGCTGCCCCAGAAGGAGATCGATCCGATCACCGCGGCAAAGAGCGAAGCGATGACGATGTGTACCGTCGGCGACTCGCCGTGCTGGAATGCGGTGAAACCGTCCGAGTCCAGGAACTCCGCGTACGCGATCAACGCGACCGTGCCGCCGCCGACACCGTTGAACAGTGCCACCAACTGCGGCATGGCCGTCATCTTCGTCCGGAGCGCCGGCGGAACGCCGAGCACGACACCGATGACAAGGCCGGCAGCGATGAGGATCCAGTTCCCCATCTCCGCATCACGAATGGAGATCAGAGTTGCAACGACGGCGATGAGCATGCCGACCGCGGCGATCTGGTTACCGCGGACTGCGGTCTTCGGGCCGGTAAGACCCATGAGGCCGTAGATGAACATCGAGAACGCGACAATATAGAGCGCATTGACCAGGTATTCCATTACTGGTCACCATCCTTCGACACAGACTTGGCGGCCGGCTTGGCCTTGAACATCGCCAACATGCGGTCCGTGACGACAAAACCACCGACAACGTTCACGGTTCCGAAGACGAGCGCGACGAACAAGATGATCTGTAACCCGATCGAGGGATCGTGCACCTTGCCCAGGACGACCAACGCGCCCAGGACGACGATGCCGTGGATGGCGTTCGTACCGGACATCAACGGGGTGTGCAGGGTGTTCGGAACTTTGGAGATCACAGCGAAACCGACGAACCCGGACAACACCAGGATCGCGATGTTCGCCAGTAGTGATGTGTACATCAGGCGCCCTTCTCTTCACGGGTGACGCACGCACCGGCCAGAACCTCGTCGGAGAAATCAGGCGCCAAGGCGCCTTCCACCAACATGAGTTCGATCAGCGCGGAAATGTTCTTCGAGTACAACTCGGACGCATGCTCCGGCATGGACGCCGGCAAATTCAGCGGAGAGCAAATGGTCACGCCGTGCTTGACGACAGTGTGACCCGGCTCGGTCAGCTCGCAGTTACCACCGGTTTCACCCGCGAGGTCGACCACGACACTGCCCGGCTTCATGCCTTCGACCGCGGCAGCGGTAACCAGGCGCGGCGCGGGACGACCCGGAACCAGAGCTGTGGTGATCACAACGTCGAAGCCCTTGATCGCATCTTCGAGTGCCTGCTGCTGCTTCGCTCGCTCGTCGTCGGTCAACTCGCGGGCGTATCCACCCTCGCCCGCCGCATCGATTCCGAGGTCGAGCCACTGTGCACCCACCGAACGCACCTGGTCGGCAACCTCAGGACGCACGTCGTACCCGGTAGCGCGGCCACCGAGACGCTTGGCTGTCGCCAGCGCCTGCAGACCTGCCACACCCACTCCGAGGACCAGAACCGTCGCAGGCTTCACCGTGCCCGCAGCGGTGGTGAGCATCGGGAAGAACCGCGTCGACTCCGATGCTGCCAACAGAACAGCCTTGTACCCGGACACGTTCGCCTGCGAGGACAACGCGTCCATCACCTGCGCGCGGGAGATACGAGGAATCGCCTCCACGGCGTATCCCTCGATGCCGGCGGCCTTCAACTCGGCGATGCGGTTGTCCGCATTACGCGGATTCAGGAAACCGATGAGCTTCGCGCCGGTACTGATCCGGGCGATCTCTTCTGTCGACGGAGGCGCAACCTTGACCACCACGTCAGCAGTCCACGGATCGCCGATCTTCGCGCCGGCAGCGGTGTACAACTCGTCGGGAATCAACGCCCCGAGACCGGCCCCGGACTCGACGACCACGTCGACACCCTTGCCGATCAAAGCGGACACAATTTTCGGCACCAATGCGACCCGACGCTCACCATCACTCGATTCTCGAGGGACGCCGACCGACGGACGCACTTGTGCGCTCTTCGATGTTTCCATTTTCCATTACCTTCTGCGGTTGGTGGTTCGCCTGCTGCGACGAGCGGCAACCAGCATGTGATGAGCGGAAGATGACCCGCTTTTGGGTGAATGGTGACTGATAGTAGCCAGAGTTAACGCGGCGTAGGGAAACCGACGACGCACTTTCTCCATCTGAATCGAGTCCGAACAGTATGTTTGGACATACCTGAAGAAGCCTACTGTGAGGCCGATCACACCGGAATGGCGGACTATTCCACTATTTGAAACGGCCGAAAGACGTAAAGGCATCAGAATGACGCGCCGAATAATCACCGTCGAGCGAGTTTACGAACCGGCTTCCGAATGTAACGCCGTCCGACTCCGCGTAGACCGACTCCGGCCACGCGGCCTCAAACGCGAAAACCTGCAGTACGCCTCGCACCGTCCTCGGATGCTCGACCCGTTGTTCTACTGACAGCAAGCAAGGACCTGCCGTACGGTCACGCGCAGGTCCTTGCCGACTATCTCGCAGAATTACTCTGATGTCCTAGTATTTCACTAGAGCATCAATTGCTCACATATTGAGACCGCAACTTGTGCTTGACGAGCTTTCCTGTAGCGGTCCTAGGCAATTCGTCGGCAAAGTCAATGCTTCTCGGAGCTTTGAAATGTGCGACCTGACTGCGAACGTATTCCAGCAATTCCTCGGCGACATGGGCACCAGGCTCGATTCCCTCCGCTAGTTGGACAACCGCCTTGACCTGCTCACCCATTTCCTCGTCGGGAACACCGATGACCGCCACGTCGAACACCTTCGGGTGCAAAGTAAGGATGTTCTCGGACTCCTGTGGGTAGATATTCACACCACCGGAGATAATCGTGAACGCGGCGCGGTCGGTCAGATAAAGGAAACGCTCGGAGTCGATATAGCCGATATCTCCACTCGTCGTCCACGTCGGATGATCCGGATGCTGCGCGGCAGCCGTTTTCTCGGGATCATTGTGGTACCGGAACGGCAAAGTCTCCCGCTCCCAGAACACGGTACCGATCTCGCCGACCGGAAGATCGCGCCCGGCGTCGTCACAGATGTGCACGATCCCCATCACTCCGTCACGCCCGACGGAACCCGGATGCGACAAGGCCTGCTCACTGTTGATGAAGGTAGCGCCCGAACCCTCGGTCGAGGCGTAGTACTCGTAGATCACCGGCCCCCACCAGTCGATCATTGCCGTCTTCACTTCGGGCGGGCAGGGAGCAGCAGCGTGAATGGCGACCTTCACCGTCGAGACGTCGTAACGATCACGGGTCTCCTTCGGAAGTTTCAACATTCGAACGAACATCGTCGGTACCCACTGACTGTGCGTCACAGCGTATTTACCGATCAACTCCAGCGCGGTTTCGGCTTCGAATGCATCCATCAAGATCACGGTTCCGCCGACCGAATTGATCACGCCGCAAAAACGCAGGGGCGCCGCGTGATAGACCGGAGCCGGGCACAAATAGACTGTGTCGGAATCGAACCCGTACATCGGTGCGAACACCGCGGTGTACGGATCCATGGTGGTGTTCACCTCACCCTCCGGGAGATCTCCTTTGATCCCCTTCGGCCTGCCGGTGGTTCCCGACGAATACAGCATGTCAGCCCCACGCGGCTGCGAGTCGAGTGGAGCAGTGGACTGCGCATCGACCGCTTCTTCGTAGTCGTCGAAGCCCTCGAGGGCGCCGCCGTACACCAATCGGTGCCGCACGCGTGGAATCAGCTTCTCGTCCAACGGAACTGCTGCGGACGCCTGCCCCGACGCCACCAGAATTGTCGCCTCGCAGTCGTCGACGATGTAGGCAGCCTCCGCAGCCGTGAGATGCCAGTTCACCGCGGTGATGTAGAGGCCGGATCTCAACGCTGCCCAGTACACCTCGAACGCCCGGAGATCGTTGTTCGAGATGAGAGCGACGTGGTCCCCAGGCTTGGCACCGACACTTCGGAAGTATCGCGCCAACTGCGTCGACCGTTCGTCGAGTTCCCGATAGGTGATGGACTCACCCGTCGCAGGGCGAATGACGGCGGGCTTGTCCGGTGTGGACTGGACAAAATTTCCTGGAAACACGAAGACTCCTCTGTCGGTGACGACAACGCCGCGTGAGCCTGATTCGGCGTCGACAATCCTGGTCTACCACAGGAACTCTGCCACCCTCGGAGGTTTGGCGACACCGACTCGAAGCATGGGAATGCCCGCTCACTTATCCGCCGGGACATACAGTGAGGAGAACCGCACCGTCCGAAACAGGAGATGTCCACATGAGTGGTTGGCCCCAGGACTCAGTAGTCGACGCATTGACCGAGGAATGGAGAGTCATCGACGCACTGCTGGCCGAACTCGACGGCGATCAGTGGTTGGCACCGTCGAACCTTCCGGGGTGGACGGTTCACGACATCGTGTCCCATCTGATCGGTACGGAATCACTGCTCTCGGGCATCAATCCGCCGTCGATCAATCTGGACGTGCACGCATTGCCCCACGTCCACAACGAGATTGCGGCGTTCAACGAGCGCTGGGTCGAAGGCCTGCGGCGGACACCGCACTCGGACCTGCTGACCCGATATCGCGAGATCACCGCCGAACGAACCGAAGCGCTGCGCTCGATGACCAGCGCGGACTGGGACGCCGAGACACAAACACCGGTCGGTCTTGCGCCCTATGGCCGGTTCATGCGTATTCGGACCTTCGACTGTTGGATGCACGAACTCGACATCAGAGATGCAGTTGGCATTCCGGGTGAGGAAGGCGGATTGCGCGCGGAGACTGCATTCGGCGAAATCACCAGCGCGCTCGGATTCGTCGTCGGAAAACGAGGAAAGGCGCCAGAGGGAGCACGGATCACTTTCGAACTCGAAGGGCCACTTGCCCGTTCACTTCACGTCTCGGTCGACGCGCGAGCAACACTCGTCCCGGAGCTGGACGGTCCGGCGACCACGACCATCTCGATGAGCTCACCGCTCTTCACCCGAATTGCCGGTGGCCGCGTCCACGCGTCGGATCACCGAACCGACATCTCGCTTCGCGGTGACACCACGGTGGGCACACGCGTCGTCGACAATCTGGCGTTCACGATTTGAGGGCTGGGTGGGTAGGTCGCGAAGGTACTGAGAAGTGAAACTGTTTCTCTCGTCCTACCGATTCGGCGACCACCGCGAGGCCTTTGTCGATCTCGTAGGCCGCGGCGCTCGCATCGCAGTCATCGCCGCGGCTGCAGATTCGTGGCCCGTCAATGCCCGCAGTTCAGCAGTCACCAGCGAACTGACTCCACTACGGGCAGCCGGCTTCACCGCAGAGGAAGTGGATGTCCGAGACTTCCTGGGTGCACCGGAAGCACTGGAACTCCGGCTCCGCGATTTCGACTGCCTGTGGGTTCGCGGCGGAAACACGTTCGTCCTGCGAGCTCAGCTAGCTCGAAGTGGCGCTGACCGGGTCATCGAGATGCTGGTTCGTTCAGGCGTCGTGGCCTATGCGGGATACAGCGCCGGAGCGTGCCTGGCGACTCCGACTCTGATCGGGCTGGACGCGTCGGACGACCCCGCTGAAGTCATGCCAACGTGCGGTATCGACCCGATCTGGTCGGGGCTCGCGCTGATCGACTTCGCGATAGTGCCGCACGGCGGCGATTCGCTACTCGAAGATCCACAGGTGACTGCGCGGACGGTTGCGGCCCTGACCACGGCGGGCGTGCAATTCACCGTGCTCACCGATTACGAGGTGATACTCGTCGACCGTTGATGTAACGCAGACGGTTGATCTTGACGCAGACTGAGCAGTCGACTCGGCCCGACCGGATCAGCCGTGCTCTGCCACCGCGGTTCCGGCTGCCGGCGACTGACGCTCGAGCCTCGTCCACGCGATCTCCCAACGCTTGACAGAGACCTCGTCAGCGTCCTCGAGAAGGGCGTCGAGGAGCAGGCGTGGATTTTCGCGCCATGCCAGTTCAGCGGCATGGACTTCCGCAGCCGAGAACAACCCGGAAGCCTCGAGATCACGAATCCATTCGCAGATCTCGCCTCGGTGAATCCGTGCGATGGTCTCGTATCCCAGACCTTCGTCAAGGAAGTCGTACGAAAAAATTGCGGCAAAGTAACTGTTCGACTCACGCTGCCCGAAAATCATGTGCGTTCCTTCCTCGAAGTTGTCCGACGAAGACTCGAAATCGAACCGTTGAGCAGCGACGCCAAAGTTTTTTTGGCGAAGTTGTAACGCTTCTTCTATCCCCGACGATTCAAACGCTAACCCCCCGAGCGGGTCTTTGGGATCACGTCCGAGAAACGATCTGATGACCAACGCAATACCCCTGGGGTTTCCGGCCACTCGCACCCATCATCGACACGCAACCAGCGCGCCGCTGACCTGCAATTTGCCCGTTTCAGGCCCTCCACTTAATCCATCCGAACAGACGACAAAAAACTTTGTGACCGGTCCCACATATTGGGATAGTTACGATCGTGATGCATATGTATCACCCGTTGTGGGCACAAAAGTACGGGCAAATCGGCACGTACAGACCAGTTTTGTTCGTTCTCCATGGCGACAAAGGCCCCTTGAACGGTCGTCCAGTTGTAGTTGCGCTAAGTAACGGATCCCACGTCGGCAACCGATATTGCGGACGGCCTGCCAGGTAGCGTGCTCCAGAGAACGTAGACGCGGCGCGGCGCAACCGGCCGCCCTTTCGAAACGGAGCCCGAAGATGACCGAGACAGTGGCGCACAATCCCGCGGAAACGCGTTTCGAGATCCGAGTCGACGGCGAACTCGCCGGTTTCGCCGAGTACTCGGACCATTCCGGCGTCCGTGATTTCCACCACACGGTGACCTATCCGCAGTTTCGTGGGCGCGGGCTTGCCGCCATCGTGGTGCGTGAAGCGCTCGATCAGACCCGGAACGAGGGATTGAAGATCCTTCCGACGTGCTCGTACGTCGAGAAGTTTGTTGCGGAGAACCCCGTCTACCAGGCATAACCGAACGAGAACGGCCGGCGAAAAACCAGTCGCGAACCTGCAGACCCCGCTGCTAGCGTCGATGGTGCCGTCGTCGAAATCCTGGGCGGCACCATCTCGGGGAAGGAAAGAACGTGGTCGCCTCAGCAGATCGGCGTCCACCTGCGTCCCCGGACGTAGCTATCCCCAGCTATCTCCCTCTCGTACTGGTCAATCTCGCGACGCTGTTCTCGGCGATCGGCAACGGTATCGCCATCGTCGTGCTCCCCTGGCTGGTTCTCGAACGAACCGGTAAGGCTACCGACGCGGCGATAGTTGCCGGCGCAGCAGCCATTCCGCTACTCGTGTCGAGCCTGTTTTCGGGGACATTCGTCGACAAGTTCGGACGCCGTCGAACGTCGATGATTTCCGACGCTCTCTCCGCGATGTCCGTTGCAGCGATTCCGATCATCGCGGCCACCGCGGGCTTGACGATCCCGGTGATCGCGGCGTTGGCCGCACTCGGCGCCGTGTTCGACCCCGCCGGAATGGCGGCGAGGGAGTCCATGCTGCCTGCAGCGACTCGGACCGCCAAGTGGAAGCTCGATCGAACCAACAGTGTGTACGAGGCCAACTTCAACGTCGCGTATCTGATCGGCCCTGGCATCGGCGGTGTCCTCATCGCAACGATCGGAGCGGTGAACACGCTCTGGGTCACGGCGGCAGGTTTTGTGTTCTCGATAGTCGTGGTCGCCTTCATCCGGCTTCCCGGCGCCGGAGTGCCCGAACACGAACACCGTCCGAAATCGATCTGGCACGGCACACTCGACGGTCTTCGGTTCGTCTGGAACAACAAACTGCTGCGCACCCTGGCGCTGATCGACATGGCAGTCGTCGCGCTCTACATGCCTGTGGAGAGTGTCGTGTTCCCGGTGTACTTCACAGAGTTGGATCAACCGGCCCAACTCGGATCGGTGTTGATGGCCTTGGCGATCGGCGGCATCATCGGCTCTCTCGCCTACGCCCCACTGGCGCCGATCATGTCCCGGCGGCTGATCATGATTTTTGCCGTCGCCGTTCTCGGCATAGCGATGCTGGCCATGGCGCTCCTACCTCCACTGTGGGTGATCCTCGTACTTGCCGGACTGCAGGGCCTCGTCTACGGACCAGTCGGCCCGATCGCCAACTACGCCATGCAGACGCACAGCCCGGAGCACATGCGTGGACGCGTCGTCGGTGTCATGACGTCGACGGCCTACGCCGCAGGCCCGCTCGGCTACCTCGCGGTCGGCCCGCTGCTCGATCAACTCGGAATCGCGTCGACCTTTGTGGCCCTGTCGATTCCGATCATCCTGATCGCCGCAGTCTGTGCCTCTCTGCCGGTGCTTCGCGAACTGGATCGTCCGCGGCACTCGACCGACGTCAGTTGAACCCCATCACGTCGTTGCCCCAGGCGACGCGCAATCCGTGATCGGGGTCGCTGACGAGGGTGTCGGCGGAGTCGATCAACAGCGTCGACCGCTTCTCTTCCTCGTACGGCGCCCAGTGCTTCGAGCCGTCGAGGGCCGCCGGCACTGCATGCCTGGCGAAGGCCAACCATCGCCGTTGGATACGGCCGGCCACCTCCATCGCGGCCTTCCGACCGCCGAGCCAGAACGTGGGGTCGACGTTCAGGGTTCCGAAATTGCCGAATACATAAGGTAATTCGGTCGCGTGGCCCGCGCCGATCCGCGCCGCCTTGAGCATCGGCGTCGCGTGATCGAAGCGGTAGACCCATGTAGGGGAATGCCTGCAGTGCGCGTCTGCGATCCAGAGGGTCGGCATGCGAAACGCAGCGTCCCGTGACAGTGCCAGCGCGCCACTCGGTTTCGCATGGTCAGGGTAAGCCGACATGATCTCGGCAAGTTTGGTCGCGGAGATGTCGGGGTGATCGTCGGCCAGTAATTGGAGCATTGCCTCGACGGACTGCGCACTCACCGGCATCAGCGGAGACTTCATGAACTTGAAGATCGACGCCTCGTCCTTGTTGGAACCGATGATCAGTGGGATTCGGTGCGCGTAACCCTTCTGGAAAGCCGCAACCGGGTAGTGCGGCACCAGATCGCGATCGACAACGGGTGCCATCGCCAAAGTTCCCGGAATCCGGGTCGGAATTTCGTTGACCAAATCATCGCTTGCCTTGACGAGCAGTTCCAGATCCGTGGTCAGCAGATCGCCTGCGTCTTCGGGGTCGATCGAGAGCAGTTCGAGAAACCGCTCTGCAACGGTCTTGGCGCGCTCGGCCCCGTAGACAGAGGTCGCGGGAGGACTCTGGGCAATCGCACGATGGAACAGACCTTCGGCGCTCGGACAGGTCATGAGCGTCGTGATGGATCCTGCGCCGGAGGACTCCCCGAACACGGTCACCGCACTCGGGTCACCACCGAAGGCGTCGATGTTGTCTCGAACCCATTCGAGTGCCGCAATCTGGTCTCGCAGACCACAGTTCGACTCGAAAACGGTATCCGCGGTGGAAAATGCAGACAAGTCCAGGAACCCGAGTGCGCCGACGCGATAGTTGAAGGAGACGAGAACGACGTCACCGGTTTCAGCCAGATGACGGCCATCGTAGATCGTTTGGGCGGCGGATCCGAGGCAGTAGGCGCCGCCGTGAATCCACACCATCACCGGTCGCGGCGTGGCGTCGGGTCGCGGGGCCCAGACGTTGATCGACAGGCAGTCCTCGTCGATTTTGAAGGCCCGATCGATCGGAACCGCCGGACTCTGGCCTTGCGGCGCGATCGGCCCGAACTCACGACAGTCGCGCACCCCGTCCCACGGCTGTGCGGGTTGTGGCGCTCGGAACCTCCGCTCACCCACCGGCGCCGCTGCGTAGGGCATGCCCTTCCACGCGAATACACCGCCATCCGGATACCCGCGGGCTTCTCCGCCTCGCGCCCGGATCACCAGAGTTCCGTCCTCGCCGAGATTTGGTCGAACGTCGGTCTCCATGTCTGAATCCCCTCCCGACCCGCGCGTGTGGCAATCAAGACCAAACCTACCAATCTCGGACGGGTGTGCGCCGAGTACGCAACCCCTCGGTGTTAAGGTCGCCTAGTTCTGACACGGGGTGCTCCGCATGGGCGGGGCTGAGAACACACCCGGGAACCTGATCAGGTAATGCTGACGAAGGGATGTCATGGCTACTACGCAGCCTGCATACAATTCTGCCGAAAACTCGGTGGCCACAGCGCCGTCGACGGATCGGTTCACAGATCGACTCTGGGCCGAGACGAAGGCCCTCCGCGAGTCGATCGACTCACTGGAGTTCCTCCGCCGCCTCGGCGACGGAACATTGCCTCTCGACGCGTTCCGCACGTACATCGAGCAAGACAAGCTTTATCTCGAGGGGTATTCGAAAGCGTTGTCCCTGGTCGCGGCCCATGCCCCGGATCCGCAGTCCGCGGGCTTCTGGTCGAATTCCGCGTCCACGGCAGCGACAGTGGAATCTGCGCTTCACGACGGACTTCTCACCGGTGGAATTCTTCCAGCGGGATCGGGAAGGCTCGAGCATTCGCAGGCCTGCCTGGGATACGTCTCGTATCTGACGGCGACTGCAGCAACTGCGCCTTACCCGGTCTCCGCAGCGGCAGTACTCCCCTGCTTCTGGATCTACGCCGAGGTCGGCCGCGATCTTGCCGCTTCAGCGCGCGAGGTACTCGACGCCGATCCGTCGCATCCGTACGCACAGTGGGTCACGACCTACGACGCACCCGAATTCCACGAGTCGGTGGCGCAGGCCCGCGTACTGGTCGATGCTGCGGCCGAAGCTGCCACCGAGACAGAGCGTGAGGCGATGAGTGAAGCATTCCGCATCGCCAGCCGCTATGAGCTGATGTTCTGGGATTCCGCACTCCACCAGCAGCCTTGGCCGGCGTCGTGATGTCGTTTGCGGCGCTGCGCCGCACGCTTGCCACGTCTGCCGCGATCGCAGCCGCGTTCACAGTTCTGACCGGATGCGCCTCTGACACCGGCTCTTCCGACGGGACCATTCGGTTCGCACTCGACTGGACACCGAACACGAACCACACCGGTTTGTACGTAGCACTCCAAGAGGGCTACTTCGAGGACGCCGGCCTGGACGTCTCGATCCTGCCGTACAACAACACCTCGCCCGACACCCTGGTCGATGCCGGCAATGCGGAGTTCGGCATCAGCACACAGAGTCAGGCCACGTTCGCCCGTGCAGCCGGCGCCGCCACGACGTCCGTCATCGCGCCACTTCAGCACCGCGCCACCGGCATCGGCGTGAAGGCGGATCGTGCGGACATCACGCGCCCACGTGATCTCGACGGGAAGACGTACGCCGGGTTCGGCGATCCCGGCGAAGTCGAAACGCTGCAGCAGATCATCCGCAACGACGGCGGGACCGGGAACTTCACGACGGTCACGCTCGGAACTTCCGCGTACGAAGCCGTGTACTCGGGCCAGGCAGACTTCACCGTCTCCTACTTTGCTTGGGAAGGCCTCGAAGCGGAGCGAAACGGAACTCCGATGCGGTACTTCCAGTACACCGATTACGGCTTCCCCGATGCATATTCGATCGTGATCAACGGCAACCAGCAGTGGTTGAAGGACCATCCCGACGAGGCACGCAAGTTCGTCAAAGCCGTTCAACGCGGATATCAGACTGCTGCCGACAACCCGGACCAGGCCGCGCAGGATCTCATCGACGCGAACCCCGGAGCATTCACCGACGAAGACCTCGTGCGTGAGAGTCAGCGGATGCTCGCCGCCGACTACATGAAAGACGCCAACGGTGTTGTGGGCGCCCAGAATCTCGAAACCTGGTCGGGCTACTCGGGATTCCTCTTCGAGAACGGATTGCTCGCCGGACCCGACGGGAAGCCGTTGACCCAGAAGCCGGACTGGTCGGAGTACTTCACCAATGAGTATCTCGACGCGTCCTGACGTGAGCGGACGGTTGGTCTCGACCATGCGGCGGGCGCTTCCCGCGCTCGCCGTGGTGGTGCTCCTCGTGGCGGCGTGGCAGATCTACGTCGAGATCAGTGGGATTCGGCCGCAAGTACTTCCGTCTCCGGGGCGCGTTTTGTCCCAGGGGTGGGACAACCGCGAGATCATCTCCGGCCACGCCTGGTCGACATTGCAGGTCACGTTGGTCGGCTTCACTGTTTCATTGGTGTTGGCCTGGATTCTTGCTGTGGTCGTGGACTTTTCGCCGTGGTTGTCACGCGCGCTGGTACCACTTTTTGTCGTCTCGCAGACGCTGCCGATCATCGCCATCGCGCCGCTGATGATCATCTGGTTCGGCTTCGGGCTGTTGCCGAAGGTGTTGGTGATCGCCCTTGCGACGTTCTTCCCCATGACCATCGGACTCATCGAGGGATTTGCCGCGGCCGATCGGGAAGCGGGCGCTCTCCTGCGCAGTATGGGCAGCACTCGCTGGCAGGAGTTCCGATACGTTCGCCTTCCTTCGGCAATTCCGCGATTCTTCACTGCCCTGCGCATCGGCATCACGTATGCGGTCGTGGGTGCGGTGTTCTCCGAATACGTCGGCGCTACTTCCGGTTTGGGTATCTACATGAGCACCCAGAAGAACTCCTTCCGCACCGACCTGGTGTTGGCGGCCGTACTGGTGACCGCGTTGATCAGCGTCACGCTGTACTTGCTGACGTTCGCCATCGAGCGCATCGTTGCACCATGGGCGATGAACGAAAGGTCGCGGACATGACTGACCCGATGGTCGAGGATGCAATGGTCGAAGTCCAGGACCTGACCAAGAGGTTCGACACGGCCGGAGAATCGCGTCTCGTGCTCGATTCGGTGTCCTTTGGCGCCGACGCGGGCGAATTCGTGTCGGTGATCGGGCCGAGCGGCTGCGGCAAGAGCACGATCTTCAACGTCCTGGCCGGGCTCGAATCCCCGACCGCGGGTTCGGTCCGTGTGGGCACGCGCGCAACGGAATCCGAAGCAGCCGCCGAGGTGCACACCGCGTACATGCCGCAGAAGGATCTTCTGTTCCCTTGGCGCTCGGTACTGGACAACACGGCCCTCGGTTTGGAAGTGCAGGGAGTCGGCAAGAAGGAAGCACGCGAGCGCGCTCGCGAGTTGTTCCCGGCGTTCGGACTGTCCGGATTCGAGGACGCCCGGCCGTCACAGCTGTCCGGCGGCATGCGCCAGCGAGCGGCGATGCTGCGCACCGTTGTTCAGGGCAAACCTGTCCTGCTGCTCGACGAGCCGTTCGGCGCACTGGACTCGTTGACCCGCACCGAGATGCAGGCCTGGCTGCAAGACGTGTGGCAGCAGTACCGGTGGACCGTGCTGATGATCACCCACGATATTCGTGAAGCGATCTATCTGTCCGATCGCGTGGTCGTTCTGTCGGCGAGGCCGGCAACGGTCAGGTGCGTCGTCGACGTTCCCTTGCCGAGGCCACGCGAACTGGACATGATCACCTCGCCCGAGTTCGCCGACGTCGAGCGTGAACTGCTTGCCGTTCTCCACGACGAGACGCGCAAGTCGCTACACCCCTAGCGGTTACTGACAATGCGCTGAGAGCGCGCCGATTTCACCTGCCGTTCAAGAGAAAGTGCATCGCAACGGTGCAACTTCGCGTAGGATGTCGCGGCGCGTTCGCCCAAAACGCCTTAATATCAGCAAGATCCGAACGCTCGACACGCAATCCGTCAACGCTGCACAATTCTCTGTACTCTTCGGTAACGTACACTCGGTCGCCTACGAGACCAACGGCCAGAAGGTAACTGGACGGTAAAGCGGAATCGTGGAGGCACAGTCATCGCAACAGATTTGGAAAGGGACAGCGTGAGCACACTGCAGTCAGGTCAGAGCCTCGGAGTCGGCCAGGAACTCAAGTCCGACAACGGCGCATACACCCTCACCTTGCAGGACGACGGCAACCTGGTTCTGTCCGAGGGCGGACAGGCTGTTTGGGCCGCAGGCACCAACGGATCCGGCGCCAACCGCGCCGAGGTGCAGGCTGACGGAAACTTCGTCATCTACAAGGACTCCGACGCCGTGTGGGCATCGCAGACCGCAGGCAACGACGGTGCCTCCCTCTCGGTTCAGGACGATCGCAACGTCGTTCTGTCCGCCGGCGGAAATGCTCTGTGGTCTTCGGACACTGCAATCGCAGCGCCGGCCGCCGAGGTTGCCCCGGAGCCCGCTCCGGCACCCGAGCCCGAGCCTGCCCCCGCCGCTCCGGCAGCGCAGAGCTACACCGTCGAAAGCGGCGACACCCTGTGGGCGATCGCAGAGCGTTTCTACGGTGACGGCAACCAGTACCAGCGCATCGCGGATGCAAACGGCATCCCGAACCCGGATCTCATCAACGCCGGTCAGGTACTGACGATCCCCGCCTGATTCACTGCTTGACCTGGCCCTGGGTGCCGACGTCCGCGTCGACACCCAGGGCCTTTTGTGTTCTACGCCACACAGATTCGCGTCCCGCCCAGCAGGCCCTGATACTCCATTGCGGCATCTTTTCGCCTACAGTACTTCCGTACTGCTCCCGAAGGACAGGTGTGCATGAAAGACAGAACAGTCATGATCGGCGCTGTCGCAGTGGCCGCTCTTTCTCTGACATCAGGCCTCGTTTTCGGCGGAGCAGCCGGCGCATTCGGTGCCGGCGGCCCTGTGGTGAAGCCTCCCACTCTGGTCTCGTCGGTTTCCGTGGAGTCCGTCGCCGGGATCGAACCGGCCGCGTTCTACAGCTCGGTTGCAGTCCCCACGGTTGTCATCCCGCCGACGCCGACCTGGCGAATCGCCGACGAGACGACCGCTCCTCGCAATCAGCCGCTTGTGGTGACCGCGACAAGCACGAGCTCCGCCACCTCGACTACGACGGCCACCAGTACGACAACACCCGTCTCATCCACCACAACTGCGTCGGCTACCGCGACCTCGTCACCGACCGCGACGGCCACAACCACCAAGACCAGCACCACCCCCGTTGTCACGACCGGATCCACGCCGCCCGTCGTCGAGGTCTCGCCCGTTCTCGCCGGATAACCCTCGCTCTTTCGCCCGCACACCGCCTGGCGTGACGGCGGTTACAGGCACACTTCAGTCGCCGCTCTCGAATAACCGATCTACCTGCAACTACCTTCCTCGCCGTCACGGTTCGTGGTCCGCTGCAATCCGGTCGACCGGAAAAGGACAGCAGCATTGTCGGAGCCTCGCGATACCGTATAGGTCTGAGCTTTTGCGGAAGGAGGTGGCTGATGAGCGCAATGGGCTTCGATCTCGATGTCAGTGTCGACCGGGCGTGGGCAGAATTTCAACGTCGCCTCGGCGATCACATTTCCATCATGGTCGACGGCGACGTTCTTGCCGTGGAATCGTCCACCGGCGACTTCGATCCAGCTGACGGCGCAGCGCCATGCGTTCAGTTCCTCGTGTGGGACGAGAACACAGTCCGCTGCGAGGTTCCTTCCAACGACTTCCTTCATCCGCGCTATCGACTCGAAGATGCCGACGAACAAAAGTTGATCGCACTCGGCTGGAATCCGCCTTCCGAGAATCTGGAGGATCCGAACAACTCCCCCGCCTTCTGCGTCGACAAGGCGCAGAACTGGGCCGATCAGCTCGCAGCGATGACTGTCGCTGCATTCCGTGATGTGTTCGGTGTGCAGCACCCGGCTTTTCTATCCAGCGATCTCACCGGCAACGAGCAGACTCCGGATTTCGATCCGTCGGTCGTCGAGTCGACAGAACTTCCGACACTCGACCCCACCGCGGCCTACATGCCCAACGACATCGACCACCTCAAGGAGTTGGTCACTCTCGCTTTGCTTCCCATGCTCGGCACTCTTCCCGAGCGAGACAGCGACGGCGACATACCCATTCGTGTCGGTTCGACTGTCATGTTCGTCGGTCCACTTTCCGAGTCCATGGACGTGCAGTTGTTCTCCCCGCTCGTTCAGGACATCAGCAACCGCACCCGTGCAGCCGAGGTCATCGCCGATCTCAACCGCAAGTGGTCGCGCATCAAGTTCGTCTTGATCGACGACCGTCTGTCGGTGTTCCTCGAGGTGGCGGGTTCGCCATTCGTTCCCAAGCAACTCACCGATACGTGCGCCGCCCTGACGTCGTTCCTGCGTACCGTGGACGACGAGTTCGCCGCACGCGTCGGCGGAGACCTCTTCTTCGCGAACAAGAGCGGTGACTCCTCCTCGCTGCAGCCCGATCTGACGGCCGAGGACCTGCCTCCCGAACTCGAGACCCTGCTGCACCTCGATCTGGACGTGGCCGAGGATCTCGACGCGGTAGCCGATGTCTGTGGTCGTGATCGCGATCTGATTCTTCAGCTCCTCCACATCAGCAACGAATGGCAGATTCAGCTGCGCAGTCAGGCTGTGGACGCCCACAGTCGCGGAGACGCCGAAGAGGCTGCGGGATACGAGGATCAGGTCGGCGGGTGGGAACTCATGGTCGACCGTCTGCGAGGGGCCTTGCGACTGGTGGTCCTACCCAATTCTCGAACCGAGACGCCGGCAAAGCCGCAACCTGAGCAAATGGGCTTGTTCGCCGATCCCTTGCAACAGAGCCTCTTCGACGATCCGTCCTGACAACACGGATCGCCTTTCCCGCTATTCGAAGTGGGATTTGAAGATCTGTCCGTGGACGCCCACGGTTCGATCGACAACCTGCGAGACCGTGAAATCGGCTGCGGCAGAAAGATAGGCGTAGGCCGTCGCTCGATCCATTCCGCGATCATGCTCGAGGAAGTCGAGCGCGTTGACCACCGCGCGCCGCATGGCGCCGTTGAGGTCACTGTTCTGCCCATCGACCGAACCGTTGGGGTCGGACAGGCCGATCGGAATCCAGGCCTCCTCGGTCTCAGCGAACGGGTATCCGAAAGCCACCGATGGAGCGTCACCGGAATCCTTCTTACACACGCTGAGTCGGAACGTGCCGCGCAGCGATCCTTCCATCGCGGTCAACGCTGCCTCACCGTCTCCCATCGCCATGTGGGGGTCACCGACGTAGAACAGGGCGCCTTCGGCAAAGACCGGCAGATAGAAGGTTGATCCGACACCGAGATGCCTGATGTCGATGTTTCCGCCGCCCAGCGTCGGAGGAATGGAGTTCGACGACGAGGATGTCGGGTCGGCATCCGAGGAATAGGCAACTCCCATCATTCCCATGAAGGGCCGCAGGGGAAACCGCACCTTCGACTGTCCGAAAGGCATCACGCCCTTGCCGTCTTCGATCGCCGTGAAAGTGGAAACACCGCCGTACTTCAACGGGTCCTTTGTTGCGCGCCCGTCTGTGGCGACCGGCGGCATGACTTCGTCCAGAGTGATTCCCGCTGGAGCGGTTCCGTCTGCTGTGACGGCGAGAGCGCCCTTGCCGTGTCTGCTCGACACAACGCCGTACGGCACGCGGGGAATGGCTTCGAGAGTCTCGATCTTGAGTACGTCTCCAGGCTGGGCGCCTTCGACGAAGACCGGGCCGGTGACGACGTGCGGTCCGTCCTTGTCGAAGTTTCGTTCGGTTCGGTTGTATTCGGCCGCAACGGCAATCGCATCCTCGAGCACGTCCTTCTCGGAAACGCCTTTGCTACCGAAGTATTCGAGAGGATTGCGCCCTTGATCCTCGAGAATTCCCTCGTGCGAGAGGGCGTCGATCGTGACGGTCTGGCCCGACTTCATCCGCATCACCTCGCGGGTGTGGATGTTGGGCACATAACCCCACATGACGTCCGACGGATCCGAACTCAGATAGTGATCGCCACTGACGTTTCCGCTGCCCGGTTGCAGAATCGGAATGCCATCGGCGAACGGTAGTGCAGAGGAGGACGATCCAGCCGGTGACGCGTTCGAGTGCGCGCATCCCGAAGCCACACCGGCAACTCCTACGCCCGCACCGAGGGCAGCGACTGCCCTCATGAATCCGCGTCGGCCAAGACCTTTCGTCAGGTCTTCGGCTGCGTTGCGGGCAAGAGTGTATTCCATCGAGATTCCTCCGGAGTGCGTGACGATGTGCGACTGCGAAGAAAGCTAGACCCGATTTGTTACTCGTTCATTACCATTTCATGGCAAGGAAATACCGCTGACTGAGAATGAATTCAGCGACGGCGAAGCCGCCAGAGCGAGGTCGTCTCTCGTGCCCGGGCAGCGTGAAGCGCATCGGTTCGGTCACTGACCTTTGCGTGCGTCGGTTTGACGTCCATGCGATCGACAACAGTGAGCCCACCGGCCGCAATCAGATCGTGCAGTTCGGATCGCGTTCGGAGACCGAGGTGTTCGGCAATGTCCGAGAGGATCAGCCACGCTTCTCCCCCGTCGTCCAGATGCGCTGCGACACCAGTCAGGAAGCCCTTCAGCATCGCTCCAGCGGGGTCGTAGACGGCGTATTCGATGGGCGAGGTGGCCTTGGCCGGAATCCAGGGAGGATTGCAGACCACCACCGGAGCGGTGCCTTCGGGAAAGAGGTCTGCTTCCACCACGGTCACCTGATCGCCGTAGCCAAGCCGCGAGAGGTTGCTACGAGCGCATTGCAGTGCCCGGGGGTTCTGGTCGGTGGCCGTCACCGTCTGAACTCCACGCCGCGCCAGGACGGCAGCAAGAACGCCGGTGCCGGTGCCGATGTCGAAAGCCGATTCCGTCGACGGCAGTGGCGCAGACGCGACAAGATCGACATACTCCCCGCGGACGGGTGAGAACACTCCGAAGGCGGGATGCACTCGTGCGTCGAGAGCCTCGATGAAAACACCTTTGCGGTGCCACTCGTGAGCGCCGATCGCGCCGAGGATGTCACGCAACGAGCGAACCGAAGGCTCACCGGTAATCCCGAAAGCTTCGGTCAACGCGACTTGCGCGTCCGGGGCTCGCCGGAGTGGAATCGACAGATCTGCATCCAAGGGAATGAGCAGCATGCCGAGGATCTGCGCGCGGCGTCCTTGGGTCTGCCGGTGGAGATGGAAGGCTTTGGCTGGGTCGTCGGACGCTCGGCGCGGCTTGCGGTCAATGCGCGACGCGACGGCCTTCGACAGTTGGCGAGCGTTCTGAAAATCTCCGCGCCACAACAACGCCGTGCCTTCGCATGCCAAGCGATAGGCGTCGTCGGCCTTCATCGTGTCGTCGGCGACAACGATGCGCTTGGGCACCGGGGCGTTGCTCGTCGAACCCCAACGGGCCGATTGCTCGACGTCGTTCTCGGTCCACACTGCGAATTGTTCAGTCATGTAAGCCCTTCCGGCGTCCGACGCATAGCGGCCGGTCTACCGGCTGATGTGGTCCAGATCTGCAAAATCTGCTCGTCTGGTGTCCACACTAGTCGGGACCGGCCGCGCTACATGACTGCGAGAGGGATGTCAGCCCTTGGCGACGCGAGCTGCCTCGGCGATCCGAGCCTCGGCGACCGCGTCAGCAGCCTCGCCGGCGAGGATTCCGTCGTTCTTCGACTTCGCGAAGATCTCGGTGACCGTGTCGAAGATCTTCTCGACCTTGAGCTTGACCTCTTCGGCCGAGTTGCCCTTCAGCTCGCCGGCAACCTGGATGAGGCCGCCGCCGTTGGCGACGTAATCGGGGGTCCAGGTGATGCCGCGGTCGCGGAGGATGTTCTCGACCTCGGGCACGGTGAGCTGGTTGTTGGCAGCGCCGCAGACAACCTCGGCCTTGATCGAGCGTGCGGTCGTGTCGGTGAGTGTTGCGCCCATCGCACACGGTGCGTAAACGTCGAGATCAGCGTCGATGATGCTGTCGACGATGCTCACCTGCGGGAAGTCCGCCTTGACACGGTCGAGCGCTGCGGCGTTGACGTCGGTCGCGAGAACGGTTGCGCCGTCTGCGAGGAGGAGCTTGATCAGCTCGTAGCCGACCTTGCCTGTGCCCTCGACACCAACAGTCTTGCCTGCGAGCGACGGAGTGCCCCAATGCGACTGTGCCGCGGCGCGCATCGACTGGAATACGCCGAGGGCCGTCATCGGAGCGCTGTCGCCGGAACCGCCGACCGTAGCGTTGCGGCCGACGACGAAGTCGGTGTTACGACCGATGATGTCGAGATCGTTGGAGTTGGTTCCGACGTCACCAGCGGTGATGTAGCGGCCGCCGAGGGTCTGGACGAATTTTGCGTAGGCGCCGAGCAATTCGTCGGTCTTGGCCGTTGCGGGGTCGCCGATGATGACGGCCTTGCCGCCGCCGAGGTCGACGCCGGCAACCGCAGCCTTGTAGGTCATGCCGCGCGAGAGGCGCAAAACGTCTGTGACTGCGGCAGATTCGTCGGAGTACGGGTAGAAGCGCGTTCCGCCGAGCGCGGGACCGAGCGTCGTGGAGTGGATGGCGACGATGGCCTTGAGGCCGCTCGCGGGATCCTGGAAGAAGCTCACCTGCTCGTGGGGGTAATCGCGCAGGTAGTCGGCGCGATCAAACACGCCCGCAGTGTCGTCATGGGAAACAACGGAGTTCACGGGCTCGGCGGTGAGAGTCATTGTGGGATAGACCTTTCCGAAGAATTACGGGGTGCAGTCGAAATATTGGGGCGAAGTGTTCATTGGGTACTATTGGGACAAATAACCCAAAGAGAATCCCGCTGAGCAATTCGTGGAACCAATGCTCTGCCTGAGTTACGATTTGGTCAATGCAAATCTCTTGAACTAGTCAATTCGATCATCCAGTGACTCAAATCACTGAGGAGAGGTTCACAAAGTGCTCAGCATCGACAAGCTCGACGTCCAGTTGCTCGGACTGCTCAGCAAGGACTCGAGGATGAGTGTGGCCGAGTTGGCCAACTCGTTGGGCGTCGCCCGCAACACCGTCCAGTCGCGAATGAAGCGCATGGAATCCAACGGACTTCTCACCGGGTTTCGGCCGAATCTCAATCTCCCCGAGGTCGGTATCCCGATTCAGGCATTTGTCGGTCTGGAACTCGAGCAGGGCAAGATCAGCGCAGTCGCGCGGAGTCTGACCGAGTTGCCCGAGGTGATCGAAATTCACGCGACGACCGGTCGCGAGGATTTGCTCGTTCGCGTCGCCACCTCGACGCACGCGGCCCTGCAGAAGTTGGCCGAGCAGATCGTGTCACTTCCAGGCGTCACGCATTCGACCACGACCATCGCTCTGACCAATCCCCTTCCGTATCGAATTCAGCCTCTCCTCGAGCACCTCACCAATGACGCCGGCTGGGGTCGTTCGACCGCCTTCCCCCGTCAGCAGGACTAGGACGGGTGGTCGCGTCGATGCTTCCCAGTGCGCTAGTTTCATGGTTATGAGTGAGATCCAGGGACAGCGCATCGCGTTCATTCAGGCGACGTGGCATCGCAACATCGTCGACCGTGCACGCGACGGATTCACCGACGCGATCGTCGAGCTCGGCTACTCCAAGGACACGGTTGATTTCTTCGAGGTACCGGGAGCTTTCGAGATCCCGCTGCATGCTCGGCGGTTGGCCAAGACCGGCCGCTACCAGGCCATCGTTGCCGCAGGTCTGGTCGTCGACGGCGGTATCTACCGGCATGACTTCGTGGCGACGGCTGTCATCGACGGTCTGATGCGCGTGCAGCTCGACACCGACGTTCCGGTTTTCTCGGTGGTCTTGACGCCGCATCACTTCCACGAGCATGCCGAGCACGTCGAGTACTTCAGCACGCATTTCGTGAAGAAGGGCGCCGAGGCTGCTCGCGCGGTCGACGCCACCGTCAAGTCGTTGAAGGCCCTGCCCACCAGCTAGTCGTTACCCAAGTCTCGCTGAGTCGAATGCCATCGACTCAGCGAGATTTTTTGTGTCTATCGAGGGGTGACGACGCTCGCCAGTGCAGAGGCATTCGAGTCGTCGACTTCGCCGTAGCGGTCGACGCATTGCTGGAAGAAGTCCCGCATCTCGGTGATTACAAGCGCATGACTGAGAAGAGACTTTTCGAGTGAATCGGCACCACCGGTGGCCTTTTGGGCAAACTTGCCAGCCATGTCTTTTCCCGACTGAAGTGTCCCAAAGCAGTCCAAGGCAGTAAGTCTGTTCAAGTTGCCTGCCATGTCTTGCAACTCGGCAAGAAACCCCTCACACGCGACGGCAAGCTGTGCTGCAACATTTGGGTCGAGGTCAATGCTGTGGGCACTTGGAGTTCGCCAGGTATGGGTCTCAGACATTAGATCCTCAATTCGGCCGATAGAACACGTGTTTAACTGGGGAGACGTTGATCGAGCAGGTTCGCGTAATATTGCGTGAGCTCGCATGTCGACCCTTCGGGCTTAAGAGCAAGTTTGGTATCGACGCTGAGCCAAATCGCCCCCTGCGCAGCAGGCAAGGCGACGAAACATCTGACAAGGTCGGCGTCCGCCTGAAGATGGAACTCGACGCCGTCTCGCTGGCCGATCGTCACGGGCTTGAATCCCACGTAGTTCGGATTCTGTTTGGTGGTCTCGATGGAACTTTCGGTCGAAAAAATCGACAAGTAATACCAGGACTCAGTCCACGAACAGATTTTCCAACCCGGCTGCTCGACGCCGGCGATATCAACTTCCTCGGTAGCCGGATCAAGCCCCACTTCTTCCAGAACCGAGTCCGGGATGTCCTTGCACGGATCGAACAAACCCTCTTGGCCGGATGCAGGCTCAGCCGCCCCCTCCACGACTGAGCTGCATCCTGCCGCAGCCCACACCAACACCCCAGCCATGAGCAGTCGCCCAACCCCCACCGACCCCCGCATGACACCCCCTGTTGATGTGGACCCACTGTATTGGATGCACCGGAGGCTCGATCGGTTCCCGCAATCTTGAAATTCCCAGTTCAGGTTCGCCGGTTCACTCAGAGCGCATCTTCAGCGATTGACGCTCAGCTCAGCAGTCGCATACTGGAGAGGTTGACTACGACTTCGGGAAGGCACCGAGTGAGCGCACCGAAAGCCCCGGCCAAACCAGCGATCCTCAGCGTCGACGACGATCCTGGTGTTTCGCGTGCCGTCGTTCGAGACCTCCGCAAGCGGTACGGCGAGAAGTACCGAATCATTCGCGCGGAGTCCGGCGACCAGGCTCTCGAAACCTTGCGTGAAATGAAACTTCGCGGCGATGCAGTCGCTGTGATCGTCGCCGATTACCGCATGCCTGGTTTGAGTGGAATCGAGTTCCTCGAACAGGCAATGGACCTGTATCCCGTAGCTCGGCGCGTTCTACTGACCGCGTACGCCGATACTGATGCTGCGATCGACGCCATCAACGTCGTCGACCTCGACCACTACCTCCTCAAGCCTTGGGATCCCCCGGAAGAGAAGCTGTACCCCGTCATCGATGCGCTGCTCGATGCCTGGGCAAGTTCGAGTCATCACCCCGCCGAGGAAACCAAGGTGATCGGCCATCGTTGGTCCGAGCGATCATCCGACGTCCGAGAGTTCTTGGCACGCAACCAACTTGCCTATCGCTGGTACATGTCAGACGAGCCGGAAGGCCAACGACTGCTCTCGGCTGCCGGTACCGACGAACTGCGGCTTCCCGTCGTCATCGCATCCAATGGGGATGTCCTTGTCGAGCCCACTGACGCCGAACTCGCCGACAAACTCGGGTTGAGTACCACCCTCTCCGAAGACTTTTACGATCTCGTTGTCATCGGCGGCGGCCCTGCGGGTCTGGGCGCTGCTCTGTACGGCGCTTCGGAGGGACTTCGGACGGTCCTCATCGAACGGCGGGCGACTGGCGGTCAGGCCGGCCAGAGTTCACGAATCGAGAACTACCTCGGCTTCCCCGACGGAGTGTCCGGCGCACAGTTGGCCGATCGGGCGAGGCGCCAGGCAACCAAGTTCGGCGCCGAGGTCATCACCGCGCGAGACGTCACCGGTTTGGAAATCAACGGCTCGGCCCGCACAGTGCGTTTCGACGACGGTTCGTCGGTCGACGCCCATTCGGTCATCTTGGCGACCGGTGTTTCCTATCGCCAACTGTCGGCGCCGGGGCTCGATACCTACACCGGCCGAGGGGTTTACTACGGATCGGCCGTCACCGAAGCTGCACGGTGCAGCGAGCAGGATGTGTACATAGTCGGCGGCGCCAATTCGGCAGGGCAAGCTGCGGTCTATCTCTCCCGCGGAGCTAGGTCCGTCACCATTCTCATTCGCGGCAACTCGCTCGAAGCCTCGATGTCCTACTACCTGATTCAGCAGATCGAAAAGAATCCGAAGATCACCGTGCGCACGTGCACGGAGGTAGTCGGCGCTGAGGGTGACGATCACCTCGAACGAATCACACTGCGTAACAGAGCCACCGGAGAAGAAGACACTGTCAATGCTCAGTGGTTGTTCATCTTCATCGGAGCCGCTCCCCTCACCGACTGGCTCGGCGACGTGGTGGTCCGCGACGGAAATGGCTTCGTTCTTGCCGGCCCGGACCTTCCGTCCGAAGGCGTCACCCCGGACGGGTGGCCGCTCGACCGCGCACCACATCATCTCGAAACCAGTGTCCCCGGAGTGTTTGTCGCCGGGGACGTACACGCCGAATCGGCCAAGCGCGTCGCGTCGGCCGTCGGAGAGGGCGCGATGGCCGTGATGTTCGTCCACCGCTATCTCGCTCAACAATAGGGAGATTCGATGTCCATTCCTGAATGCAGCCCAGACTTGCTTCGCACCCTGTTCCTGTTCGAGAAGCTCACCGACGATCAGCTCGAATCACTCTGCCAGGCAGGCCATATCACCGAGATCGATCGAGGTCAGGTCTACCTCGAAGGCGAGCCTGCCACCTGCTTCTACGTCCTCATCGAGGGCGAGGTGGTGCTGTCCAAGCTGTCGGGCGGCGAAGACATCGAGATCAACAGGACCACCCAGCGCGGCGTCTACTCGGGAGGCTGGACGGCGTATCTCGGCGATCGTGTACCGCAGGTCTACGCGGGGTCGATGCGAGTGACGACTCCTTCGACGTTTTTCGTCCTGGACGCCGACAAGTTCGGCAACGCGATGCGCGAGTGGTTTCCGATGGCGGTACATCTACTCGAGGGTGTCTTCTTCGGCAAGAAGAACACCCAGCAGATCATCGACCAACGAGAACGACTCCTTGCACTCGGATCACTGTCGGCCGGATTGACTCACGAGCTCAATAACCCTGCAGCCGCGGCGGTTCGAGCGACAGCCTCTTTGCGCGAGCGTGTCGCAGGTATGCGTCACAAACTGGGAATGGTTGCATCGGGCACCTACGACCGCGATGCCCTCGTCACTCTCATGCGACTTCAAGAGGAAGTTGCAGAGGTTGTCGCCAAGGCGCCGACGCTCACTCCCCTCGAAGCCTCCGATCGGGAGGATTCGTTGGGTGAATGGTTCGAGGATCATTCGATTCGAGAAGGTTGGGACCTGGCTCCGACCTTCGTGCAGGCTGGACTCGACACCGCTTGGCTCGAGAACGTTGCTGCAGCCGTTGACGAGTCCGTACTCGAAGGCGCGATTCGCTGGCTGAATTACACCATCGAATCCGAACTCCTGATGAACGAGATCGCCGACTCCACAACGAGGATCTCGACGCTCGTCGGTGCGGCCAAACAGTATTCACAGATGGATCGCGCTCCCTTCCAGACCATCGATGTCCACGAATTGCTCGACAGCACGTTGATCATGTTGGGGCAAAAGATCGGAAGCGGAATCGAAGTCGTCAAGGAGTACGACCTTGCGTTGCCTCCGATCGACGCCTACGCCGCCGAACTCAATCAGGTGTGGACCAACCTGATCGACAATGCGGTGTCTGCCATGGACGGATCGGGAACACTCACCGTTCGGACAAGCCGCGATGGCGACCGCGTGTGCATCGAGATCTGCGACACCGGCGCCGGGATTCCCGATGACGTCATCGACAGGATCTTCGAACCCTTCTTCACGACTAAGCCTGTCGGTGAGGGAACCGGTCTCGGCCTTGATATTTCGTGGCGAATTGTGGTCGGCAAGCATCGTGGTGAGCTGCGGGTCACGTCTGAGCCCGGTAACACCCGGTTCAGAGTTTTGTTGCCAATCGCGGGCCCACCGCGGGACACGCGCGACGACTAGTCGCCCTTGCACGGCCGGTAGGCAAAGCGCACGATGAAATGACCGACTTCAGTCAGCGAGAGGGTGGACCATGACCGACGGACTTCCAGCGGGGATCGATCCGAGCGTGCCGCCCAGTGGCGCGGGATGCGTCGAATGCGATGCGAGCGGCGGTTGGTGGGTGCACCTGCGTCGATGCGCGCAATGCGGTCACGTGGGGTGTTGCGACTCCTCACCGTCACAGCACGCGAGCAAGCATGCGGCCGCGACAAAGCATCCGTTGATGCAGAGCTACGAACCCGGTGAGGATTGGTTCTGGAGCTTCGAAACCAACGAGGCGTACGACGGACCTGAATTGGCGGCGCCCACTTCACATCCCGTAGATCAGCCGACGCCGGGGCCTAAGGGTCGTGTCCCAGCCGATTGGCAGCAACACATCCACTGACTCAGTTCGGTTGGTCGATCGACCTCAAAGTCGAGGCGTTCGACGACTCCTGATCCAATGCGTTGTCGATGCAGGCTTGAAACTGAGCCTGCATTGCCTCCACGACCGCGATATGACTCGCCAACACATCGACGAGCGCATCGTGGCCACCGACGGCCTTCTCCTCGAACTTAGCCTGTAGCGCCTGTGCGGATCCTAGGGTTCCAAACCCTGTCAATTGACCGAGTAGTGCGGCGGAGTTCAGTGCTGCCTCGAACTGCGCGCGGAGTTCAGCGCAAGCCGCGATCAGCTCGCCGGCGACTTTGGCATCGAGATACAAATTCGACATGTGACTCCTGTGTTCGAGGGTGTAGCTGCAATCAGGACCGCTGTCACGGGAGCAATGGAATCACTGTCTCGGCAATTCGTTCCACCAGCGTGCACGGCGTCTCGGCGCGCGCCGCACCGACCTTGGCGCCGACGCGGATCATCGCGGTGGATTGAGAGGTCGCGAACGCGACGTTGCAAGCAGAATCTGTTTTGTCATTGCGTTCCTGGTATATCAGGACTTCGCGCCCGGCGATTTGGGCTCGATGAAGGTCGCGCATGACTGGATTCTGTTCGACCTCTACGAGCGGATGATCGGTCGATGTCAGAGACAAGAAGTACCACCCACCGTTCCACGAGCAAATGTTGAAACCATCGATATGCGTGTCAACGATGTCAACCTCTTTTGTTGCCGGGTCGACTCCGACTTTCTCCAATTCCTCATTGCCGAGAACCTCACACGGATCAAACATCCCAATGACATCGACAGGGAAAGCCTCACCGTCGACCGTCGACGAACAACCCCCAACCAACAGCGCGGCCGCGACCAAGACCACTGCACCCCTCACTCCCACAGCACTCCCCCTCATTCGCTGCCCGGACACTCCAGCGACACTTCGCTGCCTCAATTTGGCAGGTCGACCGACCTCAAAGTCGAGACGTTCGACGACTCCTGATCCAATGCGTTGTCGATGCAGGCTTGAAACTGAGCCTGCATTGCCTCCACGACCGCGATATGACTCGCCAACACATCGACGAGCGCATCGTGGCCACCGACGGCCTTCTCCTCGAACTTCGTCTGAAGCGCTCGACCTGATGCGAGCGTCCCTAAACCACCAACCCAACTCAGTTTCGCAGCAGCAACAGACAAATGCTCCAACGTCATTTGGTATTCGCCGCATGCCGTAACTAGCAATCGCGCCGTGTCCGGATCCAGCGAGAACGAAACCTCGGCCCCGGAGTCCTCATTTGAACTCATGCGTAGCACCACCTTCATCAAGCGAGCGATTCATCTGGGGAGCTCCGGGAAGAGTTTGTCGGTAATCGTCGACGCGAGGCCACACGGATCGATCGGCGTCTCACCGAAATCTGGGGCGATCCGAACGATCAGCACCCCCTGATTGGTCGTCCAAGCTACTGAGCAAATCTGTCCGGTCGCATCGTCACGCTGCCCGAACTTGATAGCAGGGCCGCCATGAACATTCGCAGCCCTTACATCGGCATTGTTGGTGTTCGCTTCGACTTCGTCGAGAGTGTGGTCTGTTGACCAGACGCTCAGCGAAATTCCCGTCCCATCCCATGAGCAGATTTCAAATCGTGGAATCTGAACTCCAAGAATCCCGCGTTCCTCAGTCGCCGGATCAACGCCGACATACCGCAAGGCGCTGTCGCCAATGCCGCTACAAGGGTCAAATAGCCCAACAGCCTCGTCGGCTCGTACTGCATGCCCCTCGACCGTCGAGGAACAACCCCCAACCAACAGCGCGGCCGCGACCAGGACCACTGCACCCCTCACTCCCACAGCACTCCCCCTCGTTCGCGACCCGCTCACAGTATTGGACGCTCCCCAGCACAGATCGGTTCCACGACATTGCATTCCGTTGCAACCCTTCACCCACGCCGATAATCGGCCTAACGTCGATCTACCAGGGGATTCACAACGAAGTGAGGTGCGGATCAATGAAGGCAGCACGGTTCCACGGGCAGAAAGACATCCGGATCGAAGAGATCCCTGAGCCCGAATTGCGGCCAGGAACAGTCAAGCTGAAGGTCGCATGGTGCGGAATCTGCGGCACCGATCTCCACGAGTACCTCGAGGGACCGATCTTCATCTCCGCACCCGGACACCCGCATCCACTCTCACACGAGAATGCGCCGGTCACGATGGGCCACGAGTTCTCCGGCACCGTCGAAGAGGTCGGCGAAGGTGTCACGGACGTCGAGGTCGGTGAAAATGTTGTCGTCGAGCCGTACTTCGTCTGCAACGAGTGCGCCCCGTGCAAGGCGGGCAACTACCACCTGTGTACGAAGATGGGGTTCATCGGCTTGGCCGGCGGCGGTGGCGGACTCAGCGAGAAGGTCGTCGTCGACCGTCGCTGGATCCACAAGATCGGCAACATCCCGCTCGACGAGGCAGCTCTCATCGAACCGTTGAGCGTCGCCCATCACGCCGTCGTACGCAGTGGAGCCGAAAGCGGCAACGTCGCCATCGTGGGCGGAGCCGGACCGATCGGACTCCTCGTTGCGGCAGTCCTCAAGGGTCTGGGTGTCACGACGATCGTCACCGAACTCAGCGAGGCCCGCAAAGCCAAGGCCCTCTCCAGTGGAGTCGCCGACTACGTCATCGATCCCACCACCGAAGACGTCAAAGCGCGCGTCCTCGAACTCAGCGGAGGCATCGGCGCAGACATCGGTTTCGAGTGCGCAGGCGTCAACGCAGTACTCGACACCATGCTCGACACGGTCAGGCCTGCTGGAGTTGTTGTCAACGTGTCGATTTGGGGCAAGCCCGCGACCATTGACATGCAGAAGCTGGTCCTCAAGGAAATCGACCTACGCGGAACCATCGCGTACGTACGCGACCATGAAGCGGTCATCAAGATGGTCCAGGACGGTGTCGTCGATCTGGCGCCATTCATCACCGGTCGTATTCAGCTCGAAGAATTGATCTCCGAAGGATTCACCACTCTGATCGAGCACAACGACACTGCAGTCAAGATTCTCGTCAGGTCGTAACCGGACGGGGCACCTCCGGGCCCACCGCAGTCAGGGACCCAGGTGCCCGCCCTTTGCCCCATCCGATCTTCTCTCGGTAGCGGCCGATGTGATCGTCCTCGATCACATCGGCCGTTTCCAATGGTGTGGATTGCGGATGCACATACAGCGCATCCGTCGGGCAATATGCCTCACACATGAAGCAGGTCTGGCAATCCGATTGGCGCGCAATCACCGGGACGCCCGACGGCGTCCGATCGAAAACATCTGTAGGACAAACGTCTACGCACTTGTCGCAGCCGATGCAGTCAGGCGCGGACACCAGCTCGATCATGACGCCACCAGTGCAGACCCGACAGATTCAGAAGTCCGGGTCCACACCGAATCCAAACCGCCGGTGAGGACGTGATGGTGCTGCGTCACATCGAGTTCGGGATAATCGTCTCGCTTGCTCATTCCCCGAGTCTCGGTCCGCGCCAACGTCGAGTGGTACATCCAGCGACCGACGGCCGTGATCGCGGCAGCCTGCCGCGCCGCCATCCGACCTGCTGGATCCGCGCCCAGATCCGACCTCACTGCACCCCACAGCGATTCGAGCTCACCGAGCGCTGCGGATACTCGATCACCGCTGCGGAGGTAGTTCTTGTCGAAGGGAATCAGCTGCGCCTGAGCAGCTTTCACCACATCGTCGGCAGCAAACCCGGTTCGTGCCGGATTACGCAATCCGACGGTTCCGGCTCCGCGTAGACCACTGGTAGCCCCGCGTCCGACCGACAGCGCATAGCGCGCAGCACCGATTCCCGCCCATGAACCAGAGGACATCGCCCACGCGGCGTTGTGACTTCCCCCGCCGGTAAACCCTCCGCAGATTCGCTCTCGGGTCGCTGCGTCCCCGGCGGCAAACAGACCTGGAACGGATGACGCGCAATCGTCGTCGACGACGTTGATTCCCCCAGTGCCGCGCACCGTGCCTTCAGCGAGCATGCCGACCTCGAATTTGTCGGTGAAGGGATCGATTCCGCGGCGATCGAATTGAAGGAAGAAGTTGGGTTGCCCCAGCCTCATTCGACGCTGCACCTCGGCGTCGGCCCGATCGATCTGCGCGAACACGGGCTCGTTCCGCAACGTGCTGGCGATGACGGACCTCCCCTTCGCCGAACCGGCCCCTTCGAGCACTCTTCCGTCTGCGTGGAAGAACGTCGCGTACGCGTAGTAAGCCGTCTTGGTGATCGTCGATCCGGCCGCTGCGATTCCGTACGCGTTGGAGAACTCCATCCCAGAGAACTCCGCTCCGACTTCGGCTGCCATCAATGCACCGTCACCGGTATCGACGTTGGTACCCAACGCACCGGACAGAAACGCACAACCTCCGCTGGCGACCACTACCGCGCCTGCCGAGACTCGGTAATCCTGTTGCTCGTGGCGTTGGTAGCCCGCCGCTCCGCGAACTCGCCCGGCGTCGTCCACCAACAACTCCAGCGCCGGCGAATGATCGAGGATCCGCACACCGGTTCGACGAATCCAGGTGCGCATCCGTCGCATGTACTCAGGCCCCTGCAAGCCGGTGCGGATCTGCTTGCCCGTGCTGGAGTCGACGGGGAACGGATATCTGCCCTCCACCGCGAGGAGATCCATGTTGGAGTAGGTCTGCTCGAGGACGCGGTCCATCCAATGGTGGTCGGCAAGATATCCGCCGAGCGCCTCACGACCGGCCTTTGCCCGCTCACGGGCAGTCGTATCCGGTTCGACGTACCAAACACCCGTTCCGGAGGGGGCCGTTGCGCCGCTCGTTCCGCAGTAGCCCTTGTCGACCAGGACGACGTCTGCACCGGCTTTGGCCGCGCGCAACGCTGCCCACGCGCCGGCGGGGCCACCACCGATCACCAATACATCGGTGGAGAGTTCGAGGACGTCCGTCACTGGCCAGCTCCTGTCAGAGGTCTACGCAACACTTCTGTTGCCGTAATATTCCTCGGACGAACTACCCAGCGCCACAGTCAGAATCACTGTGAACTCAACCGGTCGCTACGACGCTTCCCGCTCCTCGTCGGTGCACAACGCGGAGTACTTGGCGAAGGCTTCCTGCAAGGTCAGCGATTTGCGTCGCTCGGCGATGTCGCGGGGCTTTCCCTGTGCAACACATCGACGAGCATGCTCGATCACAGCTTCACGAATGACGCTGGAAATGTCCGCGCCCGTGAGCTCTTGGAGGGTCTCTAGGGCCCTCAGTTCCTCTACGTCGAATCTCACCGTTACCGATCGTCTAGCCACGCTCAGGATGTTACTTGCGGGTACACCAAATTTGGTGAGTTACATATGCGTCGAGTCGAATATCTTTGGGCGCCAAAACCTTCGAATTCCGATCTACGTGGGTAAATAGTTTTCCACTCACGGCACTCATGTAATGCAACGCACACGGCGCTAGCCAGCGTGCCGACGGACACTGTCGCTGTCTATGCTTGCGAAACACTGCCTTCGATCGGAGATATACCGCGTGAGCATCGACCACATCGTTTCCGCAGTCGACGGCGATGCTGCCGAGCGAATCAAAACGGCCCTGACCCAGAGAGCCGCAACCTCGACGGACACGACCACGCTGGTGTTCGACGGCGTCCGGATCGAGATTCCACCGTCGGTCGGCGACGCCGTCGTGCAGCTCCTGACCTACCTCGCTGCCGGGGACAGCGTCGCCCTCGGGCCAGTCGCAGAGCTCCTCACCACCTCGCAGGCAGCAGAGATCCTCGGCGTTTCGGACACGTATGTGCGCAAACTCGCCGACGCCGGGAAACTCCCGATCGAACTACGCGGCACCCACCGCAGGTTCCGCCTCGACGACGTGATGGCTTACCGCGAGCAGTTCCCCAAACGCGCCTAGCTCTTCGCGTACATTCCTTCGATCTCTTTCGAGAACCGATCGACGACGACATTGCGCTTGATCTTGAGCGTCGCTGTCATCTCACCGTCTTCCTCGGTCAGATCGCGATCGAGAATGACGAACTTCTTGATCGACTCTGCATGTGAGACAGCGGCATTGGCGTCGTCGACGGCCTTCTGCAGCTCCGCTCGAAGGTCCTTGTCGTCACGTAGTTCGGCGACGGTGGCACCAGAAGGCTTGCCGTTCTCCACCTTCCACTTCTCGAACACCTCTGGGTCGACGGTCAGCAACGCCGTGATGTAGGTCTTCCCGTCGCCGACGACGACTGCCTGCGAGACGATGGAATGCGAACGGATACGGTCTTCCATCGGACCGGGCGAGACGTTCTTGCCACCCGCCGTCACCAGAAGATCCTTCTTGCGACCGGTGATGGAAAGGTAACCGTCGCTGTCGAGTTCACCGAGATCCCCGGTGCGCATCCAGCCGTTGACGAACGTCTCTTCGGTGGCCTTGTCGTTCTTCCAGTAGCCCTTGAAGACAACCCCGCCGTTGAGTTCGATCTCGCCGTCCTCGGCGATGCGAACCCCGTTGCCGCCCATGGGCTGTCCGACGGTTCCGATCCTCTGAGCACCTGGGACGTTGACGCAGTGCGCCGCAGTAGTTTCGGTGAGACCGTAGCCCTCGTAGATCGGAACTCCGAGCCCACGGAAGAAGTGCCCCAGTTCAGGAGTGAGCGCGCCGCCGCCGGAGATCGCGAACCAGCATTCGCCGCCGAGAGCCTCACGAAGCTTCGAGTACACGAGCTTGTCCGCCACTGCGTGCTTCGCCTTCAAGATCAGCGAGGGACCGCCCTTGTCGAGGGCTTGGCTGTACTCCTTGGCAGTGGCTTCTGCGAAGGCGAAGATCGCGCCGGGAATCTTTCCACCGGACTCCGCCTTGCGTGCTGCGCCGTCACGAACTTTTTCGAATACACGCGGAACACCGAGGATGGTGTTGGGCTTGTACCGCTCGAATTGAGTTGTAATGGTGGCAAAGTCGGACCAGTGTGCCTGCGAAGCACCAGCTTCGAACGTCGCGAGGGACACCGCGCGAGCCAGTACGTGAGCGAGCGGCAGGAAGGTCAGGACTCGGTTTCCCGGAACCGCCACCTCGCCGATCGATGCAGTGAGAATCCCGCGCACCTCGGACAGGAAGTTGCGGTGCGTGAGGATGCATCCCTTGGGACGGCCTGTCGTGCCGGAGGTGTAGACGAGTGACGCAAGATCGTCGGCCTTGATGCCCGCGAGCCGCTTCTTCAGCTCGGTGTCGTCAACGTCGGCACCCTGTGCGGTCAACTTCTCCACAGCGCCGTCGTCGATCTGCATGACGGCTTTGAGCGTGCTTGGCGCGTCCTGAAACAGCTGCTCGTGCGCGCCGGTTTCGACGATCGCGATGACGGCCTCGGAGTCTTCGAGGATCCAGCTGACCTGCCCCTGAGACGACGAGTCGTAGATCGGAACGGTAGCCGCGCCGGCGGCCCAGATGGCGAAGTCGAACAGCGTCCACTCGTATCGGGTCGCGGAGAGGAGTGCGACGCGGTCGCCTGCCTGCACGCCAGCGGCGATGAGCCCGTTTGCGACGCCGGTGACCTGCTCGGCGAACTCTTTAGCCGTTACATCTACCCAACCCTCGCCCTTGGGTCGGGAGAACACCGTCAGATCTGGCGTGCGCTCGGCGTGAGTGAAGACGGTGTGCACCACAGACTCATTGTCGGAGATGGTGAACTGGGCTTTGGCGCTGTACTCACTCACAGGGTGTCATCTCCGTTGGTCTGCGATTCGATGCTGATTCTGAAGCGGTGGAGTGCGCGGGCGAAGTCTGCGACCTCGGACTCGGTCCAATCGTGCAGCCTGCCGGCGACTTGGTCGAGCCGACGCGCGTCGGCGGCGTCGAGGTATTTGCGGCCAGCCTCCGTGAGGTGCAGCGGATTGCCCTGACGAACGGATCCCGGATCGGCATATACCCAGCCTGCCTCGATGCACCCGCGCACTTGGCGCGAGATGGTCGAGCGGTTGACGCCGAAGACTTCGGAGATCTCCGTGGCCTTGCATCCGTCATTGCGGCCGATGAAGGAGAGGAACGAATGCTGGGCGATCGACGGGTGGTCATCGGAATGCCGATCCCCCGTCATCAACTGCCGCGTCAGGTGCACCAGCTCGTCATGAACGGCTGGTGGACCGGTGAGCGCCATTGCTCCGTCGTGTTGCACTGGGCAACTATAACGCTGCCCCCAGTCCCGATTGCAATATGACCGCCGCCACCGACAAGAAGTCCGTCGGTGGCGGCGTGAAAAGTTAGACCAGGTCCTCACCGTTGCGGCGAGCAGTTGCCCAATCCTTGAAGAATCCCTTGCTGATGACTCCCAGCACGACCAAGACCAACGCCGGCCAGATCAGAACATAAATGGTCAGTAGAGCTGTACTCATTCGTATTCCTTCCACTTGTCTCGACGGTTACTTTCCGGACGCTCCCACGGCAGGAAGCTCGTCATCGTCGAAGTCTCCCGTCCGCTGCTTGATCAGTTCGAAATCGAACGTCTCACGCTGATTGACGGACATCGCAAAGCACACGACGGTACTGACGGCATAGGCCACCAAAGATCCGCTGAGCGTTGGGTAGTCGTGGAGGAAGCCGATTGCGAACGGCGCGGACAGCACGATCGCCAGGCCACCGACGATCTGCGCAACCTTCAGGCCGAAGAATCCAAATGCCATGAGCCCCAGCACCACTCCGATACCGACAACGGCAACGATGTCGGAGAAGAGCCCGAACATCCCATCCATCGGCACCCAACTGAATCGGACGGGCAAGAAGGCAGCAAGCGCCACCAGCACCGACACAGTGAAGGCTTTGTTGGTGACCTTTCCCCAATAGAAGCTCGCAATAACCGGGAACACCAGCGCGCCCCACAGCGCGCCGACGAACACCAACAGATCCAGAATGCTCAGTTGCAGACTTGCCAAGGAGATAGCCGCCGCCGTGGCAACTATCATCGTTACTCGGCCGATGAGCAGCATCCGTCGAGGGTTCGCATTGGCCTTGCCTGCGACGGCTTGGCCGTAAACGTCGGTCATCACGATGGACGAGAGCGCAGCAAGGTCCGAGTCTGCCGTCGATGACAGCGCACCGATGATCATGACAAAGAAGACGGCCAGCAAAATTCCGGGCAGGTACGACGCGGCCATCTGCGGAATCAGGTTGTTGACGTCACCATCCATCGGCTCGATTCCGAGGTACAGAGCGAGAACACCCAGCATTCCGACACCGATGACCGTTGCGCCATATCCCACGGTTGCGGTGATGAAGGTGGGCTTGATCAGGTCTTCGCGGACCGCGAACAGACGTTGGGCAATGGTCTGGTTGCCGATTGCGTAGGCAAGAACTGCCGCGATGTACGGTGCGCCCTGCTCGAAGAAGGCAACGCTCGAGAAGAAGTTGCCCTGCTCAGCAGTAAGGTTGCCTGCCCCGGATTCGAAGGCTGCCGGGAACCCTGCCGCAAAGAAGATGAACGGCACCAAAACCGCTACCGCACCGAGCATTCCGATCAGCTGAACGAAGTCGGTCAACACCGAAGCGCGGAAGCCCGACCACAGTGTGTACAGCAAAACGCCCAGCGCAACGATGAACACACCCTGGATGAAGTTGAACGGCGAAAGTAACGCGATCAGCAGACCACCAGCGAGGAAGTTCGACATCAAACTGATGAGACTGCCGACGATATTGGAACCCGCGAGCATCAGCTGACTCGAGCGTCCGTGCCGCGCGTACATGACCTCAGCCAGCGTGTGGGCTTTCGGTGCCACTTTACGAATTCGCTGGCCGAACGGATAAATGAAGAGAATCATCAACGCGCCCCACAAACCGTAGTGAATGGGGCCGGAGATTCCGTAGGTGTAGCCAGAAGTGGCAGATGCGTACATCGACGACGCCCAAATCCAGGTGGCCGTCATACTCGCGGCCGAAACACCAAATCCTAATTTGTTTCCGGCGGTCATAAAACCGTCGGCATTTTCCTGTTTCTTACCAATACGAAGAGAAATCAGAAATGTTCCACCATAAAAAGCAACAAGCAGTGAAACAATTACCAAGGTACTGAACTGGACCATGTCGGACCCCGTCACATGCCACATCCTTCGCACATAATCGGCAGAGCAAAGCACAAAACCCCTGTTCAGGTCTTTGCGTTTCGTTTCTGCACGCCCTAGGAGCGACCGCCATACCAACACCGGTCACATATTCAATTGACTAGCAACACGCACTTCGTCTCTTCGGAAACCCAACCTCCACAAAATAAATCTTCTGCGCAAGCTTTTGGCTCTACCACGCAATTCAACAACTGAGAATCGACCATAGCATGATGGCAATTTCGAACAAAAACTCCGATATTTTCCCACCCGAAAATATTCATGATTCCGCCGCAGAAAAATCGTGCGCTTCCAGCGCATATAACAACTCCGCATCGATTGAAATCGATGCTGGATTCGAGCGCTCAGCTACTTCGACAGGACCATCCTGGCAAACCGTCGACCCCACTCGGGATCGGCGGAAACATGCTGGTCCAGCGGATTGGAGACAATCGCCCCGATCATTCGCAGGTACACGAGAGTGTCTCGCACCATCCACGTCCAATCCTCGTCCCCGAGTCGTGTTCCGTCTGTTGTCGACCAACCCAATGCCGTGAGGCCTTCGATCATCACTTCACTACGTTCGGACTCCGACAAGCCGGCAGCCAACGTAAGGAACAGAATTCGGCCGGCTTCCTGCGCCAACTCACCCTTTCCCAACGGCATGGCCGTCACGATGTGACGCCACAGCTCGCCTTCATATGCAAGCACTGACGCGCCGAGTCGAGTCAGAATCAAAGTGCCTCGGAGTTTCCGGACAAATCCCAGTGTCTTGGCGGCTTCAACGAGTACTGCCAATTGCGAGTCACTCCCTGCCGTGACACCGATCCACTCACTGTCCCAATCGAGTTCGTCTCGGGCAGACGCAACAAGGTCGGGAGGCAGTGACCCGAACGCCGTCAAGACAATCCCACCACCTCGCGCGGAGTTCAGCAGCCACAGCAGTTGACGGGTTGCTCCTTCACGCATCACCTCGAAGTAGTTGTCGTATCCGCCACGAAGCTCCGCTTCGGCAACTGCGGCAAACAATTTCGGCGCGGAATGAACAGACAAGCGGCGCAAGAACTTCTCGAACAGCGAGCTTCCCACCGGCGGCGATTTATGCAGTGCCACTGCAATGGTGACTGCTGCATTGGACTCTGCGGGAACAAAACGTTCGGGATCGAACAGTCCGGTACTCGCCTGCACGTTCAGGAACTCGCGATACCCGATCGGACCGCCAGAATCCTCCGGCGGGCACGCTCTCTCGCCGTCGAGACAGGATGGCTCAGGAATCGGCTGGTCTTCGACAATCTGCTCGAGAACCAACGTGTGACTCCACCTTGCGCGGGCGTTGTACTCATAACGGACGCACTCCCCTACCGCAGTAACTGCCTCGTCGATCCGGACTTCATCCTCACCAAACTCGTCTTCCTGGTATCCGTCGCGCTCGATCACCTCTGGCGCGATATATCGATCTGGGCCATTGTCCGTTGAATGATGGACACTCACCCACTGATGAGCGTGTTGATCTCCCCACCCCATCACCGCCTGCACAATCGAATGAAGTTGGTCCAGTTCGATATTCGACGGGACCGAAAACCGTCTCCAAATAGGCGGCGTGATGCAATCGAGTTCGATCCGCATGACAAAGTTCGCCACCTCCGACCGTCGACGCTGATTCCGCATCTGCCTCGGCGTAAGGACCTTCATCTGGCTTTGCGTCGCTTGATATGCAGGTACCAAACGCAGATGTGAAGCTCGCCGAACTCGCTGACCCGTCATGTATGGAGGCTAGATCTACCTACCGACAGCCGAGATACTCACTGCCACAAGGTTGCCCGATTTGTCGGGGCTCGCATCTTGTCGCTGGTCGGCTGTCAAGTCCAGATCAACACGGACCTACCCAGGCATCTTTGATCATCCACTGCGCGGACAATAGTGTGCGCCGATTACCGTAGACCTGACAGCTACCGAACGAAAACAGTGCCCAGCGCCTGCTCGGACTGGCACAGAACATGAGGATCCATGAGCGACCAAGACACGACCGCCGACCAGCCCCTCCATATCAACGGCGCCATTGCCTTGGTGACGGACGAGCGCGACGAATTGGTTCGCCTGTGCGTTCAAACTCTCGCCGAACTACTGGGCAGTGAGCCTGCCACCGATGACGACGGCGACATTGTCGTGCCGGTTCACGGGTTTGTCGTCTACGTAACTGTTGCGGATGACGGCCCTCAGATCAACGTCTGGTCCTCGGTCCTGACGGGCCTCGGCAATCCCTCGCACGCTGCGACTCGACTGATCGAACTCGCGCAGGAATGGCCACGCCTGCGCTTCGCCTTCAGCGGCGACCACCTACTGGTCTCCACGATGCTCGACGCCGATCCCTTCGCTCCGCAGCATCTGCTGAACCTGATCGACGAGGTTCACGACTTCACTCACGAACTCGACGACGATTTTGCTGAATCCTTCGGCGGAGACCTCGACTGCGACGCCGATGACGACAGCTACGCCGGAGACTGCAATCCCGGCGGTTGCGGCGGAGACTGTGACTGTGCGTGCGGCGATGATGCAGACGGCGTCGACGGTGATCTTGGTATTACACAAGTTAAGTAGTCTGGCTCATCTTCGATCTGCTCCGCAGAGCGCTCGCTGGCGAAGTCACGAAGCGACATAGATCTGCGTGCGGTGCCAGTCCAGATAGACAACATCCGGACGCTCCGCCTTGTCCGGCAAGATCAATCGGTCTCTCAGAGGTGGCTTCCCGAGTGCGGCGCGAAGCGGACCTTCGATCTCCATATCGCTCTCGACGCCGGGCGCGTAATGGAGGTTCAAGTCCTCATCGACGGTGATGAGCCCCGTATCGAAGGCAATGTCATGTGTCGGACACGCGGTGAAGCCGTTGCGACGGTCAAGTCGCTCTTTGTCAGTGCTGTCTCGCCAGGGCTTGATATGGCTTGCAGTAAGGAGGCGCGGCCGGCGTCGGCCACCGATGTTCGCGCTAAGGCCACAGAACACGCAGCGGTGCTCGTGATTGCTGAGTACGCCAGCGGCGAACCGATGCTGGCCGATCCGAACCCTCGAGGTCAGCAATCGCTGGGTGGTCGCGATGGGGATATCTTTACGCTCGCTAGACCACTTTTCGAGCGACTGCTCCAAGGATCTCTCGATCTCACTTTGGACTAACTCTTCTTGTCCCGCCAACCACAGCGTTTCGCCGTTTTCCAATTCGAGGAAGTCTGGCAACGCATGTTCGTCAATTCCGTGGGAACGCGCCGACCGCAGAATTCGAAGGTATACGTCCTGAATCAACACGCTGTCCGAAAGCATCAACGACGCGACTTCGACCTCATATCGCCCGCCATGACTACGTGTTCCATCCAGGTTCGCCATCTTTGCGATAAAGCTCGTGGGCGGACGCTTGAACAAACTCGCAAGATGCTGGACCGGCATTCCCGCTCGATGTGCAGAAGAGCTACCGAACCGGCGATGGTCAACCAACAGCGATGCGCAGAGCGACAACACGACCTCGCTCGGAACGAACGGCACCTGTCGGCTTCCCTTCGGTACCTCCTGACGTGCGAGTACCGATTTCCACTGCGCCTCCAGCGCGGCGGGCGATGGGTCAAGAAACTCGGAGATCACCGAAGGTGCCACTATGCGCCTTCCTGGTAAGCGTCCAACCCGCAAGTTCACACACTAGCCGGCGCCGCGCGGAATCATTCGAAGCCACTCGTGTGGTATCGCCATCCACTGATGAAGGAGTCCGGCGAACCAGTGCGCCAATCTGGCGGCCCCAAGGACCACAACGGCGCGCTGAGAGGAGGAGCCCCTACCGGAACGCACTGCCCTTCGAGGTCAGTGCCTTCACCCGCTCGACGGTCCAGACCGCCAGCACATCGACCTTCCGTTTACGGCCGGTCTCCTTGTGCGTGTCGATCTCCTGCTCCGCGATGATGTCCTTGATCCCGTCTGCATCGAGGGCTGAAAGACGCTCCAGCAGCGCTGCTTCCCCATCGACCTTGAAGACGTCGAACGGGTCGAAAGCCCCCGGCTCCCGCTTCACCTTCGGTACAGCAGCACGACGACGCGGCGCCGGCGCAGAAGCAGGTACCACAACGGCGGATCCATCCGACGGAACTGCGAAAGCGCTTTCGATTGCCTTCGCGAACCGCGGGGTACGGGCAGCTTCCTCCGCGACGACCTGAACCAGCTTGGCCAGCAACACCGAGGCCGAGGCATTAGTTGCACCCAACTTCAAGAGCGCGGCACCGGTCTCCTGCACCTGCACGCGACGACGCGCCTCATCGATACCCGCACTCATAGCTTCGCCTGCGCTTCCGTGAGAATGTTCTGCGTAATTGCACGCATCTGATCGAACTGACCTGCATTGCCGTACTTCACCTTCAAAGTGCTGTACGGGTGAAACTCCGCCGACGCGGCAATCTGATTCGACTCCGCGAGATATTCCGGCAATACGTGTGGGACGTTGGGATCGCGCCGAAGATTTCGCACAGTCGTGCGGTGCACCGCCGAGTTGGACTTGTACTTGGTGATCACCAACCCGAGTTCGAAGAGTTCACGGCCGAGTTCTTTGCCGAACTTCGCGATGTGCGTCTGTATCTGCGGAATGCCGTACGTGGAGAGTACATCCGGGATCGTGGGGATCACGTAGCCGTCAGCCATGGCCAATCCGTTGAGTGTGATCGGCCCGAGATTCGGCGGGCAATCGATCAGAACATAGTCGTAGTACGGCATCACCGGGGCGACGGCATCCCTCAACAATTCAACCGGCTTGGTGGAGTTCCGATCAGCAACCCGAAGGGCACTGATCTCCTCCTGCAGCTCGATCAAATCGAGAGATGAGGGAAGCAGATCCACACCCGTCACTCGCTTGACCGGCGAGACTCCGCGCTGAATCGAAGCTTCGAGATCGAAGTTCGACGTGCCATCGACAGCGTCACGGAAAATGGTTGCGCTGGTCAGCCCTTGCTTGTTGAGTTCGAGCCAGTGATCCTCACTGATCATCATCGTCGTGAGATTGATCTGCGCATCGAGGTCGATCAGCAGCACGCGCTGACCGAATTCGAGCGACATGAACTCGGCCAACCCCGCGGTGATCGTCGTCTTACCGACGCCGCCCTTGAGGTTGATCGTCGCGATCGTCTTAGCCATCAGAACCCATTCCTGTCTCCCACCACAACACACCTAGTTCGCATCGACGATCGCCCCTGTCCCCGACTGCTTGACCCGAAAACCGATTCGCCCCAACGGCTCCGCCGCGTGCGGAAGCGCGTACGAGAACAACGTCGCAAAATCGCGCGAGTCCACGGGACCAGCCTGTGCCCGTTTCAACTGACGAGGAGCCGGATCGTTCGCAAATACCAGAATCAATGCACCGCGAGTCTTCCGATGAAGTGCACCCGCAAGCGGTCCGCCGTTCTTCTTCGGGCTGCCCGCAATGTGCTCGATCGCATCGCGCTCACGAACGGCCGTACCGGTGAAACCTGTTCGGTACTCGCGTTCCTGGCGTTTGCGATTGACGATCGGAAGTTTCTCGTGCCAACCCTTGATCTCGATCGGCTCCCGGGTCTTGGGATACGGAAGCAGAACTGCGAAGTCTTCGAGCAATCCGGATTCGATTGCGGTCGAGAGCGCTTCGCGGTGGGGACCGAAATCCCACCCGTTCGCCCACTCGAACTGGTCGACGGCCTCCAACACCACATGGGCAGGGACGATGCCATATCGCGCAGTGAACGATCGCGAAACGTCATCCTTGTCAACGAAATTGAAGGACCCTGTTTCGTCCAACGACTTCAACAAGGGTGTAACCGCCTCGAAGTGCCGAGCGTTGATCGAACCGTCGCCTCGCGGGGGCTGCATCGTGAAGCTGAAACTTTCACCACCCATGCCTCGATAAACCAGATCGGCGTTGAACATCTTGTTTCGAGCCGTTGGTCTGAGCCACGGCAGCTGCTGAAACACCATCGGCGGCACATCGCGTGGAGTGACCCACGGTTCGCCCTTCTCGTTCACGCCGCTGAATCTGGTGAGCTCGTTCCGGAACTCCTGCTCGTCCCGAACGATCGCCTCGAACGCCTTGTACATGTCGTAGTCCGCGCCGGCGGGTCCGCCAACCGTGCGGCCGATGAACAGGCGCACCAAGTCTCGGTACCCGGGGCGGAATCCGAACCATCGTCCCATCTGCATCAATGTGTCAGCTTGGCCCGTTCGACGCGTGTAATAAGTGATGGTCAGGCCCTCGACCGTGAAGCCGCGACTCAGCTTCGTGCCGCCGACCAGAATCTTCCACACGCCGCGTTCCTGGAAATCGAGGGAATCCTGTTTGTAGTCCTTCTCGGCCGCACCGTTGACCACGATAACGGGGCTGGTTCCCTCGGAAATCTTGTCGTAGGCAGCGCCGATGAATTCCTCCAACTCGGCAAACGAACCAGGATTCTCCAGTTCACTGCCCCGAGCCGCACTCACCACCGCAAAGTCTTCGGCCCAGAGCTTGTCCAGCCGGGAAAGACTCTTGGCCTGGCTGTATCCGGCCGATTTCCACAAGGCCTTGAAGTCGTCGGCTACGGCGTCATGCTCGGCCTGCTTCACCGATTCGTGCACCAGCATCGTGTGGTGCCGATACGGCTTGGCGCCCTTCGATTCCCGGAATAGCTTGATCGCCCCGGTCAGGACAAACGAGTCGAGCGCTCGCAACTGCTCGGCTGAGCGATCCTCGTCGCACTCGGCCCGGAGATCCCGTACGTACGCTTTCTGGTTCGAATTGGCCGGAGTCTTGTCGTCGTCTTCGAGATCGTCTAGATCGTGGAAGTCCGCACCACCCATGTACGGGCCGGGCCGCTCGAGACTGACGATGAAGTCCGAAGGAAAGACGTTGACGCTGTCTTCCGGATCGACAAACACATTGGCAAAAGGTGTTGCGGTGTAACCGATGTACTGGGCACGCTCGAGTAGACCGAGGATCTCAGCAATCTGACCGTTGATCGCCGTCCGCTCGACCTGCTCGGTTTTCATCTTCTTCGGATCGATCGTGTTCACCGATGCCTGATCGGCTTCGTCGTCGATGATCAGGGCAGGAATCTGATCGAGTTCGGTCGGCACTTTCTTCAGATCGGCCACCAGCTTCTTGAGGCTGGAGACGTTCTTCTTCACGACCGCGATGCGAATATTGCTGGGGTACAGATTCTTCGGATCATTCAGCGGAAGGGAGTGATCCACGGTTTCGAAGTGCAGTGCGCTCAGGCCCGCGAGCAGGCTCTTGTAGTCAAAGGTCGAGGTGGTGAGTCGACGGATAGCCGGGATTTCATTGGTCTTGTTCGGATCGATTTCGTGTTCGAGAAAGTTCCCGTCCCGCCAGTCCTCGTCGTTGGCGTAGTCGTCGTCCACACCGGCACTGATGTTTTGACGACCGACCAATTCCATGTCGAGGCGTCGCTGAGTCTGGCTCCGGAGAATCTCGATCGTGCCGGTCAACACGATGACCAAGCGGTACCCAGCGTCGATCGCCTTGGCCACCACGCCGCTGAAATTCGCCGTCTTCCCGCTCTGGACGTAGCCGACCACCAAACCTTTGGACTGATACGGCTCGGGCCGCGTCGGATCCGCAAGCCGGTGCACAACCTCAGTGGTTGCAATGTCCAGCTTTCCGATTGTCGCCTCGTCCCAGTTCTTGTCGGCTAGAACTCGCTTGTAAGCGCGCCAATAGAAGTCGTGCTCGCGGCGGCGTTCGGAGGTGTACCAGGGGTCCCACGGCTGCTGAGCCGCAATGACAACGGGCCCACCTTCGCGAAGGAAGTGCGCATCCATCTCGGCATGGGCGTCGACCGGCAATCCCAACAAGTCGTAGATCCGAGCCCGCCGTTCCGGACTTTGCGGAACAGTCGAGCCTACCCACGTCTCGACACTTTCCGCATCCCACTGCCGTAGACGCGAGGTGAGCGCCGTTCGTACACCGACAGCACTCTCATCGAGGAACACATCGATGATGTCCGCGATGGTCAGGCCATCCGGATAGCTCGCTCGCAGGCGCGCGTTGACCGGGTAGAGCACGTTCTCGGGCGGAAACCCGTCACCGAGTTCACGCGCAACCGCACGGAATACTTCATCACTCACTGCACTACCTGCTCCCGGTGCGCTGCCACTGCGGAAATCAACACTTCCTGCCACGCCTGCATCTTTTCCCTCTGACGAGCGCCGATTCTCGTTCCTTCGAACATCTCACTCACCAACAGGAAGACAAGCGTCTTGAGCACCGGAGCATCAGCCGGGTCGAGACTGCGACGTCCGAGCAGATCACGCCGAAAACGCGCATTGATCCACAAAGTCCGAGTCTTGAGGTCGACTTCGAAGAACTGATCACGCGCCAAGGCTCGCCAACCCACAGCAACAGGATCATCACCGACGCTGAATTCGAAGGCGTCGCTGAAGGAATCGAGCACGTCTTCCGGAAAGCCGGATGCCGGCTCGATGACGCTAATCGGCCGAGGTGCAGAACTTCGGGCTGCCCGCACGACGCGCTCGGCATCGGTCAGATACGAACGGAATCCACCGTTGCAATCCGTGAAGACGGCCCCGTCGACGGCAGCCGACGCAGTGGCGTCGAGCGTCACCCCCGATTTCTCGGGATTGATGGTGATGTGCTGCAGCAGAGAATCGTTCAGATCGACAGCAATTCGTGCCAATCCGTAGTCCGGTCGGCCCCGCACTATCGCGTTCCAGCCGCCGATCTGCAGGAGTCGATCGTGCCGATAGAAGTAGAGCCCCTGCTGGTCGCGGCCGGGGGCGCCGTGGATGCGAAATTCCGGTGCATTGCTCCGGGCGGGCCACAGGTGAGCTTCGGCGGTTACTGTGGCACCGGCGATCGACACGGTAAGTGTCCGAGGGTAGTTGGGGTCGCCGGTGCGCGGATACCGGAACGGGTCGATGGCACTGACTGTGCGCAGCGCGCCGGCGCGTCCCGCTTCGACGTCGAAGACATCCACAGTCAGAGCGATCCGGCCGGATTCGATGAGACGGTGAAATACGACGCCGAGGTGACTGCGCACGTCGTTGATGGTCTGTTCGAGCCAGCTGGTCTGCTCGTCCGCGTGCGCGGACATGAGAAATGTTGTGATGCCGCGCCATTCGACAACACTTCCGGTGTCGAAGGGAAAGCGGGGCGTGACTGCGTCGAAGAATTCTTCGGCTTGCCGGTCCTCGATCACCGAAACTGACTGACGCCCCTGCACTGAGGCCGAGTCGATCTCGCGGCCCTGCGTCGGGTTCCCGGACTTTCGAGACCACACTCGGAGCAACCGAGCCTGACTCAACGACGCCGCCTTCATCCCTACACCGAAATGACCCAGGTCCCCGGCGGCATAGTCGCGTCGGCGGCCGTAGGTCATCGCGGAATCAATGGTGTCACTGTCCATGCCGGAACCGTTGTCGATCACCATCATCGACACGATCCGTGTGCCGTCCTGAACGAACCTGATCAGCACGTGGGAGGCCTCGGCGTCGAGGCTGTTGTCGATCAGATCGGCGAGCGCTGTCGCGATGGTGTGGTGCAAGCCGATGGCGCCGGCGAGGGACTCGTCCGCAGCAAGGATTTTGGTGCCCACTATGCGGGTGTCCGCGACGTCAGTCATGGGATGCATCCTTACCCTCTACCTCGTCGATTTCGGATGCTTCGCCGCGCCTCCATGCCGCCTCCAGGAAGTCCAAAACCACGTCTTCACCACGATCTTCGTACGCGCGCAGTATCTTTCGTGGACGGTCTTCACCGTCCAGACACACGGCTTCGGCGAGAATCCGCACCACATGTCTCTCGGCAGTTCGCAATGGCTCGCGATTGCCAACCTCTGCAAGTGCCTGACGTAGTGGGTCGATGTCAGAGTGAACGATCGCCGGTCGGACCACGCGGAAGGTTCCGTCTTGCCACAGCTCGAGCAACACGTCTTCGCCCTCCACAGCGGAGAGTTCACGCAGGAATCGGCGGATAGTGCCGAACGTCGGCTGCGCTCCGGTCCACCGAACTGCTTGAACGCCGAGGTGGCTCTCCAACTCGATGGTCTCACCGCGCACACAGCCGGCAGCGACTGCAACACCGGCGGGTACAGCAAATCCGGAGCCCCGCAGATGATCTGCGGTCACAGTCAGTCGATACCGCCACGTACTACCTGACCGGTACAGGCGGCGAGTCAACTCTGGCGTCTTCGCAGTGTTGCGTGTCCGCTTGCGCCGGACTATCCCGTCACCACCAATGTTGAACTCACTGGCTTCTTCAGCCTCTCCCGAAGAAACCGGTTCCTCCCCAACGGAATCCGCGCTTCCCCAGGCGTGCAGCCGCCACACTGCGCCGTCGAGCGCCACGCGATCGTCGGCCTCGAGCGCGCGCTCGATCGACCGCTCACTGCGATCGGACTTCAGTAAGTCCACTAGCTCGACGACGGACTTCGGCGATCCGACGGCTTCGAGCGCGCCGACTGCCAGATCGGAGATCCGACGCGCACGCGTCAGCGCAGACTCCGCCACAACGACAACGCCGCACCACGCAAGCCACTTCTCCAGTTCGCCGCGTGACATCGACACCACTTCGGCGACGTCGTCGAGTGCAACCACACCGTTCGGGGACTCAAAGTCCTCGAGCAAGGTCTGAGTCCGCTTCTTGGCCTCCGCGACGCCCGGAGCGGCAGCCCAACCGTCAGTCACCTCGAAGTAGTCGTCGAGACGGTCCAGAACCAACCACAGCGGAACTCCGTAACCAGGCACCTCCGCCGCGATGCTCGGATGCACGTCGAGGAGGCGATCAAGCGAAGCTACCGGCTGAATCTCGACCCGCAGGCTGGCAAGCAGGTTCCCCACCGCCGTCCCGAATCCGCACGCCGCGTTGAGTTTGGCTTTCACGTCGGCCTCGATCTGCCCGACTCGCCCCGAGCCCACACCGAGCTTGGCTCCGATCGCTCCCCTGCGCTGCGGAACTCGCGCCACGATCCGCTCACGCAACACCAACGACTCCCGCTCATCCAGCTGCGAGAAGAGATTGTCGATCTCGTCCATCGCGTCGGTACGGTCCGTGTCGGGCAAGTCGTTCGGCGTCAGAGCCGAGATCCGGGCGGCAACTTCCTGAATCGAGGCCGGAGATTCGTCGTCGATCTCGACGGTGACGAGTGGTCTGCTGTCCTGACCTCGGACCCGTCGCCACATAGCAAGCTGAGCGAGATCGTCGAGCAGCGCTGTGATCGCGGGTGGGGCACCTGCTTCCTCATTGGCCTCGACGCGGGCGAGCGGAGTCGTCATGACCGCACAGACCAACAGGTTGAGCACTATGTCGTGCACCGTCTGTTCGCTCGTTCCGCGCACGCCGAAGATCTCAGCGGTCGTGTGCATCAGCAGTCCGCCGATTGCTTTGTCGGTGGTGAGCCGAGACAGTGCAGTCACTGCGCGAGTATCGAGACTCAACACCTCCAGCGGGAGATCTTCACCAAGTAGCGGAAAGCTCGCTCTTAATACCGCTGCCGCGTGGTGAGCGATGTAGAGGGACGCCAGCTCGGAGAGAACCTTCTCGAGATCGACCTCGAGAACAGTGAACGACGGCGCTTCGCTGAACCACCAATCAGGTGACGGTGCCAGCGGCTCGAGCAGCGCAGCACGATCGGATACGTAGTCGTCCAGCCAAGGAAACAGATCGACCCACAGCGTCTGACTCAGCTCGTTCGCGGGAAGCGAGTTCACACCCAACGTCAACGCACTACTCCCACTCACGGATACCTTCATTGCGGTCAAAACCGACCGCGATGTCGGTAACAAGTTACTGCAGCTTGTGAGCGGTCGCAGCGCCGGACCTGCTTACCCGACAGTCAGACTTCTCCGCTCAGTCGACGGCGGTGAAACCCTTCGCCCGATCTTTGTCGGCCGAGGTCCACAGCGTCGTCGACAGTTCGGCCTTCACCAGCGGGATAACCTCTTCCGCAAATCGGCGCAGGGTGTCCTTCTGCTGCTCGAAGTCGAGCACGTGATTGACCGACACCGATTGGAAATCGTGGCCGTAGCTCTCGTGATAATCGAGGATCTTCTCGGCGACTCGCTCCGACGACCCGACCAGCGCCGGCCCACGGTCGACGGCCTCCTCGATGGTCCGGAAGCTCGTCGACTTTCCGACCGCTTTGGGATCGTGCTTGCGTTTGTCGGCCTGCGCAACGGCGCCTTCGTAGATCGGTCGGAACTCTTCGATGGCCTGCTCGGTCGTGTCGGCGAGGAACAATCCGCCCGAACCCGATCCGACGTACGCCTTGGACGGGTCGTGCCCGTACGCCAGGTACTGCTCGCGGTAGTGGTCGATCAGCACTTTGTAGTTCTCACGAGGCTGGAAGGCGTTGGCGGTGACGATGGGGTCGCCCCACTTCGCCGCGAGTTCGACGGCCTCGAACGAGGTAGCCGATCCATGCCAGATACGGAACGGGCCGTCATACGGACGCGGTAGCGTCGTCGCGTCCTCGAGCGATGGTCTGTGAGTCCCCACCCACTTGACGTTTTCCTCGCTGATCAGCAGTTTGAGGAGTTCGTAGTTCTCGGTGAGGTATTCGTACTGCTTGGCGATGTCCAACCCGAGGAGCGGGTACTGAAGGACCTCGTTGCCCTTGCCGATCACGATCTCGAGGCGTCCCCGGCTCAGCTGATCGATGGTTCCGAAATCTTCGGCGACTCGAATCGGGTCCAGTAGCGACAGAACGGTGACACCAGTCGAGAGCAGGATTCTGTCTGTGGCCTGCGCAATTGCCCCCAAAACGACGGTTGGCGCCGACGAAAGAACCGGCCCGGCGTGGCGCTCACCCACCGAGAACGAATCGATACCCAGTTCTTCGGCGAGAACCGCCAGTTCGACGACGCGGTTGAGCCGATCGGACGGGGCAACTTCCTCGCCGGTCACTGGATGGGGTGGGTTGAAAATGATGTCCAGAACCTGAAAACGCATGACCCGTCTTTCTCGATAACCACACAGCACGCCTGTCCCTCGGAGGCTAGTGCGCGACTGCTCGACGGATCCGCCATCCGAGGACGCGCCCAACGCAACGAATTCGCGAAATACGCTATTCAGCAAGATCTTTCGACTCAATGAGACCATTCAGTCGATAAAACTCTCCCCGATCCGAAGTCGACCGAAAACATGCCGAACTCCCGCCAGGCAGGACCTGTGTCACCGACCAATCAAGCGCACGGTAAACATGAAGTACTAAGAGTGCGTTCCCTTATCGTTAAGAGGTACTTGTTATGAACGGTGCGGCAGCCATCGGTGATGGCATATTTCAGATTCCTGTCCCGATCACGGACAACCCGCTCGGCCACACGCTCGTCTACGCCATGGAATCCCCCGGCGGACTGATCTTGGTCGACGCCGGATGGGGTGACGACAACGGCTGGCAGGACCTAAACGCAGGGCTCGCCAAGATCGGGCATTCGGTGACCGACATCGAGGGCGTCGTGGTCACGCACTTCCATCCGGACCACACTGGACTGTGCGGCCGGGTCCGCGAGGCGTCCGGCGCCTGGATCGCCATGCATGAGGACGACCACTACCTGTTCGATCAGATGTCGACTGCGCGTAACGACGAGTGGATGGCATATCAGCTCGAGAACATGGAACGCGCTGGAGCACCCGCAGCCGACCGCGATGCATTCCGGCTTGCTGCCGCGGGCGAGTCTCCCGTGGGCCCCGAGTCGGCCCCCGACCGCCTTCTCGCGGACGACGAGATCATTGCACTCACCGGCCGCGGCCTCCGCGTTGTCTACACCCCCGGCCACACGCCTGGTCACGTCTGCTTCTACCTCGACGACGCCGACGTCATGTTCACCGGCGACCACGTCCTGCAGAAGACGACACCGCACGTCGGCAACTTCGTGTACCCCCTCGACGAGCGTGACGCCCTCGCCGACTTCCTCGACTCGCTCGCACGAGTGCAGAACATGAACATCACCCGCGGTCTCGGCGCTCACGGCATTCCGATCGACGACGTCGGAGGTCGCGCCGGCGAGCTGATCGAGCATCACCAGGAGCGACTCGATCACCTGCTCCAGGAGTTCGCCGACGACAAGCTCACCGTGTGGGACGTCGCGGCAAAGATGAAGTGGTACAAGCCGTGGGCCGAGATTTCCCCGATGGGAAAGACGATGGCGTTGTCCGAAGGTGCAGCTCACCTTCGCCATCTGGTTGCCCGAGAGCAGGTCTCTCAGGTTCCCGGCTCCGAGCCCGCGCTCTTCGCTCGCTCCGTCTGAAAGATCAGGGCCGACAAGCACTCCGCTCGTCGGCCCTGATCTCTATTCCGCTTCGGCCTGATCGACTATTCGGGTCGACGCCGATCGCGGAACCACCACCACCGGAACCGGTGAGTACCGCACGATCTTCGCCGCCCGACTGCCGAGGAAGACCCGCGCCAGTGGACCTGCCTTGCTCGAGCCGACTGTCAGAACGTCACCTCGATCCCACTCGACGCCCTCTAGCGCCTCGGCCCAGTTACGACCATGGCTGATAACCGATTCCATGACGTCGGGTATTTCGGGCAGTGCACGCACGCGCTCGAAGGCAGCGTTGGTCTCGCGCTCGACCACCTCGGCCCACTCGGAGATGACCGGTGAATCCCCCTCGGTCCCGAGCGTTGTCGTGTACTGCGCGTTCGCACGAACTGCAAACGCCGCCAATCTGAGTCCGGCATCGACACGCGCAGCCACGGTCGCGGCGGCGAGCACCAGATCGTCTTGATCGGGTGTGCCCGAGTAGGCGGCGGTGACGCGGCGAACCACCTCACCGGGCTTGGTTCGAAATCCCCTCGGCGCCAGGGCGACCGGAACGTCGGAGCTGTGCAGCAAGCGGGAGGTGACACTGCCGAGAGCCACGTGACCGAACACCCCGGCTGTGGACGAATCCAGGACGATCATCTTGGCTTCGTGCTCGTGAACAAGATCGAGCAGGCCACTCGACGTCGACTGAGCCTCATGCACGACATAGGTCACATCGACGTCGGAGGGCATGTCGGCCCGCGCTTTCGCCAGCGCCGCTTCGGCTTCGGCTCGCAACTGCTGGTGGTATTCGGCGTCGACACGCGCCATTCCGGGCGGTGGCGGCGAGGGAATCACCGCGCAGATCACCAACGGTTCACCGGACGAGCGCGCCAACAGCGTTGCCAGATGGACGGTTCCGGAACTGTCACCGTCGGGTGCGTATCCCGCGAGCAGCGTCATGACTCGGACTCCGATCCCAATTCGGCGCGGTTCTTCGCCCCGAGGCGCGAGTGCTTCATACCGTAGGCGAAGTACCAGATGATCGCGACGGTCACCCAGATGAGGAACACGTAGATCGTGACGGTTCGGAGGTCCTTGATGATCCACAGGCAGCCCAGGATCGAGAGGATCGGTGTCACCGGATAGCCGGGAACTTTGAAGCTGCGCGGCAGGTCCGGGTCACTGCGCCGCAGGATGATGACCCCGACCGAGACCACGAGGAAGGCCACCAGGGTTCCGATGCTGGTCATTTCGGCGAGGAAGTTGATCGGAATGAAACCGGCCAGAATGCTGATGACGACGCAGACGATGATGGTGTTGGGCACCGGCGTCAGAGTCCGCGGGTTCACCTTGTGGAAGATCGACGGAATCATGCCGTCGCGTGACATCGCGAACAGGATGCGGGTCTGACCGTAGATGACCACGAGCGTGACGCTGCAGATCGAGATCACCGCACCGGCGGCCAGAAGTGTTCCCGGCCAGGTAGATCCGGTCACCTGTTCGAGGATGGCGGACAGTCCGGCTTCCTGACCTTCGAACGATGCGGAATCCTGTGCACCGATCGCGACGGCGACAACGGCGATGTAGATCGCGGTGACGGACACAAGTGCAATGAGGATCGCGAGTGGGAGATTGCGACGAGGGTTCTTCACTTCTTCACCGGCGGTGGACACTGCGTCGAGGCCGATATAGGAGAAGAAGATGATTCCGGCGGCGGACATGACGCCGCTGAATCCGAACGGTGCGAAGTCGGCGAAGTGATTGCTGTTCCATCCGGCGATGCCGACCACGATGAAGAGCAGCAGAATTGCGAGTTTGATCGAGACCATGATGGCGTTGGCCTTGGCCGATTCACTGGCGCCGCGGATGAGCAGAACACCGCACAGGCACACCAGGATCACTGCGGGCAGATTGATGATGCCGCCCTGCTCCGGCGCTTGTGACAGCGCGTCGGGAATCTGGAACCCGAAGAGGTTGCCCAGTAACTGGTTCAAGTATTGCGACCATCCGACGGACACCGCCGCGGCCGAGACTCCGTACTCGAGAAGCAGACACGCGCCGACGGCCATGGCCGGAAGCTCTCCGAGCGTCGCGTAAGCGTAGGAATACGACGAGCCCGACGCTGGGACAGCTCCGGCCAACTCCGCGTAACAGATCGCCGTGAGTCCCGCGACGATACCGGCAACAACGAAGGAGATGATCACTGCCGGACCGGCAACCGGGACCGCCTGCGAGAGGACGAAGAAAATACCGGTGCCGATCGTGGCGCCGATGCCGAACATGGACAACTGCGCCAAACCGATACTGCGGGTCAGCTCACCGCCGTTGGTATCTGCGCCGGTCTCCTGGTCTATCTGCAAAGCCGGCTTGCGCCGAAGTACGTGTTTGACGAGAGTAGCCATCGACGCTCCTCTAGAGTGCCTGGTAGGAAACTGTTGTATCCTCATACTGCACGTAAGTGTCCTGCGACACAACAGTCGGAGCAAAGTTGCCCAGCTCACGCCAACCGTCCGGTCTGGAATGCCCGGATCGTGAACCGCCTTCGGAGAAAACGGGGAGATCATGACCGGACCGACCATCACCGTCGACCTGCGTCGTATCGAACAGAATGCGCGCGTCCTCGTCGAGGCGTCCAGCGCTCACGGTATATCGGTGGCCGGTGTCAGCAAATCTACGTGCGGCTCCCCCAAAGTGGCACGAGCAATGGTCCGCGGCGGCGTCACGCAGATCGCCGACTCCCGCCTGGACAACCTGGCCCGCATTCGCCGCGACGGCATCACCGTTCCCCTGATGCTGATCCGCGCACCGTCGCTGAACGAGATCGACGACACGATCCGCTACGCGGACATCAGCCTCAACTCCGAGTTGACGACGATTGCTGCTCTGGGCAGAGCAGCACAAACGCGAGGAGTCGTCCACGACATCGTGCTGATGATCGACCTCGGAGATCTCCGCGAAGGGATCCTGCCGGCGGAGGCGTTGGACGTAGTCGCTGAAATCCTTCCCATCGAGGGCATCAGACTGATCGGAATCGGCGCGAACCTCGCCTGCGTCGGCGGCATCCAACCGACCGTCGACAACCTGTCGAATCTGGTCTACCTAGCCGACGAAATCACGAAGCGGTTCTCGATCGAACTGCCGATCGTTTCCGGCGGCAATACGTTCTCGCTGCCACTACTCGAGACGGGCACGATGCCCGAGGGGATCAACCATCTGCGTTTGGGCGCCAGCATCGTACTGGCCGAATCACCTACTCCCCCAGGACTGTACGAACTGCTGAACAACGATGCCTTCACTCTCACCGCGGACATCATCGAGGCCAAGGTCAAGCCGTCGCGGCCGTATGGAGTCTCAGGGGAAGACGCATTCGGCCGACGCCCCGTCTTCGACAACGAGGACAAGCCGAGCCGACGCCTGATCTTGTCCATCGGCCGCGAAGACATCTCGCCGGAAGGCTTGACCCCGATCGATCCGCGCCTGAAGGTGATCAGCGCCAGTAGCGATCACCTCCTCGTCGACGCCGGAGAAACAGGCGACGAATACCGACTGGGTGGCACCGTCGACTTCACGATCGATTACGGCGCGCTCTTGATGGCGATGACATCGCCCTACGTCGAAAAGCGCTACGTCCTGGGCACCGAACCGATCGATGCCAATGCGACCGTCGAATTGATCGACCTCGAAACTAGCGGGCTGGCAAGCCATCTCCTCGATCACGGTCTCCGCGAGGACATGTCCGGAATCGGTTTCAGCTGCATTCAAGGAGAGAACGCCGCCGCGGATCTCACGACGTTGCCGCTGTGGCTCACTGCCGAGGCCTGGCAGAACACCAAAATTCCGATCGCCACCGAACCCGGAACTGATTTGGGTGCAATTATTTTCGCCTCCCACGGCGATATCGAACAATTGCTGTCGTCGGCGGTGGATCTGCATGGCCCCAGCTTGGAGAACACCGTCTTGGTGGGCGTCAAGAACGCCACGGTCGATCACAAGCGCGCACTCGACGAGTACGGGGTATTGCTGGTGACGATCGACGAGATCGATCGCCATGGCATGGCGGCCTTGATGCCTCGCGTCCTCGCCGCGGCGGGTCAGGGTGTGAACGGAGTCCACGTCCACTTCGACCTGGACATCATCGACGGGCGTGTTCTCGGCGTCGACGACACGACGCATCTGGGCGGCCTCACATTCCGAGAAGCGCACCTCGCCGCCGAATTCATCAGCGAGACCGGCCTGACGAGATCGATTTCGATCGGCAGCGTTGCGGGAGCGGGTTCCGATCCTCTCGGACGGCAAGCGACCTTCGTCGACGGACTGGTTGCATCGCTGCTCGGGCGCAAGGTGGTCAAAGCCTGACGTTGTCGGCAGCCCTTGCGAGAATCGTTCGATGATCACGCGGAGCTCCGGTCAGCACGTATTCATCGCACTCGGCACGCCGTGGCTCGATGCCGTGGTCGCGTTTCTCGAACCCCGTGCCCGTGTCGATCCCTGGATCATGCGCGGAAAGATGGCCATCGGCGACCTGCTGATCACTGTTCTCGACACCACTCCTCGCACGCTGCTCTGCATCGAGACCGTGGCTGCGCCGTTCGACGGCACGTCGCGGATGGAAGTCGATGAACGCCCGTACGAACTCCACGGTTTGCCCACCGTTCCAGAACTCGAACAACGATGGTCCATCACGTTTCCCACGGATCCTGGGCCGGTCGACGACGCACTGGCCGACCGGATTCTCACGGCCGGCCAGTCGCACTACGCGCACTACTTCGGCGACATCGACACGCTGGATCCGACGTCCACAGCTGCCCACGCCCGAACGTTGATGAACGAGCGGGGAAACTGCACAGGTTGCAGCGCACCGATGCCGTTGCGAAAGTTCAACAGCAGCGATCGCCTTCACTTTCATTCCGCATCACGGATCTTCAGGCAGGCTGAACCTGGTGACGACTACCCAGCCGTCCTGTGCCGCAAATGCACCGGAAGGATGGCCACGTCCGGGCACACCAACTTCATCGACTACATGCTGGCGAAAAATCCACCGTGCCCAGAGTGCGGTGCACACAGAACCGCTCAGTGTTCCCCGGGGATGCCGGTCCATCCATTCGATCACCTACCGTGGCTCGCCGGAACAGGCTGCGTCGTGGGACCGGACACCCCGGAATGGACGTGCCGAGCGTGCAGTCACTCATGGGGACAGATGTTCCCGCCGGATCACCCGCAGCACGACTGATCAGTTCGCGGCGAAGCCGGGAAGCCGATCGATGTCCGCGATGATCGAATACTCCGCGGCGTCACCCCGGAGGATTCGACTCTGCTCGCCGTGGACGTCGACGGGGACGTCGCCGGCCAATGTCACTCGGTGCACACTGCGCGCCTGAGTCCCGTAGTCGGCGATACCGTAATGCTGAGTCGCCTGGTTGTCCCAGATCGCCAGGTCGCCGGCCGACCAGTTCCATCGAACAGTGTTTTCCAACTTGATGATTCGTGCCTGCAGGATCTGGTAAAGAGCTACCGACTCCGACGGCTTGAGCCCGACGAACTCCTTGAAGAAGTGACCGAGCAGGAGGGTCTTCTCCCCCGTCGCCGGATGGATACGCACCACCGGATGTTCGGTCTCGTAGATCTCACGGGTGAATTCGGCGTAGTAGGCCTGGCGCTGCGCGTCTACCGGGTTCGCCTGATCGACAACCTCGGCATAGTCGTAGGCATTGGTGTGAACGGCCCGCAAATTCTCGACCAAGACCTTGAGTGAAGACGGCAGTTGGTCGTACGCGGCGGTGGTCGACGCCCACGTGGTCGCTCCGCCGTACTCGGGAATGGTCGTCGCTCGCAGAATCGAGGCTTTCGGGATGCGGTCGACAAACGTCACGTCCGTGTGCCAACTGTTGGCGGCTCGGTCGAGCACCAACAGCTTGTCGCCCCTGGACTTCACCGTCGGATGCGGGGTGGTCTGGGTGCCGAGGGTTCCGGCGAATTCGTACTGCGACGTGTCGTCGAGATGATGCTGCCCACGGAAGAACACAACCTTGTGCGCTGCCAGCGCATAGTTGATCGCGTAGGCGGTCTCTTCGGACAGATCCCCCGAGAGGTGTACGCCGTCGATGCGGGCGCCGATCAGCTCACCGACCTTGTGGACAGTGATTCCGCCGGCAGCGTAGATCTGCTCCGGGGTCTGGGTGACACGTTCGAGTTCGGTGACGGACATGGCGATCTCCTGTGAGTCGGTCAAGCCTACGGGCGCGGCAGTCGTCATGGCGCTGCCTACTGTGAACACTCAATCATTTACGCTGCGGGCTCGAATACGGTTGAACTCGAGGTGATCTCAAAGTTCGCCGCTCCCTCGCCGGAGAATATTGCCGCTCACTGGGACGAGGCCGTCGTCGTTGTCGTCATGAGCTGTAGCGTGCGATCTGCCGCACCCACGTCTACGGAGGACAGCATGCAACCCGAGGGCCCTGCCGAACAGATTCGTTCAACGCTCGCTCGCATCGCGCATCTTGCCGATACCGGCTCGGTCGAGGATTACGTGGAGCAGTTCACCCGCGAGGCCGAATGGAACATGCCGGCCAACCCCGATCGCGGTATCCCCGCACAGGTACGACGTGGCCGCGAAGAAATTGCTGCTGGAGTAGTCGAGCGTCGAGCCGCCGGCATACAAGGCCCGGGCACATTCACACGCCACGTCACCACGGCGATCGCCGTGGACGTGACCTCGGAAACGACAGCCCGCGCGGATGCGGTGTGGACGTTCTACGTCGACACAGCCACGTCGCCCGAACTCAGCGGCGTCGGGAGCTACGCGGACGAGTTCGAACTCGAAGACGGGCGGTGGCGACTGTCGCGACGAGTGATCTCGCGCGGCTGACGGTCAGTCTTCTTCGCCGGTGATCGCCTCACACCAGTCTTCGACCTGATCGATCCCCTCTTCCGTCCATTCCGGGCTCATGTCTTCGAGTGCATCGAAGACAACCTCGCAGGTCAGCATCTCCGGTGAACCCTCCGACCCCGCTGCCGCGGTTCGCTCCGCAGACGCTGTCGCAACTGGGCCGGCGGCCAGCGCAACCGCCATCGCGCCTGTTCCGACCATCGCTTTCACACGCATCGGTTCTCCTCCTTCACTCTCGCTTCGGTCCTCGGGGTACCCGACTCGCCCCGCGCTACCCATCCCCGTCACTCATGTCCGACTTTCGGCGCCGACGGCATAGACTGAGCTCGTCGCGACCACGCTCTCGCAGCGTCGGGGGCGACAGATACACAGCTGGATCAGAATCGGAAGGCATCCCATTACAGAATCTCCCGCTCCGCACGACATCTACTTCGTACCCCCGGAGCAGGACAGCCCCAATCCCGTGGAACCGGCGTCGGCCGCGTCACGCGCACGGATGGGCGAGCTACCCGAGACCGTCCGATTCAAGAATCGTTTTGCCCTCGCGATCACGACCACCACGCCGCTCGAAGCGATGGTCGAAGATCTCCTCTTCATCCGCGACATCCTCGACGCCGCAGGAATCGAGTATCTACTCGTCCGCGGAAACGACGAGCGCCCGGTCATCGCGGTCAGCTGGACGGAACGCAAGAACCTGCGGCAGGCACTTGTCGAGGGATGCGCAAACGCACCCTTCTATTCCAAAACCGTCGACGCGAAGAAGAGTCCAGCGCTCCTTGTCGCGGACGGTGCCCTGTCGAAAACCAACAAGTCACGGATCTTCCGCTTGTTCCGTCCGAGGGTTCACGTCGCAAGCGGTATGAACTACGGCGCGAACATCGGCGTTCAGATCGAATTGTGGTCGATTTCCGACGAAGAAATCGTCCTACCCGTCGAGAACTCACTGACACGACGAACCGTCCTCCCCGAAGAAGCTGTCCGAGGAACCGTCGAGCGATTCGGCCGGATCTGGCCGACCATCGAGAACATGTTCGCCGATCATGCCTCCGATATCAGCTTCGATATCGATCTTGTCTTTTCCTGGGTCGACGGTTCTTCCAAAGAGTTTCAGGCTCAGCGCGCCAAGCGCATGCAGAACTACATCGTCGGCGAGGGCGACGAATCAGAAGCGCGCTTCCGTCAGATCGACGAGCTCAAATACGCACTTAGATCTATCCACATGTACGCGCCGTGGATCCGGCGGATCTTCGTCGCAACCGATTCCGATCGTCCGGACTGGCTTGCCGACGATCCGCGAGTCACGTTCATGCCCAGCGAAAAGTTCTTCGCCGATCCAAGTGTGTTGCCCACCCACAATTCTCAAGCTGTCGAGTGCCAGCTGCACCATATTCCGGGTCTGGCAGAGCATTTCCTCTACTCCAATGACGACATGTTCTTCGGTCGCCCCGTCGGCCCTGACATGTTCTTCTCCCCCGGTGGGATCAGCATGTTCATCGAGGCCGACACCAGAATCGGATTGGGACACAACGACAACGACCGCAGCGGGTTCGAGAATGCGGCCCGCGTCAACCGCCGTCTGCTGCAGGACCGCTTCGGTATGATGACCACCAGACATCTGGAGCACGCAGCGACGCCACTACGCAAGAGCGTGATGGCCGAGATGGAACGCGAGTTCGCCGAAGACTTCGCGGCCACTGCAGCAAGCACCTTTCGCGCGAGTTCCAATATCTCGGTGACCAATTCGCTGTACCACTACTACACGCTCATGAGTGGACGGTCGGTGGTGCAGAAGTCCGCAGCCGTCAAATACGTCGACACGACGGTCAAGGCCGGTTTGCGCGACATGGACTCACTGCTCGCCAAGCGCTCCATGGACTTCTTCTGCCTCAACGACGGCAGCGCTCCGGAGATCGATCTGGAACTTCGCACACGCAAGATCACGGAGTTTCTGGAGAGCTACTACCCCATCCCTGCTCCCTGGGAAGCCTAGACGAAACGAGGGCCCAGCCGATTTCGGCTGGGCCCTCGCCACTTCGGTCGATCAGCGTGCTGTCACGTGCTCCCGCTGCACCGGAATGGGCAGTCCGAGATTGTCACGCAACGTCGTTCCTTCGTAGTCACTGCGGAGGACACCTCGATCCTGCAACAGCGGCACCACGTCGTCGACGAACTCGTCGAGGCCGGTCGGCACGAGGTGCGACCCGAGGATGAATCCGTCCGAACCGTCGTTGCTGACAAACGAATCTATTTTCTCGGCAACCTGCTGCGGTGTACCGACGATCGGTCCACGCTCGAACTGATCGATCACCACTTCGCGCAGATTCAACTTCTTGCTCTCGGCTACCGCGCGCAGTTTTGCGACGGTCGCGAAACGATCTTGGTGAATGAAGGCGCGGCCCTGGATGATCGGCGGAGCCTCGGGATCCGGAGCGATATCGGGTAGTGGTCCTTCGGGGTCGTACTTCGACAGATCGAGATTCCAGATCTGTTCGAGCAGAACCAAAGCGGTCTGGCCGGTGACCTGCTGGTCGCGAATCTCTCGGTACTTCTCGATCGCATCTGCCTCCGAGGTGCCGAGAACAAAACTCGCCGACGGCAGGATCTTGATGTCACCCGGGTCACGTCCGGCCGCGACGGCACGTGCTTTGATATCGCGATAGAAATCGGCCGCCTCGGGCAACTGACCGTACGGTGAGAAGATCGCGTCGGCATTGCCAGCAGCAAAATCGCGCCCCTGCGGCGACACCCCGGCCTGCAGAATAACCGGGCGCCCTTGCGGACTGCGCGGCACCGTGAATCGGCCGTTCACGTCGAAATGTGATCCATGGAAAGCAAATTCACCGGCATCCGGTCGCGCGAGAAAGCGCCCTGATGCCTTGTCGGCCACGATGTCGTCATTGCGCCACGAATCCCAGAGTTGACGCACCAGCGCTACGGTCTCCTCCGCACGCTCGTATCGTTGCGCACGATCCAGGTATCCGCCGCGACGAAAGTTCTGGCCGGTGAATGCGTCGAACGAGGTGACGACGTTCCAGGCGGCACGTCCTCCGGACAACTGATCGAGCGTCGCGAATTGTCTTGCCAGCTCGTAAGGCTCGTTGAACGTGGCGTTGATGGTGCCTGCCAAACCGAGGTGTTCGGTCACTGCTGCCAACGATGCGAGCACGGTGAAGGTGTCCGGCCTACCGATGATGTCCTGATCGAAAATCTGTCCTGCACGCTCACGAAGGGCAAGGCCTTCGGCGAGGAAGAAGAAGTCGAACTTCCCACGCTCGGCGGTTCGAGCGGTGTGTTCGAAGGAATCGAACTCGATCTGGCTGCCCGCCTGCGGATCCCACCATGCAGTGTGATGGTTGACGCCGCCGAGGTAGGCACCCAGGATGACCTGCTTACGCTTCTGAGAACTCATGAAAATGTATTCCTCGTCTGTCAGGCGGCCGGAGTACCGGCGGCGTAGCGGTTGGGAACGTCGATGGGTAGGCCAAGCAGTCCGCGAAGATTCGTCTGCGGATACTCGGTGCGGAATACGCTGCGTCGCTGCAATTCAGGTACCAGCTCACCTGCGATCGCGTCGAGGTCGTCCACGACGACGCCCGGCCGCAACCGGAAGCCGTCGATTCCCAACTGCTGCCACCGGAGCAGAAGATCTGCCAACTCAGCCGCGGTGCCGGTGAAGGTCAGCGCGTCCGAACGGTATTCGGCGCCGGCCTGGGCGTCGAGGCGAGCGAGCCGTTCCTTTCCGGTTTCTTCCGGAGCATCGAAGAATACGACGATGTCGGTGAAGACCCGAAGCGGTTCGCCGGTGCGCTGCACGTGTTCTTCGGCTACTCGCACTTCACCCAGGATTGCCGTGACCTGCTCGTCGTCGAACGGCGTCACGAACACCAGATCGGCCGTCCGCGCCGCCAGCTCGTACGCGACCCGCTGATGAGCCAATGCGGTGACGACGGGATGCCCCTGCGGCGGGCGCGGAGTCACCGACGGTCCACGGACGGAGAGGTACTTTCCCTCGAAGTCGATGTAGTGCAGCTTGTCCCGGTCGATGAATCGGCGCTGCTCCACATCACGGATCTCGGCGTCGTCCTCCCAACTGTCCCAGAGTCGCCGGATGACGTCAGCGGCCTCCGCAGCTTCGTCGAACAGGTTACGTACGAAGTCCGGGAGGACACCTGAAACGATCGACTGACGCTCGGCATCGGTGAGCGCTGGGATATCGCGTCGCCCGAACTGTGCCGCCTCGGATTCCGAGGCCGACACCTTCACCTGCCATCCGGCGCGACCACGCGAGGTGTAGTCCAGCGTGGCAACGGCTTTGGACACGTGGAACGGCTCGGTGTGAATGGTGGTGATGGTCGGGATCAAACCGATGTTGCTCGTGATCGGTGCCAGTCGGGCGGCCACGAGATGTGCGTCGAGCCGAGCGCGCACCCGGTCAACCGCGTCGTCGACAGGCTCGAGTGGGTTGGCCGGCACCGAGAGACTGTCCTCGATGGTGACGAAATCGAGCAGACCACGCTCGGTGATCGTCACCACGTCAGTCCAATACGACGCGCTGAACAGCTCACTCGGGCGCGAGTGCGGCTCTCGCCAGGCCGCTGGGTGCCAACCGGCACCGTCCAGCGCTACGGCGAGATGCAACGGAGCAAGATGAGAAGAGGGGGTGGAGGTCATCGGCGCATACTCCTGTTCGAGAACTACTCGGGAGCGCACAGTGCCGACCGCAGAAACCGTCAGCACCCGACTGACGGTTCTCGTGGCGACTGCCGCTTGCGACACGCACCGCGCGTGTCGCCAGGTGTGATTCCGGGGCACCCCATCGGCATGAAGGGTTGCCGTCCAGCTAGCCGGTCCTTGTTGCTGGAGCTCTGCACCTACCTCGACGGTAGTGAGTACGCGACCGCCCGGCAATCACCCGGAACTGCGCGTGGGTGCCGGAAACCGCCTGCGACCTCAGATGATCGAGCGTGCCGCCTTTTCGCTCTCGAGGATTCGAATGCCGGCAGCACTGAGCCTCCGGGCACCCTCGGCCGCGTCGACGGGCTCACCGACCGTCACGTGCGCACCGAGTGGAACGACCGAATGAACAATTGTCTCGTCGTACACGTGCACCAGATTGCACCCCTGAGCCCCGTCACGACCACGCTGACCACCGACTTCCACGTTCAAGTCCTGGGTGTAACACGTCGACGACGCCACGGAAACCGGAATGCCGGCGAACGTCGCCGTCGTCGAATAGTGCAGGTGCCCGGCAAGAATCGCCCGGACGTCGCTGCCACGCAAGACGTCTGCCAACCGGGACTGATCGCGCAACTCCACCAGAACCGCGAGATCCTGAATACACGGAACAGGCGGATGATGCAGCGCCAGAATTGTTCCGTCGGGCGCCGGCACCGCCAATTCTGCTCGTAGCCAATCCAATTGGCCATCCGTTATCTCACCGTAGTGATGCCCGGGAACCGACGAATCCAGGGTGATCACCCGCAGTCCGTCAAGGTCGTAGACGTTGTCGACGGGATGATCGGTGGCGTCCTCGCCCAACAGCAGAGATCTGAACGTAGGGCGGTCGTCGTGGTTGCCCATCGCCCAGACGACCTGCGCATCGATCTCGGCCGCCACGGGTTCCACGATGGCTTTCAATTCCGCGTATGCGTCGGGGTGTCCCTGGTCGGTCAGGTCGCCGGTGAATATCAGTGCATCCGGGCGTGCGCCCGAGGCCACGATCCCGCTGAGAACTTCCCGCAATCTCGTCGACGCATCCACGGCGTCGTACAACTCCCCCTGAGCCACCAGATGCGTGTCACTGAGGTGCACCAGGAAATGCTTCGGACGCGGGTACTCGGCATTCCGAACGCTCATCGGTCTCTCGCTTCCGCTTGCCGACGCGTAGGCGCCGGTGCGGCACCTACTGATCGTCGAGACTAGTCAACCGACCAACAGTGACTGATCGGGGCACACCCGACGAACACGAAGCGAACTCCCGCGGCGACCCTCGGGATCGAGTAGTTGAAGCTGCGAGTAGTGTGTGGACAGTGTTGTTCCTGACCAGTCGGCGTTACGTCGACCTTCGCCTGCAGGCGAGCGCAATGTGTACGCGCTCGCTCTGACCTGACGCGTACCAGGAAACATTTCTTCGAATCTGCCCGGCCTCTGGTGCCGCGCTGCGTTTCGCTCCCTTGATTTTCGAAAGGCATAGTCATGCCCAGCTCCACCTCCACCGGCGTGCCGGAAAAGTCCACGTCCCGTTTTCCGTCCTGGGCGACAGCATTCGGACCGCAGATCGTCGCCGGTCTCGTACTCGGCGTCATCATCGGTCTCGTCGCCCGGGCAATGCCTGATGCGGCCGACGGCAACGTCAACTGGTTGGTCGGCACCGTGCAGACCATCGGTTCGAGTTACGTCAAGCTGCTCACCGTTGCGGTGATCCCGCTGGTGTTCACCGCCATTGTCAGCTCCATCGCCAACCTGCGCCAGGTCGCCAATGCAGCTCGCCTGGCCGTACAGACCTTGCTCTGGTTCGCGATCACCGCTTTCATCGCTGTGATCATCGGCATCATCGTCGGCCTGATCACCGATCCCGGTTCACGGACCGACGTCGCCGCCGAAGCCGCGAAGGAACCCAAGAGTTCCGGTTCGTGGTGGGCGTTCATCACCGGACTGGTTCCGAACAACTTCCTCGGGTTGGGTGCAAAGACTTCCGTCGCCGAAGGCGTGGCGACTACATCGCTGAGCTTCAACGTCCTGCAGCTGCTCGTCATCGCCGCTGCAATCGGTATTGCTGCACTCAAGATCGGTCCCAAGGCTGCGCCGTTCCTCGAGTTCAACGCTTCGCTGCTCGCTATCGTCCAGAAGGTCCTGTGGTGGATCATCCGCCTCGCCCCGATCGGCACCGCTGCGCTGATCGCCAACGCTGTCGCCACCTACGGATGGGATGCAATCGGCTCGCTCGGCGTCTTCACCGCGGCCATCTACATCGGTCTGGCCATCGTCTTCTTCGTGGTCTACCCCATCCTGATTGCCGCGCACGGCCTCTCGGTCCGAAGCTTCTTCTCCGGTGTCTGGCCTGCAACTCAACTCGGATTCGTCTCGCGCTCGTCGATCGGCACTCTGCCTCTGACCGAACGCGTCACCGAACGCAACCTCGGTGTTCCGCGTGAGTACGCCTCATTCGCCGTTCCGCTCGGCGCCACCACGAAGATGGACGGTTGCGCCGCAATCTATCCCGCGATCGCGGCGATTTTCGTCGCAGGCTTCTACGACGTTCCGTTGACCTTCACCGACTACCTGTTGATCGTCGTCGTCTCGGTCATCGGCTCAGCGGCAACGGCCGGAACCACCGGTGCGACAGTCATGCTCACACTCACACTCTCCACCCTTGGTCTTCCCCTGGCCGGCGTCGGACTGCTCCTCGCAGTCGAACCGATCGTCGACATGGGCCGTACCGCAGTCAACGTCACCGGCCAGGCACTGGTCCCGGTCATCGTCGCAAAGCGTGAGGGAATCCTCGACAAGGAGCGCTTCGACGCTCCCCGCAACGGTGATCCCTTCGCCGAGGAACTTGTCGACGCGTAACCCTCGATGACTACAGCAGCGTCCTCGCACCTGAGCAATACGGTGCGGGGACGCTGCTTTTCACCCCAGATTTCACCCTTACCGAAATAAACCATTTGGTCGTTATGACCAGTATGCTCAGCCGGCACAGCCCTCCGAAGTGGAAGGGCTGCCCAGTTGAACACGAGGTCACATGAAGCTCCGCCGTCTGGCATTCAGCGTCGCAGGTTGCGCCGCAATCACTCTGGTTGCCGCGCCCGCCGCTCAGGCATCCACGGTTTTCGATTTCCTACCGATCGAGATCGCACGCATGATTCCGACTGGCTCTGCCGACGCAGTCCAGCCGTTCCTTCCCCCGGTCTTCGCACCGCCGGCGCCGCCCGCTCCGCAAGCGCCCCAGAACCAGCCGGCACCGCAGAACACTCCCGCACCAGCGCGGTACTACCAGAACTGCACAGCCGTTCGTAATGCCGGCGCAGCTCCGTTGTACCGGGGCCAGAACGGATACGCCCCGCATCTCGACCGCGACAACGACGGCATCGCCTGCGAGTGATCCAACGCTCGGGTTGTGGTGCATCCACAACCCGAGCACTGTTGTCGAACCGTCAGACGCCCAATGCCCGGGACAGAGTCGGCCACGCCTTCGGCAGTCGTTCACGCCAATACGCCCACGCGTGCGTGCCGTTCGGCTCGTAATCCACCTGCGCCGGAATCTTCAGCTCCTGCAACCGAGCGTCGAACATCTTGGTGCAGGCGTGGGCGGCAACCTCGATGCCGCCGCCGATCACCAGACGCTCGAGCAGTTCAGGAGTCTGCAGCGTCTCGTCAGATCCGGGACGACCGTTTGCCGTCGACACGTAGATTTCCTTGCCACGCAACTTCTCTGCGTTGATCAACGAATCGTGTGCCTCCCACTCCGGGCCCCCTGGCACACCCCAGATGTTGGCCGGATCTCCGCTTCGAGAAGAAATCGTGGCCTGGACGGCAGTTCGGCCGAGCGGATCCATCGTGGAATAACAACCGCTGAACACGGCAACGCCGCGATACATGTCCGGAAAGCGTTGGGCGAGCATCATTGCACCCATCGCGCCCATGGAATTGCCGGCAATCGCGTTGATTCCGTTGGTCTCGAGTCGCGCGTCGATCAGCGGTGGCAACTCCTCGGTGATGAAGGTTTCCCACTTGTGCAGTCCCAGCCGCGGATCCGGATTCTCCCAGTCCGAGTACAGGCTCGCGATTCCGCCATTGAGCATCACGACGTTGACGTTCTTGTCGGCGAAGAACGCCGGGGCGCCGCCGATCGTCGTCCATCCGCTGCTTTTCTCTCCGGCGTCGACACCCTCGAGCATGTACAGCGCTGGGCGCGGAACCGAATTGTCAGCGGGTAGCAAAATCTCGACGCCGACCTCGCGTCGAAGTGCAGGCGACGCCACCGTCAGCCTGACCGCCTGTGGTGCGGTCACCTTCTCGCCGACGATGGCCGGGACGACGATGTCGTCGCGCAGGTCCGGTTTGGGGCCCGGATCCTCCTGAAGTGGTCCCGGGATCGTCGACCCCGAGCTCACGCTTCCCTCGACGCTGCCCAGACTTCCCGAGCTTCCCGAACTACCCGAGCTTCCGGAACTCGGCGCTGCCGTCGACAGTCCGCCCAATTGCAAAGAAAGTGCACAGACGGCCAAACACACCGCACCTGTGCGCGCAGATCGAATCCACGCACGCCGCTCAGTCCTCATGAAACTCCCAAACCAGTCAAAGATGTTTCCGTGAACATACCGTGCAGTTCGGACTTTCTTGGACAAACGACCACGACAAGATCTGTCGGACGCCGCCACTAGGCTGGCCCCGTGCAACAGGACTCAGTCAAGGCCCTCGACCTCGACCGAGTTCGCGCTGTCGTCGACACGACAACCTACGACCGCGGACTTACCTACCTGCGGCAGAATGCGGTCGTGTCCATCAGTTGGAACGGCACCCCGGATACCTTGACCGGGGCCGTGACGGGGACCGCGCGGGAGCCGTACGCCTGCACAATCTCGATAAGTCACAGCGTGGCCGGTGCTGCCACATTCACGCGTGGCATCTGCACGTGTCCCGTGCGGATGAACTGCAAACACGTGGTCGCGTTGGTACTCGCAGCGGTGGCCGAGGCGAACACGACGCCACGACAACTCGGATGGGACCGCGCGCTCGAGGAGTTGCTCCGACCAGACCCCGACGGCCGCACAACTCCCGGACTCGGCATTCAATTCATCGCGCGAACCAAAGGCGCATCGACAAGGCTCCTCGTCAAACCAGTGCAACCAGGAGCGAGAGGGTGGATCTCCGGCGGACTCGCCTGGAACAAACTCGGAAGCACTTTTCAGTTCCCTGCCGACCACATCCGGGTTCTACGCGACATTCATCTCCTCCACAGCGCCGGCAACCATTACCGAAATCAGAATGCAGCGGAGATCGATCTTGCCGGGTTTCCGAGCCCGCAACTCTGGTCGCTTCTTGATGAGGCGATCAGCGTCGGCGTTTCACTCGTTCACTCGAAGGCCGGCCTCGGCAACATCTCCCTACTCGACGACGCCAACATCTGCCTCGACGTCCACGGAGCGGAAGACAACAACCTCCGTCTCACTCCCCGAATTCAGACCGATGGGCACATCATCACCCATTCCGACTGGGGACTTGTCGGTACACCGGCACATGGTGTCTTCGCGCTCGACGCCGCCAACGCGATCACGCTCGCACCGCTGCACACGCCGGTCACCCACCAATTGAGGCAGTTGATCGACTCCGGAAAGTCAGTCGACATACCCGCCGAGCATCGAGATGCGTTCACTTCGCGGTTCGTGTTCAAACTCGGAAGCCTCGCTCCCGTCCTATCTTCCGACGGTGCTTACAACCCACCTACTGTGTCCGGTCCTCGGCTACAAGTGATGGCCACTTACGAAGGCGACCACCGCATCGACATCGAATCGGCATGGAAGTACACAGTCGATGCCGACGAATTGATCATTTCTACCGCGGACACAACCACCGACGAGTCCGAGATCCGCAACCACGTTGCCGAAGATGCCATTGCCAAGAGCCTCGGTGCGGCCGCGGCGAAGGCCACTCTCGCGGGAACTTTGACCGGCCTCGATTCCATGCAGTTCACACTCGACCTCCTGCCCCAACTCGAAGCGCACGACGCCATCGACCTCACGGTTGCAGGAACCCCTGCCGACTACCGGCCTGCAGACGACGCTGTAGTGATCAGCCTCAGCACATCGGCCCCGGACGGTGACAGCGGATCCGACTGGTTCGATCTCGATGTCACCGTCGATGTTGCGGGACAAAGCGTTCCGTTCACAACACTGTTTTCCGCTCTGAGTAAGGGCGAGACTCACATACTGCTACCGGACGGCGCCTTCTTTCGGCTCGACGCACCCGAACTACTCGGCCTACACCGTCTCATCACCGAAGCGCGGTCGCTACTCGATCGACCTACCGGCAAACTCGCGATCAGCAAATTTCAAGCCGGGCTGTGGGAAGAATTGGCGGCGCTCGGAAGAGTCGAACATCAAGCAGCAGCATGGAAGAAGCAGATCGCCGGATTGCTCGGCAGTTCGGGCATCGATCCCGTCGAAGTCCCGGACACGTTGACGGCAACGCTGCGTCCCTATCAGGTGGACGGATTCCGTTGGCTCAACTTCCTCCGCCAGCACAGTCTGGGCGGCATACTCGCCGACGACATGGGCCTGGGCAAGACACTGCAAACCCTCGCAATGATCTGCGCTGCAAGGCAATCGAATCCAGCCGCGCCTCCCTTTCTGATCGTTGCACCCACCAGCGTCGTATCCAACTGGAAGTCCGAAGTGGCGAAGTTCGCACCGACCCTCCACACCGCTGTCATCACGGACACGCTGCGCCGCAGAAAAACCGATCTGGCCGCACTCGTCGACGGGGCGGACATCGTCGTGACGTCGTACGCCCTCTTCCGCCTCGACACCGATGCATATTCCGCGGGCCGCTGGTCCGGACTGGTACTCGACGAAGCCCAATTCGCCAAGAACCACAAGTCCAAGGTCCACCAGTGCGCGAGGGCGGTGAACGCACCGTTCAAACTCGCGATCACCGGAACACCCATGGAGAACAATCTTCTGGAGTTGTGGTCGCTGCTCGCGATCACTGCACCGGGACTGTTTCCCAGCCCCACCACCTTCACCGATTTCTACCGCACTCCCATCGAAAAAGACGGTGATGCAGAACGATTGGCGCAACTGCGACGACGCGTCAAACCGCTGATGGTGCGGCGCACCAAGGAACAGGTGGCTGCGGACTTGCCGCCCAAGCAGGAGCAGGTACTCGAGATCGAGTTGCATCCGAGCCATCGCGCGATCTACGACACCCACCTGCAACGCGAACGGCAGAAGATTCTCGGACTGCTCGACGACGTCGACAAGAACCGGTTCACGATCCTGCAATCGCTGACGCTGCTACGCCAACTCAGTCTCGACGTCTCGCTGGTCGACGAGGAAAACGGACCCGTCCCATCGGCCAAGGTCGACGCTCTCGTCGAGCAATTGGACGACGTCATTGCCGGCGGACACCGTGCGTTGATCTTCAGCCAATTCACCGGGTTCCTCGGTTCTGTCCGCAACCGACTCGACGAGGAAAGAATTCCGTACAGCTATCTCGACGGTTCGACGCGCAATCGCGGTGAAGTGTTGGAGGAGTTCAAGTCTGGTGCAGTCCACGTCTTCCTGATCAGCCTCAAGGCTGGTGGTTTCGGCCTCAATCTCACCGAGGCCGACTACTGCTTCATTCTCGACCCCTGGTGGAACCCGGCCGCCGAGGCACAAGCGGTCGACCGTACTCACCGCATCGGGCAGACACGAAACGTCATGGTCTACCGCCTCATTGCCAAAGACACCATCGAAGAGAAGGTCATGGCGCTCAAAGCCAAGAAGTCGGCATTGTTCTCGAATGTCATGGACGCCGAAGGCACACTGGGCACCGGACTCGACGCCGAGGATCTTCGCGCGCTGTTCGAGTGAGGTGCCTATTCGGTCGAACCGCACCTACCCGCTCACGGTAATGTGAGTCGCGAACGGACAACACAGAACTCCCGAACGAAGAAATCCACTTCGTTCGAACGAGAGGAACCTGAATGGGCGTCACACTTGCCAAGGGCGGCAACGTATCTCTGTCGAAGGCCGCACCCAATCTGACCAAGGTCGCAGTCGGTCTCGGCTGGGATGCACGCAGCACCAGTGGTGCCGACTTCGACCTCGACGCCAGCGCGTTGGTCACCGGCCCGGAGCGCAAGGTCCTTTCCGACCTTCACTTCGTCTTCTACAACAACCTTCGCTCGCCCGACGGATCCATCGAGCACACCGGCGACAACCTCACCGGTGAAGGTGACGGCGACGACGAGGTCATCAACGTCGACCTCCCGGCTGTACCGCCCAACGTCACCAACATCTTCTTCCCCGTCTCGATTCACGACGCCGACGCGCGACTCCAGTCCTTCGGACAGGTCACCAACGCCTACATCCGCGTCGTAGATCTGTCGAACGGCTCCGAATTGGCACGCTACGACCTCTCCGAAGATGCATCCACCGAGACAGCCATGCTTTTCGGTGAGCTCTACCGCCACAATGGCGAATGGAAGTTCCGTGCAGTCGGACAGGGATACGCATCCGGACTCGCCGGAATCGCCCGCGACTACGGCGTGAACATCTGATCTCTATCGGTACACGAAACGGGGTTCGATTCGGCATTGCCGGATCGAACCCCGTTTCGGTTGTCTGCGTCGACGCGCGAGTTAACGCCGCAGGATCGCCCTCGCGAGGTGAACAGCCCAGGGCGAGTCCGCTTTGCTGCCGAACTTCCCCAGCTCGTACCCCGTAGCGCCGATCAATCCGAGCACCTCTACGGTGCTCCCGGACGTATCACGTCTGGAAGTCTGAGCTCCAGCCATCAGGATGCTCGACGACCGAATCGACTCCAGCGCTCCCGCGACGAAACGATGACGATCCGCCGGCGACATGCCGGCGGCTACGGCAAGGAGGACGAGGAGTTCCACCGCTCTCTGCGAGCCGCCGGGCGCAACCGGAACTCCCTCGACGATCACCGACCACGTCATTGACGCGTCCCGCTCTGCCGACTGTCCCCGCTTCGTCAGAACAATCTGCCCTTTGTGCTTTCGCACCAGGCCGAACTTCTTGAGCACTGCGAAGAGTGATCGCCCTTGTGGAAGGTTTACAGGTCCTAGTTCAGGTTCGTCGAGCATCGCGTCGACCGTCGTGAAGAAATCATCGGCACCGATCCCTTCGACACCGATCAGAGCCAGAACCGCTTGAATGCGTTGGCCCGCCTCGACGTGGACCAACTCCCCGATTGCCGACTGATCGTCAATGGCGGCTCGGGCGAGGACCGCATGCAGTTCCGGGACTCGCGAGGGTCCCAGGCATTCGACGAGCTTCGCAATGTCGTACGACGCAGCGATCTCGTCCGGTCTAGGACTATGCAGTCGATTATTGACCTCAGCGATCTCGAATCGTGTCGGCTCGAATTCAGTTTGTGGCCATTCGAGGGTCCATTCATGGGAGCGCAGCTTCTCCGAAGCGAGCACACCGAGGAGTTGCTCGTACTCGTCAGGTCCGACGCATTCCTCTGGCGGACAAGCACCGCGACCCGCGGCACACACAACTTGGAACCCTTCGGGCAGTACTTCGGAAGATTCAAGTGTCAGCGTGTGGCGCCAGTTCCCGAAGCGTCCGTAGCGATAACTGATTTCATCGCCAGGCGAGACCATGACCTCGTCCAGGCGTACCGCGGACTCTACGATCGCCGCTCGGCCGGCCCGACGCTGCTCGGCGTTGCTTCCGGAAGCTACGTACTCTTCGACCTCGCCGGGAAATCGGCTGCCGGACTTGGACCACGCGTGCGATTGACGGTCACTCCACCCCATTGCCCGTTGAACCACCGAATGCAGGTCATCCAGATTCAGATCCGACGCGACGAGGATTCGTCGCCAGATCTGAGTGGAAACATTGTCGACACTGATACGTATCGCGTATTGCGCCGGTACCGCGCGCCTCTTCGAACGCAACGATCGCGCAATCTGAATGCCCCCACGCCCTCCGCCAGCTTCTTGTACAAACCTTTGCAGTTCTTCAGGTTCCGTCGGAACGAGTCGCAAATGCGACACCCTCGAGCTGCTCAACCCCACCATGAGACTCAGCCTAGGCCAAAGTGCTAGGGACGAAGGCACAAAATCGGGGAGTACTTCGGACTTATGAGACGGTTCACAATCTATACCTTGGCTAACAAGTCGCTACGTGCGTCGGCGGCGGCATCTTCCTCGCCCAATTCCTGCCCTGATGGTGTGAACGTACCGTTCCCCTCGTCTAAGAGGGTGAGCGTGTCGTTCACTCGATCCCGGGCGGGGTGCCGGCGGCGTTGCCCGCCCCTGATGGTGTGAACGGTGCGTTGGGTCGATCTGAGGCGACGAACGTACCGTTCACTCGAAGTCGGGGGTGCCGGCGGGGGTGCTTTCGGGTGTTGGCGGGGTGGGGTGTTTTGGGTACGAGAAAGCCCCCCAACCATCACTGGTTGGGGGGCTTCTCTAATGTGTGTTCGGCGGTGTCCTACTCTCCCACACCCTGT